>NZ_CAXAON010000004.1:0-328829 GCF_963970495.1 Pseudomonas sp. EA_65y_Pfl2_P78 | reverse complement strand
TACATCTTTGATTTCTCGCGGAGTAACTTGTGATGCTGATAATCTTGTTGACTATCAGTCTGACTCCACAAGCACCCACACGAATTGCTTGATTCAGTTGTTAAAGAGCGGTTGGTTAAGATCTTTCATCTCAACCGAGGCGCGCATTCTACAGCAGCCTCATTTGCTGTCAAGTGATTATTTTCAGAAGTTTTCGAAGAATTCTTCAACAACTTCAACCACTTGCGCCTTCGATCTCTCGTCAGCGGGAGGCGAATTTTACAGCGTTACACGCTGCTGTCAACACCTCTTTTTCAACTTCTTTCTGGCTTCGATGAACCGAAGCAGCTTGCTGCCGAAAACCTCATAACTCGTTGAATCTCAAGGAGTTTTCCGTTTCGACTGCGCCGGAAGTGGGGCGCATTATAGACGTCTGGAATTCGCCGTCAACCATTAATTTCGCTTTTCTATAGATTGACGGAAAGAGCCGCTTATATATAGACGAAGCGACAGTGAATGCGCAGTATATTGCCCAACACCTAAAACAATACCCCCGCTCTCACTTTGGACGATGCCGCACGATGAACGACCAACCCCGCTCTCTTGCCTCCATGCTGTTCCCGGTTGGCCTGCTTTTGATAGCCATGGCATCGATCCAGTCCGGGGCCTCTCTGGCCAAAAGCATGTTTCCGGTGGTTGGCGCCCAAGGAACAACCACCCTGCGCTTGCTCTTCGCGAGCGTGATCATGTTGTTATTGCTACGCCCATGGCGAGCGAAGCTAACCACCAAGTCGTTGCGCACAGTGATCGTCTACGGCATGGCATTGGGCGGCATGAACTTCCTCTTCTATATGTCTTTGCGCACAGTTCCGCTGGGAATCGCCGTTGCTCTCGAATTCACCGGTCCGCTGGCTGTAGCCATATATGCATCCCGTCGCGCCATCGATTTTCTATGGATCGGCCTGGCAGCAACCGGACTGCTGCTGTTGATACCTACAGGGGCAACAACCGCAGGCATCGATGGGGTCGGCGCCGGGTATGCTTTAGGTGCCGGCGTCTGCTGGGCGCTTTACATCCTGTTCGGTCAGAAGGCCGGTGCCGACAACGGTGTTACAACCGCTGCGTTAGGCGTGATGATCGCAGCCCTGTTTGTGGCCCCCATAGGTATCGTGCATGCCGGAGCAGCTCTACTGACGCCATCGCTGATCCCGATTGCCATTGGCGTTGCCATCCTGTCCACCGCCCTTCCCTACACGCTGGAAATGGTCGCACTCACGCGTATGCCTGCACGCACCTTCGGTACATTAATGAGCATCGAACCCGCGTTCGGAGCGTTGTCGGGACTGCTGTTCCTGCAGGAATACCTCACACTGTCACAATGGCTGGCGATCCTGTGCATTATCCTGGCTTCCGTCGGCGCAACCATGACTATGGGTAGCGCGGCCAAGCCTGTCATTGCGGCAGATTGAAACAGGATTTGACGAAGGTCTGGCAATTGGCGTTCATTTAGGCCATGTTTAACCCCTTAACTCAGTGCCAGATATGGATTTTTTCGGATAGGGATATCGAAACGCTTAGAGTGCGAGCGAATACAGGCAGACCCGAGCGAGAGACTCGTGGCTGCTAGCTATAAGGACAGTAATGAAGCGAATTTTGATACTGGTAGCCGTACTCGCAGTCACTGGCTGCGCGGCAACGTCGAAAACTTCGGTAAAGCACGGCAAGAAAGGACTGCACATCAACTGTTCGGGACTCTCGTCCTCTTGGGATCGTTGCTATACCAGCGCAGCTACTTCCTGCGCTCCGAAAGGCTACAGGGTTATCGCCAAATCGGGGGATGCCGTGGAAGAGCCAGGCGACTATCCGTTTGGCCTCAACCCCGCTGGCTACACAAGTCGCAGCATGATCGTCATCTGTAAATAGATCACGGCCGTGTAGCGATCTGGCGTCCAATCTCGTTGTGACTGGACTTCAGCACCGCTCGCTGAATGTCCGGCGTGGCCAGCATACGCGCCACCACCAGCGCCCCCACACACTGCGACAGGACCGACCATGCCAGACTGTCGCTCTCAAGTATCTGCGCCCAACGCTCTTGAAGCTGACATATCCACAACTCTGCCTGTTCACGCACCTGAATATCCGAACGTGCGATTTCCGCCCCTAACGCAGGCAAGGCACAGCCGGATTCTGGCTGTTCAACGTGGGCCATACTCAAATAGTGCTTGAGACAGCGTTCCAGTCGCTCACGATCCTGCGTGCCCTGCCCGCCCAGTCGCTCAAGGCTCTGACCCAACTCTCGCTCGACGATGGCAGAGAACAACGCATCCTTGGACGAGAAGTGGCTGTAAAACGCCGCACCACTCAAGCCAATGGCTTTCATCAAGCCATCGACGCCAACCGTGGAAAACCCGGATCGCTTGGCTGACAGCGCACTGCTCTGCAATAGTTTTTCCCGGGTTTGCAGTTTGTGACTGGCGGAGTAACGCATATGTTTGCTCTCGAACTGGCTGCCTTGACGTTGCCTGGATCCTAGCATAACGTTCGTTCACTTAACGATCGTTTAATAAAGGGGCTACCCATGAATAACAAGAAGGTCGTATTGGTTGTCGGCGCTGGCGATGCGACGGGCGGCGCGATTGCAAAGCGCTTTGCCAGGGAAGGACTCATCGCCTGCGTCACGCGGCGCAACGCCGATAAATTGCAGCCGTTGGTGGAGGCCATTCGGGCCGAGGGTGGCGAAGCCCACGGCTTCGCCTGCGACGCGCGCAAGGAGGAAGACGTCATTGCACTGATCGAAGACATCGAAACTCGCGTCGGTCCGATTGAAGCCTTCGTATTCAACATCGGCGCGAACGTGCCGTGCAGCATCCTCGAGGAAACCGCTCGCAAGTACTTCAAGATCTGGGAAATGGCCTGTTTTTCAGGTTTCCTCAATGCTCGCGAAGTGGCCAAACGCATGGTTACCCGTCAACGTGGCAGCATTCTCTTCACGGGCGCGACCGCCGGACTTCGCGGGGCGTCGGGTTTCGCCGCGTTCGCGGGTGCCAAACACGGTATCCGCGCTCTGGCACAGAGCATGGCGCGTGAATTGGGGCCGATGAACATTCACGTCACGCATGTAGTGGTCGATGGCGCCATCGATACCGATTTCATCCGCAACAGCTTTCCCGAGAAGTACGCCTCCAAGGATCAGGACGGTATTCTCAACCCCGAACACATTGCCGAAAACTATTGGTATCTGCACAGTCAGCCACGGGATGCGTGGACGTTTGAGCTGGACCTGCGCCCTTGGAACGAGCGCTGGTAATCCCCCTCCATAACAATAAAGAGCGTTCAGCGATGATGAGCAAAACCGTGGAGTTCTATTTTGACCTCGGCAGCCCTGCCACTTACCTCGCCTATACCCAGTTGCCGAAGATATGCGCCGCGACCAACAGTGAGCTGATCTACACCCCTATGCTGCTGGGCGGCGTATTCAAAGCCACCGGTAACGCCTCCCCGGCAATGATTCCGGCAAAAGGTCGCTATATGTTTCAGGATCTGGATCGCTATGCCAAACGCTATGGTGTCGCCCTGAGGTTCAACCCACACTTCCCCATCAATACGCTGACACTGATGCGCGCCGTGACAGGTGTTCAACTGCGTCAGCCAAATCGTTTCCAGGCCTTAATTGATTGCCTGTTTTGCGCACTTTGGGTAGAAGGCCGCAGCCTGGATGAACCAGCAACTGTCGCAGCGGTGTTGAGCGAACACGGTTTCGATCCACAAGAAGTACTGGCGCTGACCAACGACGAAACCGTCAAAGCCGTTCTTAAGGAAAATACGGAAACAGCGGTTAAGCGCGGAGTTTTCGGCGCGCCGAGCATGTTTATTGGCAATCAGATGTTCTTTGGCCAGGATCGCCTCGACTTTGTCGAAGAAGTGCTGCGCCAACCCTAGAGGAAGCTGTGACTCAGGCGCTGGTATCAGCGCCTGAGTTGCGGTCGATCAGATAGCGATAGTGCGAGTGTTCAGCCATTCCAGCGCCGCACCATCGAGCAACGGGCTCAGACGCTCACGCACTTGGGCATGATAGGTGTTGAACCACTGTTTCTCTTCCTGCGTCAGCAACGCAGGCTCCAGGCACCGAGTGTCGATCGGGCACAGCGTCAAGGTTTCAAACTTGAGGAATTCGCCGAATTCACTGCTGCCCGCCTCACGGTTCATCGCCAGGTTCTCGATGCGCACGCCCCAACGACCCGGACGATAAGTGCCAGGCTCGATGGACGTGATCATCCCTGGCTGCATCGCCGTCTGCGGTGCCGGCGCCGCTTGATAGGCAATGACTTGCGGGCCCTCGTGAACGTTTAGGAAATAGCCTACGCCGTGACCGGTACCATGACCGTAATCCACGCTCTCAGCCCAGATTGGCGCACGAGCGATGGCATCAAGCAGCGGCGACAGAATGCCTTTCGGAAATTGCGCTCGCGACAGTGCAATCACGCCTTTCAAAACGCGCGTGCAATCGCGTTTCTGTTCTTCAGTCGGCGTACCGACCGGCACCATCCTTGTGATATCGGTCGTGCCGCCCAGGTACTGACCACCGGAGTCGATCAGCAGCAGACCATCGCCCTCGATCACCGCGTGTTCTTCTTCGGTGGCGTGATAATGCGGCATCGCGCCATTGGCATTGAACGCAGCAATGGTGTTGAAACTCAGCGAAACATAATCAGGACGACGTTCACGGGCAGCGGTGAGTTTCTCGTCGATGGTCAATTCGGTGATGCGTTCTCGGCCCCAGGCCGACTCCAGCCAGGCGAAAAATTCGCACAACGCTGCGCCATCCTGCTCCATTGCTTTGCGAATGTGCTGAGCATCGGCTTCGCTTTTTTGCGATTTGGCCAGCGTGGTCGGGTTCAAGCCTTCGACCAGTTTCACGCCGCTGTCGAGGTTATCCAGCAGACCGCTGGTGACTCGCGCCGGATCCACCAGCAGGCTGGCGCCATTCGGCACAGCGCGCAAGGCGTCAGCCACTTCGCTGTAATCGCGCAGCGTCACGCCATCTTTTTCGAGCACTGCGCGCAAACCTGCATCAACCTTGCTCAAGGCCACGAACAGCGTGGCTTGCTGTTGATTGATCAACGCGAAGGAAACAAACACCGGGTTGAACGAAACATCGCCGCCACGCAGATTAAACAACCATGCAATGTCGTCGAGGGTGGCGATGAAATGCCAGTCTGCTCCGCGCTCCTGCATGGTTTCGCGAAGTTTGCCCAGCTTGTCGACACGGCTGACAGTCGCCTGTGGCGGCAGATGCTGATAGATCGGGGCATTCGGCAGACTCGGCCGATCGCTCCAGACTTCCTTCAGCAAATCGATATCGGTACGCAGTCGAGCGCCGCGTGCTTCAAGTTTACAGCTCAAGGTGCGCGCCGAAGCCACAGCCATTACTGCACCATCGACGGCAACCACACTACCTTGCGGCGTCTGCTCGCACAGCCAGTCCAACGGACTCGGCTGACCCGGTTGCAACTTGACCAGTTCGATACCGCTACCCTTGAGTTCCTTGGTCGCCTGCTCCCAGTAACGACTGTCAGCCCAGACGCCGGCGAAATCTGCGGTGACAATCAAAGTCCCGACCGAGCCGTGGAAGCCAGAAAGCCATTGCCGGCCTTGCCAGTAACCCGGCAGATATTCCGACAAATGCGGGTCGGCCGACGGCACCAACAACGCATGAATGCCTTCGCGGCGCATCAGTTCGCGGGTCTGCGCAAGGCGCTGGGGCACCGATCCTTCGGTCGAGGTCTGGTTACTCATCATGTCTCCTGCCAATCACTTCATCGTTATTATTCGTAGCCGTTAGGTCGGCTGGTTAAAGACCTGTCGCCCAGAATGCCGGAGCACTGGCGCAGGCGGTTTTGATCAATTCTACGGCCTTGTCGATATCCTCGGCCGTTGTAAAACGGCCAAGGCTCAAGCGAATAGTGCGTTCGGCTAGACGTGCGTCATGCCCCAACGCCAACAGCACATGGGACGGCGCGTTGCTTGCCGAGTTGCAGGCCGAGGTTGCGGAAAACGCCATCGAATGGCTCAGCGCCGCGCTGTTGAACTCGCCTTCGCCGAAGGTCAGGCTCAAGGTGTGCGGGATACGGTGGCTCGCGCTGCCGTTGAGATTGACGCCCGGCAAGCTCAGCAGTGGTTCGAGCAGACGCTCGCGCAGCGCGACGATGGACGTCTTCTCTTCATCAAAGGAGGCTGCAGCCAAGGCAAACGCCGCGCCCATACCGGCAATCTGGTGGGTCGCCAGAGTCCCGGAACGAAGCCCTCCCTCGTGGCCGCCGCCATGGATCTGCGCCTGCAAACGTTGCTGCGCCCGCGGGCCGACATACAGGGCGCCGATGCCTTTGGGACCGTATAGCTTGTGCGCCGAAAACGACATCAGATCGACCGGCCACTGCGCCAGATCGATTGCCACTTTTCCGGCACCTTGAGCCGCATCGACATGGAACAGTGCTTGGCGGCCACGCACGACCTCGCCGATGGCGGGGATGTCGTTGACCGTGCCGAGTTCGTTGTTGACCAGCATCAGTGACACCAGAAAGGTGTCATCGCGCATCGCTTCGCTGACAGCCTGCGGCGTGATCAGGCCGTCGGTGTCCGGCACAAGATAGGTCACGGCGATGCCGGCGTCCTGCAATTGGCGGGCGGTATCGAGGACGGCTTTGTGTTCGATCTGGCTGGTAATGATGTGGCCGCCCGGCACACCGCGCGCTTGGGCCACGCCTTTGAGGGCGAGGTTATTGGACTCGGTGGCACCGGAGGTCCAGACGATCTGTCCGGCTTGCGCACCCACCAGTTCGGCGACTTGCCGGCGAGCCTGCTCGACCGTTTTCCGGGCCTGCTGGCCGAACGCGTGGGAGCTGGAAGCCGGGTTGCCGAAGTTACCGTGAAACCCCAGACATTCGATCATCACCTGGATGACACGCTCGTCCACCGGTGTGGTGGCGGCGTAATCGAAATACAACGGACGTGTGTTCATAAAAGACTCGCAGAGCGTGTTCCGGGATCAGGAGGCTCGTGTCTGCAAACGGCACAGCGCAGCCTCGTGAGCTGCGCGTCGGTTGGAGAGCGTCATCAATACCTGATCGGATGCCGTTAAAGAAGAACAACTTCATTTAAAAGTGCGTAGGAACGCTCCTGAAGCCGAGCTTAACAGGCATCGGGCCGGCGATTGAAGCAATGCGTCAGCTAAAGCTTTCGAGAAGTAACGGGTACAGCGAAATCAACAGCAACGTGGCCATTCCCCAGTTGAAAACACGCAACCAGCGCGGATCCTTCAGCACATTGCGCAATAGCGTACCGCACGCGGCCCAGACGCCGACGCTCGGTAGATTGATGATGGCGAACACGGCGGCGATCACCAGCACATTGGTGAAATAACCCTGCATCGGCGTGTAGGTACTGATGGCACCGATGGCCATGATCCACGCCTTGGGATTGACCCACTGGAACGCTGCAGCACCCAGATAGCTGATCGGCTTGCCTTCGCCTTGCGCGCTGTCACCGACAGGCCCGGAGCGCGCGATTTTCCACGCCAGATACAGCAGATATACGGCGCCGACGTAGCGCAGCACCGTATAAAGAATCGGATAGTTCTGAAATACCGCGCCCAAACCAAAACCCACCGCCACCACCAGAACAAAGAAGCCGCAGGTGATGCCGAGCATGTGCGGGATAGTACGGTTGAAACCGAAATTTACCCCCGATGCCAGCAACATGGTGTTGTTCGGCCCCGGCGTAATCGAGGTGACAAGGGCAAACAGGGCAAAGCCCAGCAGAAGATCAAGCGAGAGGGTCATGGTGGGCAATCCATCAAGGTCATTCAGATGTTGACCCTATCCCACGCAGCCCAGTAAACCCACGGACAGTTAGGTAAAACTTCAAGCAGTACAGTTGCCTTTCAGCTTGAGCGGCCATGCAGCTGTACGGCACGCTCGGCGCTCATTTCGCCTTGTTTATCGAAACCAAATGCTTTGGGTGACTGGCCAAGCAACAAGGCTTTTTTCGCGTGATATTCATCAAAGGACAAACCACTGCGATTGAGGGCCTCCATCGCCAACTCACGGGTTTCTTCGGGGGTGTAGGGACGTTGTTCCGGGGAGACATGGGTGGCACATCCGGCAAGCACGGAAACCACGAGCAACAGCGAAAGGGTCAGTAAGCGATTCATGGGGAGCGTCCTGGCAAGCAGTGTGGAGTCGATGGACAAAGGCTACGCCCGGCCGCGCTCGTGCAAAAATCAACGCTCTCGATAGTGGCTATCAGAATTTGACCATTTCCCCGCAAATGGCTGATCCGGTTTTCGATCTACCCGACCAGATGGCAGTGCAGTGCATCGTCATGACTGCGGGCGATGCTGCTCAGCACCTGGAACGAATTGAACGTAACGGTTTTCGCTTGATGGGCGCGGATCAACTGCCAAAAATCCTGCTCACCATTCTCGAAACTGCTGAATGCCGCCTCCCCGGCCTCGCGGCTCTGCCATTGCAGAAAACTCAACACCCGCCGGCCATCGTCGCTGGCCTGCACGCTGGCGCTGACAAACCCCTCGTAGCGCAGGGCCAGACGCTCGGTTTGCACCGACAACGCCAAGACCAGTGCCGTTTGCTGCCGAGGTTCGATCTCGAATTCGATCAACTGGGTGAAGCTACGATTTTTCGCTGATGCTTGCATGAAAAGCCCCCTCGTATCTGTATGACGAATCTTGCGACTCGAAGGATCGCAGGGTAAAACCTCTAGTTAAGTCAAGGTCAAGAGCTGTTTCAGATGATCACCAAAGAAAACCTACACAAGCCGTTAAGCGTGGGTGAAGTCGCGGCCCGCAGCGGCGTTGCAGTCACCGCCCTGCACTTTTATGAAGCCAAGGGGTTGATCAAAAGCCAGCGCAATGGCGGAAATCAGCGGCGTTATCCACGCGCAGTGCTACGGCGGGTAGCGCTGATCAAGGTTGCACAGCGCCTGGGCATTACGCTGGCGGAGATTGGCGAGGCATTGAAAATCCTGCCGGATGATCGTGCCCCGACCGCGGCGGACTGGAAGATCCTGTCGCAGCAGTGGCAGCGCGAACTGGATGAGCGGATCAACCAACTGACGCTGCTGCGCGACCGACTCAATGGCTGCATTGGTTGTGGCTGCCTGTCGATGGAGGCTTGTCCGCTGCGCAATCAGGGCGATGTGCTGGGAGAACAAGGACCCGGGCCGCACTTTCTCTAATACGGATATGGGGTGCTGCTCGTCGGGCAAAAATCCTCGCCGCAAGGACAGTTCTATAGTGAATTTTCCACCTGTGGGGTGGAGCCACATCTCTTCGAATAAAAATCAGGGAGAACGTCATGAGCGTCAAACCCATCCCGGAGGGGTATCACAGCATTACCCCATACCTGGGCATCCAAAAGGCCGCCGAGGCCATCGATTTCTATAAGAAAGCCTTCGGTGCCACCGAAGTCATGCGCCTGGCCATGCCCGATGGCGGCATCGGCCACGCGGAACTGCGTATCGGCGACAGCGCAATCATGCTCGGCTCGCCGTGTGATCAAGGGCCACTGAGCAGCCCCGACAAAGCGGTATCGGTCGGTTTGCATCTGTATGTGACTGATGTCGACAAATCATTTCAACGGGCGCTGGACGCCGGGGCGACGACGGTGTCCGAGGTCAAGGACCAGTTTTACGGTGATCGCAGCGGCACGTTGAAGGATCCCTATGGGCATTTGTGGTTTCTGGCCACACGCAAGGAGGATCTGACAGAGGAGCAAATCAGGCAGCGGGCAATGGAGATGTTCAGTCAGGGTTAGATTTTTGCGTGGCAGGTCTGGCCTCCTCACGAGTAAGCCCGCTCTCACAGGGTTGTTTGGCGCGGTTGCTTCACCTGCCAGCGCTACTTACCGAGATCCCCAAGAGCAGTTCTGGATCATCCGGAGAATTGCGAAACATTTACTTTCATATCGTTTATCGGGATTTGCTTCGCTCATCCGTCTTATAGGGATACAGGCCTTTCGCGTAGGCAAAAGCCACGACTGCGCCTTTCAGGGACGCCAACTACGAAGCCCGTAGTCACGCGGCCTTTCACCGAATCAAGACGCGTAATCATGTCGAAGAAATCCCGCTCCAAACTGTGGTTCCTGGCACATAGCTGGCTTGCATTGCCCATCTGGTTTTTTGTCCTGATCGTCTGCGTCACCGGCACGCTGGCGGTCGTCAGCCAGGAGATTGTCTGGCTGGCCAACCCGCAAATGCGCGCCAGCCAGCCCTCAGACGATGCCCCGCTGCTCAGCTACGACCAGATTCTGGCTGCGATCAAAAAGGCCGAGCCCCAGACACTGGTGCAAAGCATCAGCCGTCCGGACGAATCACACTTTGCCCTTGATGTCGAAGTCAGCTACCCCGACGGGCGCTCACTGACGGTCTACGTCAACCCGTACACCGGCGTCATTCAGGGCACTGCGCCCGCCTTCGACTTCAAGGCTTTCACCCGCGCCCTGCATGGCTGGTGGCTGGTGCCATTCACCAACGGTTTCAGTTGGGGGTGGTATCTGGTGTCGTTTCTGGGCGTGCCCATGCTGGTCTCGTTGATGACCGGACTGGTGGTCTACAAGCGCTTCTGGAAAGGTTTTCTGCGTCCGACCCTGCGTGTGCGCCACGGAGCACGCATCTTCTGGGGCGACTTCCATCGACTGTGCGGCATCTGGTCGATCTGGTTCATTGCGGTCATTTCCATTACCGGCATCTGGTTCCTGATCCGGGCGATTCTGTTTGATAACCAGATTTCCATCTCCAGCGAACCGATCATCCCGGCCATGTCCCGAGAAAGCGTACCCGTTTCAGCAACAGGCACGCCGCCGCCACATATCAGCCTGGATCACGCCATCGAGATCGCTCAACAGAAGATTCCGGGGCTGCAAGCCAGTTTCGTCAGCCTGCCGGGTAACGCCTACAGCCACATGAGCGTCGGCGGTCGCGGCTGGTATCCATTGATGTTCCAGACCGCGACGCTCAACCCGTACAACGGTGACCTGGCCGCTTTACGGTTACTGTCCGATCGCTCCTCGCTGGAGTTCGTAACCGAATCCATGCGCCCGCTGCACACCGGTGACTTCGGCGGAATCTGGATCAAGCTGATCTGGTTTTTCTTCGGCCTGCTGCTGAGCATGATGGTGCTCAGTGGCCTGCTGATCTGGACCAAGCGTACCGCGCTGGCGACCGCCAACGCGCTGAAGCGCGAGGACAAGAAAACCCGCATCAAGGCGCAAGCGGCCATGAGCCGTGAACCCTCGCAGGCCAGCCTGTGAGCAAGTCAACCTTGATCAAGCGGCCATCCCGACTGTCTCGCTTCTGGCACAAGTGGCGGTTTCACATCAATGTTCTGCTGTTGTTGATCCCCCTGGGCTTCATGCCCAAATACTTCGCCGATGCCTCATTGTTTCGCGGCGACAGTGGCCTGGGTCAGCACGAGATCGGTGATATCCAGGTCGGGCCCTGGAGCCTGCGATTGGCCGAACTTCGCAATGAAGCCCCCATCCTCACGGGGCCGGCCGGCTATATGAAGAGTTTTAGCGCGGCCCTCTGCGAGACCTGTATCGAACAGGTCAAGGCCACCTATCTGCGCATCGGCAAGCCGCGCAGCCTGCGTGCAGCCGGCGTGATCTTCTTCGGTACGCCTTACCGAATGGGCACACAACTGCCGATCCCGGAAAAAACCAAAGCTGACGCCGAACTGTGGATCACCCTGGAGGGCTGGGACGGCAGCATGCATCAGGCCTCGATTCCCCTGAGCCAGGCCTCCCCCGCCACCATTGCCTGGCTGAACAAACAAGGAGCCAACCCATGAGCCCCGCTCAACGCCCTTCCCGTCTGCGACTGAGGGCCGCGCTGCTGGTACTGTGCGCCGGCTTCAGCGCCGGCGCCCTGGCGCACAACCCGATGTGCGAGTGCAAAGCCATTGATGCCGAGCAGATCAAATGCACCGGCGGTTTCTCCGACGGCAGCGGCGCGCCGGGGGTAACCCTCGACGTGATCGGCTACGACGAGACGATTCTGGTGCCGGGCAAACTCGGTAGCGACTCGACCCTGACCTTCAAGAAACCCGGCACCGAGTTCTACGTACTGTTCGATGCCGGTCCGGGGCACGTCGTGGAAATCGACCAAGCGGACATCGAGGCACCATGAGTACGCCAACCACCCAAGTTGTGCGCCCGGCTGGAGCCGGCCATGAAACCCTCAACGTCTTGCTGCTGTGCCTGCTGATCCTCGCGATAGCAGGTTCCGTGGTGGCATGGCGCAGGGTTTCCCACGAACCAGAGCCTGTTGCCAGCCATCAGTTCGATGCCCGGCGCGACCTCAGCGCCGCCGAGCAGGGCATTTATGCCGATCTGCGCGTGACGCTGGACGAAATCCAGTTGCTGCGCGAAGAACAGAAAACCCTGCCGTCCCCACAAGGCCTGGCCGATGAAGGTTTCGCCCCGTTTGCTCAGGACATCAGCGCGATCAGCCGTGGCGGCCATGCCTGGCAAATACTCGCGGACAGCGCCTACTTCGGCCATAGCCAGACACCCGCCGTCGCCGGTTCGTTTCTGATGCGCGTAACCGCCGATGACAAGGCTGCACCGGATATCTGGCTCAATCGTGATGCGGGTCTGCAAGCGCCACCGAAACTGACCGACACCGCCCTGTCCGCCGCCGGGTGGAAACAGATCGTCGCGCAATACGATGCCGGGGTTACCCGCGAACATCGTCATTGATTCCTCGCCCTTATTCGAGAGAAGACCGCTTGCCCATGTCTATTTCATCGCCTCGCCGTCCGTTGTTACGTTTGTTTCTAGCGGGCCTTTGCGCCTGCCTGCTGAGCCCGCTAGCGAGCGCCGATCCGGCCAAACGCCTGCGTATCGGCATCACCTTGCATCCTTATTACAGCTATGTGGCGAACATCGTCGGCGACAAGGCTGAGGTCGTGCCGCTGATTCCTGCGGGTTTCAATCCGCACGCCTACGAACCCCGGGCCGAGGACATCAAACGCATCAGCGGTCTGGATGTGATCGTGCTCAACGGTGTCGGCCATGATGATTTCGCCGACCGCATGATCGCGGCCAGCGAAACGCCAAACGTCAACACCATCGAAGCCAACGAAAACGTGCCGCTGCTGGCCGCCACCGGGGTCGCCGCACGCGGTGCCGGCAAAGTCGTGAATCCGCATACGTTCCTGTCGATCAGCGCCTCTATCGCGCAGGTCAACAACATCGCTCGCGAGCTGGGCAAACTCGATCCGGACAACGCCAAGACCTACACCCAAAATGCCCGCGCCTACGGCAAACGCCTGCGGCAGATGCGTGCCGATGCGCTCGCCAAACTGACCCAGGCACCCAACGCCCAATTGCGCGTCGCCACGGTTCACGCCGCTTATGACTACCTGCTGCGCGAATTCGGCCTGGAAGTGACCGCGGTGGTTGAACCGGCCCACGGTATTGAACCGAGCCCGAGCCAGTTGAAAAAGACCATCGACCAGTTGCGCGAACTGGACGTAAAAGTGATTTTTTCGGAAATGGACTTCCCATCCACGTATGTCGACACCATTGAGCGTGAGTCAGGCGTGAAGCTGTACCCGCTGTCGCACATTTCTTACGGTGAATACGCGGCAGACAAGTACGAAAAGGAAATGACCGGTAACCTCAACACCGTGGTTCGGGCGATTCAGGAGTCCGGCGCATGACGGTAAAACAAACCCTTTCTGACGCATCCAGATCCGCTGTGAGAGCGAGCTTGCTCGCGCAGGTTTCGGGGCCGACGCTGGATTTTGCCGAAGTCAGTCTGACGCTGGGGCGCACCACGATTCTCGACAACGTAACCTTTGAGGTACAGCCCGGCAGCGTGCATGCACTGGTCGGCCCCAACGGGGGTGGCAAGAGCTCGCTGATCAAGACGTTGCTGGGGCAAATGCCGCATCAGGGGCAGTTGAGCCTGCAATGGCCCGGCATGCCCGGCACCATCGGCTACGTCCCGCAGGCGCTGGAATTCGATCGCGGTTTGCCGATGACAGTCGACGATTTCATGGCCGCCATGTGCCAGCGCCGGCCGGCGTTTCTCGGATTGAGCAAGCGCTACGCCGGCGCCATCGGTGCGGCACTGGAGCGCGTCGGCATGCAGGACAAACGCAAACGCCGCATGGGCGCGCTGTCCGGCGGTGAACGTCAGCGAGTGCTCCTCGCGCAAGGGCTGATCCCGGCGCCGCAACTGCTGGTGCTCGACGAACCCATGTCGGCTCTGGACGAAGCCGGGATCCAGGTATTCGAACGCCTGCTCGGCGACTGGCGCGCAGCGGGCATCACCGTGCTGTGGATCGAACATGATCTGGACGCGGTCGGGCGTCTGGCCGATCGCGTCACCGGTCTCAACCGTCGCGTGCTGTTCGACGCCACACCGCAACAGGCATTGACTCCGGAACGCCTGCTGAGTTTGTTTTCGACCCATCCACGGAGCGTTGCCTGATGAGTTATGAAGCCTTTCGTCTGATGGTCCAGGGCTGGGCCTCCTCCGGTTACCTGCCCGAAGCGCTGGCCTATGGTTTTGTGGTCAATGCATTGCTTGCCGGTCTGTTGATCGGCCCGGTACTCGGTGGCCTCGGCACGCTGGTGGTGGTCAAGCGCTTCGCGTTTTTCTCGGAGGCGGTGGGCCATGCGGCGCTGACCGGCGTGGCCATCGGCATCCTGCTCGGCGAACCCTACACCGGACCTTACGGCAGCCTGTTCGGTTACTGCCTGCTGTTCGGCATCCTGCTCAATTACCTGCGCAACCGCACCGGTCTGGCACCCGACACCCTGATCGGCGTGTTCCTGTCAGTGTCGCTGGCATTGGGCGCGAGTCTGCTGCTGATTCTGGCGGGCAAGATCAACGTGCACATTCTGGAGAACGTGCTGTTCGGTTCGGTGCTGACCGTCAACGGCAACGATCTTGCAGTGCTGGCCATCGTCGGTTCGCTGGTCATGGCGCTGGCCCTGCCGCTGTACAACCGCATCATGCTCGCCAGTTTCAACCCGCAACTGGCCGCCGTGCGCGGCGTGGCCGTAAAGACTCTGGATTACCTGTTCGTGATTCTGGTGACACTGATCACCGTCGCGGCCGTGAAAGTCATCGGCGCAATTCTGGTGGGCGCCCTGCTGGTGATTCCGGCGGCGGCGGCGCGTTTGCTCAGCCAGTCGCTCAAGGGCTTTTTCGGGTGTTCGGTATTGATTGCCACCGTCAGCACCCTGTGCGGAATTCTCGCGCCGATCGTGTTTGATCTGCCGATTCCGTCCGGCGCCGCGATCATTCTGGTCGCCGGCATCGCCTTCGCCCTCGCCGCCATCGCGCGCGGTGTCATCCCCAGTCTGAAAGGGAACCTTGGATAAATGGCTTTTTCATTGCGCAACCTGACGTTGGCCATGGCCCTGTGCGGCGTGGTCGCAACGCCTTTGATGGCCGCCGAAAGCGCCAAAACCCTGCGAGTGCTCGCCTCGCTGCCAATCACCTATGGCCTGGGCGAGGTGCTGCTCAAAGGCACCGACGTCAGCCTGGAACGTGCGGCACCGGCCAACCTGCCGGGCAGTCGCCAGACCGCCTACTTCACCGGGCGCGGCGCGCCGGCGTTGAGCAAACTGGCAACCGGCGCCGATGCGGTGATCGGTGTGCGCTCGCTGTGGGCCGATGATCCGCTGTACCCGATCGCCCGCCGCAGCAACATCCGTATCGTTGAAGTCGATGCTGCCCGCCCGGTCGACGGCGCCCTGCCCGGCATCGCTGTGCAACCGGGGTTGAAGGTCGATGGTTTGAACAGTCAGCCATGGCTGGCGAGTAACAACATGGGACGCATGGCCGACGTGATGGCCGCCGATCTGGTGCGTTTGGCACCGACCGCCAAGACGAGGATCGAGGCGAATCTGGCGGCGTTGAAACAGCGCTTGCTCAAGCTCAGCGCCGACAGCGAAGCGCGTCTGGCCAGTACCGATAATCTGAGTGTGATGAGCTTGAGCGATCACTTCGGGTATCTGATCGGCAGCCTGAACCTGGAGCTGATCGGTCAGGACCCACGCCCTGATGCTGACTGGGCACCTGAAGATCTGAAGCAACTGACGGCGACGCTAAAAGACAATGAGGTGGCGCTGGTGTTGCACCATCGACAGCCGTCGGAGGCGGTAAAAGCGGCGATTGCTGAATCGGGTAGTCGGCTGTTGGTGTTGAGTACAGATGCGGCGGACCCGGTGGTTGAACTGGAAGGCAATGTCGACGAGTTGCTCAAGGGGTTGAGTGCAGCGCATTAACGCTCTGCATGATCAAATCCCGGAAATGACAAAACCCGCTGACTGCATCCAGTCCAGCGGGTTTCTTTTTTTGCCTGGCCGCTTATTGAGCGGCTGTCAGACCTTCCATCTTCTGGCGCAGGCTCAGCGGACGCATGTCAGTCCAGACTTCCTCGATGTAGGCCAGGCATTCCTTCTTCAAGCCGCTCTTGCCCACGGTGCGCCAACCCTCTGGCACGGCTTTGTAATCCGGCCAGATCGAGTACTGCTCTTCGTGGTTGACCACGACCTGAAAGAGGATGTCCTCGCGGTCGAATACTGACGTCATGCTGATTCTCCATCGTTGTAAGGGTGGGCTGCTCGAAGGGTGCAGCCGGGTATGTAGAAAGAACGTTCGGCGTGGTGAGAAATTTAGAGTGCCGCGATGGCCGCGCCCAGGGCGCGACCGAAAATCTCGGCAACACGGTCGATCTCGGCAGCGGTGATCACCAACGGCGGCAGGAAACGCACCACCGCGCCATGACGGCCACCCAGTTCCAGAATCAAGCCACGCTTGAGGCATTCGCGCTGCACCAGTGGCGCCAGTCGCGCAAACGACGGTGGATGGCCGAGCGCATCCGGGGCGCCATTCGGATCGACCAACTCGACACCAAGCATCAAACCGCGACCACGAACATCGCCCAGTTGCGGGAAATCCCGTTGCAGGATGCGCAGGTGCTCACTCAAGCGCGCGCCCATGGCGGCGGCGTGTTCGCACACCTTGTGTTCGACCAGATACCGCATGACCGCAGAGCCTGCAGCCATCGCCATCTGATTGCCCCGGAAGGTACCGGCGTGGGCGCCCGGTTGCCAGGTGTCGAGCCAGTCGCGATAGACCACCACCGCCAGCGGCAGACTGCCGCCGATGGCTTTGGACAGCACCACCACGTCCGGGGTGATGCCGGCGTGTTCAAAGGCGAACATCTTGCCGGTACGGGCGAAACCGCTCTGGATCTCATCGACAATCAGCGCCACACCAGCCTTCTCGGTGATCCTGCGCAAACCGCGCAGCCATTCGATATCGGCGGGGATCACACCGCCCTCGCCCTGCACCGCCTCGACGATCACCGCCGCAGGCAATTGCACGCCCGCTTCAGGATCGTTCAGCAGGTTTTCCAGATAGCTCAGGTTTGCCTTCACCCCCGCCGCGCCACCGAGGCCAAACGGGCAACGGTAGTCATACGGGAATGGCATGAACTGCACGCCGCTGCTGAGCAAAGCCCCCAGCGGTTTTTTCGGCCCCAGGCTGCCCATCAGGCTCAATGCCCCCTGGCTCATGCCGTGATAACCGCCGGAGAACGACAGCACCGTACTGCGCCCGGTGGCAGTGCGCACCAGTTTCAACGCCGCTTCCACTGCATCAGTGCCGGTCGGGCCGCAGAACTGGATTTTCGCTTGCGCCGCCAGCGCCGGGGGCAGCAGGCCGAACAGATCCTGGACAAACTGATCCTTGACCGGGGTGGTCAGGTCCAGCGTATGCAGCGGCAATTCATCGGCCAGCACCTGCTGGATCGCCTCGATCACCACCGGATGGTTGTGCCCCAGCGCCAACGTGCCGGCACCGGCCAGGCAGTCGATGAAAGTACGCCCCTCGACGTCTTCGACATACAAGCCCCTGGCGCGCTTGAGTGCCAGCGGAATGCGGCGTGGATAGCTGCGGGCATTGGATTCCTGCCGGGCCTGACGGGCCAGCAATGGCGATTCATTGAACTGATACAGGGTTTCCGCTGGCGCCGAGATGACCCGGGCCGACGACGCTTCGATAAGGCTGGTGGCGACTGACATCTCTCGACCCCTCAATTGGCTATGGATAGCGACCAAAACAGCACACCCGACAATTACGCATTCCAGTCACGGCGCGCACTTGCAGGTTTTCCTGTTCTGGAAACGCTTAAGCGAGGTGAGGATTTAGGCCCTTGATCGACTCGTCATCCGGTCAACGGCAACGGCTTGTACATGGGCAGGACCTGCAAGCCTTGGTGTGCCAGGGATGGTTCGGATTCGTGATACCCCAGATGACGATAAAAGGCTTCACCGGTGCAAGTGCTGTTGAGGTGGGCGTGAAGCGCCCCCCGAACCCGCAACCAGCCTTCAAGATCATTCATCAGCGCCCGCCCCACGCCACGGCGAAAGGATTGCGGCTGTACATAGCAGAACACAATGTCGCCGCTGACCCGGGCCATGCCGACACCGACCGGCTTGTCCGCCTGCAAAGCGATACTCAAGTAGAAGTGCGGATCGGCGAGCCGGGCACTGATGGCGTCAGCGCTATGCTGTCGGGTCCAGCCACTGACGAGCAGCGGGTCATTGCGATGATCGAGCGCACAACCGAAACGGATCGAATGTTCGATGATACGGCTGATGATTCCGACGTCGGCCAGAATGGCCGGACGAATGCAGATGGGTGCTTCCATGGCGCAGTTCCCTCAATCCATTGAGTCAAAGCTTGGGTGACCTTAACCCCAAGCCAGCCGGATAGCGAACGCCGAGAAGTTACATTTGATGAGCCAAAACACTGATCCTTTGTGGGATTCATGCTGGATTCAGGCCGGTTGCAACGGCATGGTCAGTTCAACCCGCAACCCGTCCGGGCGGCTGTCGAAATGCAGCGCGCAGTCGCAACGCTGGACGATTGCCTGAACAATCGCCAGGCCCAGGCCGCAGCCCGTGCTCTGGCCATTGCGCCAGAAGCGCTGGGTCAGATGCTGCAGATCGTCCTGCGCAATGCCGGGGCCGTGGTCACGCACGACAAAGCGTACGCGGTTGCCGATGGTTTCCAGGCTCACCTCGACCGCACAGTCCTCGGGCGTGTGGCGCAGGGCGTTGTCGAGCAAATTGCGCAGCGCGGCAATCGACAGCACCGCTGGCATTTGCAATGGCGCTGCCGAGAGATTGGCCGGCACCTGCAATTCGATCCGCTGACGTTCACCACCCGTGGCGTCCTGAATGGCGAGTCTGGCCACTTGTTCGGCGCTGCATTGCGAACCGTCATCAAACGAGAGACTGCCCTCAACCCGCGCCAGCAACAGCAACTGCTCAAGCGTGCGATGCAGACGGTCGGCGCCCTCCTCGGCCCGTGCCAGCGACTGATCGCGGGCACTGCCGTCGGTCATGCGTGCCACTTGCAGGTGCGTCTTGATCGCCGTCAGCGGGCTGCGCAGTTCGTGGGCGGCGTCACCGGTCAGGCGACGTTCACGTTCGATGGTCTTGCCGATGCGCTGGAACAACTGATTCTGGGTGTCGAGCAAAGGCTTCAGTTCGCTGGGAAACGACTGCAACTGCAACGGCTCAAGCGAATCGGCATTACGCCGCATCAAAGCTTCGCGCAGACGGTTGAGCGGCGCCAGCCCTTGGCCGATCCCCAGCCACAGCAGGCACAGACATCCGAGTAACGCCACCCCCACCGGCACCGACGCCGCCAGCAGGATCGACATGTTCAGGGCTTCGCGTTCAATCTGCCGGTCCGCCGTGGTGATCCGCACATCGCCCCGGGCGAGGGTGAAACTGCGCCACGGCGCGCCGTCGATCATCTGGTCGTGGAAGCCCATTTTCTCGGCCTCCAGCGCTTGTTCAGGATGGTTGTGACTGCGGGCGAGAATCTCCCCGCGCAGCGAACTGACCTGACAGGCCATGCCGCCGGGAATGTTCAGTTGCTCGGCACTGAAATGAGTGCCCTCACCTTTGCTCGGCAAGGCCGGCAGTTGCTCCAGCAGCCCGGCAACCATGCGTGCTGAAGCCACCAGACGCTGATCGAGGGAAAACATCATCTGATTGCGCAGATCGCTGAGCATCCACGCCGCTGCCAGCGCCCAGATCAGCGCAAACGCAGCGCCGAGGGTCAGGCTCAGGCGCAATCGCAGACTCATCACTTGTTCTGATCTCCACCATCGGCCGGCCCGAGGCGATAGCCCAGCCCTCGCACAGTCTCGACAATGCCTTTGCCCAGTTTGCTGCGCAGGTGATGGATATGCACGTTCAGCGCGTTGCTTTCCAGCTCATCATTGAAACCGTAGACGCTGTCTTTCAATTGTTCGGTGGAAAGCACTCGGCCCCGGTTGTGCAGGAGGGCTTGCAGCAGCGATTGTTCGCGTCGCGACAAATCCACCGGCTGCCCGGCCAGGGTGGTTTCACGGCTGCTCGGGTCGTAGGTCAGCGCACCGTGTTCAATCAGGTTGACGCTGCGCCCGGCCACTCGACGCAGCAGGGTTTGCAGACGCGCAAAAAGCTCACGCAGATCAAACGGTTTGAGCAAGTAATCGTCAGCGCCGGCCTGCAAGCCGTTGACGCGGTCGGTGACCGAATCGCGTGCAGTCAGAATCAGCACGGGAATCTCCAGGCCTTGTTGGCGTAGCTGCTGCAACAGTTTGAGGCCATCTTCGTCGGGCAGGCCGAGATCAAGCACCATCACGTCAAACTCGGCGACCTTGAGTATCGCCCGCGCCTTGGACGCGGTGTTGACGTGCTCCACAGTCAAGCCCTGGGCAGTGAGACCGGCGACGATACCGCTGGCGATCAACTCATCGTCTTCACAAACCAGTACGTGCATGGCAGCTCCCTGAGCAAAAGACGTGAGTGAAGCAAGTGAGGATTAAGCGGCAATTATGGCGATCCCCGAGTGTGACGCAAAGCACAGCGAACAATCGAGCGGGCCAGCGCCCTGTGATCGCCCACTCCAATAGTCGGATGTTGCGCTAGATCATGTCCATCCAGCGCTTCCAGAAATAAAAAACCACACCTTTTCACTACATACAAATAACTTTTCCAGATAGTTTGAACACGCCTCACAAAAACAACCCTGATTAAATGGACTTAAAACATGCGTCAATTAAAAAACTTCGTCGCCGTCGACTGGCGCTCTGGCCCCGATCGCATTTACTTCTTTTTCAAAGACACCGACACCTATTCTCGATTCGATATCGGCGACCGACAAGTGCCGGACGGCTATCCCGGCCCCACTAAAGGCAGCTGGGACAAGTTCGACCCGTACACCAAACACTTGCGCTTCGGCTTCACCACCACGTCACTGGGGTTTAACGCCGGCAGCGACGAAGATATCGCCTGGCTGTTCTTCTACAACGGCGACACGCCGACAGTCTGCAAGTACAACCAGGACGAAGACAAAGTATCGGGCATTTACAAATTGGCCGACACGCTCTGGAAGCCGATACTTCCTTACTTTGACAAGATCATTACCGGTACATGGGCAGAGATTACGGGCCATTCTTTCCTGTTCAGATTCATCCTCAATGACGGGCATTACCTGACGTTCGACTTCAGAGCAAAAACACTGACCCGCAATGCGTTGGGCCAGCATAGGCTGGGCGCCCTTGTTCCTTATAAAAACCGGATCATCACCGGCGCACAAAATGATCGGACTTTCGCAGACAGCTATTGGTATATCTTCCTGACCGGCAACCAATACCTTGTTTACAACATACTGACAGACCGGCTCGTATCCGGCCCGCACAACATCAATGAAACCAATTGGCCGGGGCTGCTGCGCGACTGAGCCATTGTGTGACAGCCGCCGTACAAACAAACCTTAAAGCAGCAAACTTACCGCTTTTATATGAATGGAATCAGACATGCCTGAATTAAAAAATTTTGTCGCTGTGGACTGGCGCGCAGGAGAAGACCGGATTTATTTTTTCTTCAAAGACACCAACACCTACTCACGCTTCAACATTGGTGACAATGAAGTACCGGAGGGTTACCCCACACCTGTCAAGGGTCGCTGGGACACTCTCAATGACGTAAAAAACCTGCGTTTCGGCTTCACTACAACCGGAATCCCTCGGGAGAAAGTATTCTTCGATGACCGCGATATTCTGTGGTTGTTCTCTTATCAGGATAAAACTCCGGTGGTGACGTGGTACAACCAGGATACCGACAAAGTCATGGGCCACCAGCTCCTTGAACATTCAATGTGGCACCGCCTGAAACCGTACTTTGAGCGAATTATCGGAGGTACCTGGTGGCCGATTCTCGCAAAAGACAAATATTTCCGGTTTCTGTTAAGCGATGGCACTACCCTCAGCTTAAACCTGGCACGCGACACGATCAGTCACAGAACGATCAACGAGAATAATTGGCCGGGCTTGTCGCGCTATAAACATCGAATGATTTCCGTTGCACAAAATGATCGTACATCGGACAGCTCAGTGCTTTACATTTTCCTGACCAACCACGAGTACCTGAGATACGACATGGACAATTCACTAACGTACGGCCCAATGTCGGTCAATGACGGTACCTGGCCAGGACTGTTGCGTGACTGACTCGCCAAGAGGCTTCACAGGGCGCGGTTAATCATCGGTTAATCGCCACCGCCCATTCTGCGCTTCACTTGCACAGGGACAAGGCTCCTACATGCGTCATTTCTTTCTACTGTTTGCGCTTCTGATTTCGAGTCTGGCCCAGGCAGGAAACAATCCATTTGAAACAAAACCCGAGTTTCTACCGGTCGACCAGGCGTTCGCGCTCACGTCCGAACGCCTGGAATCCGGTGAAACCCAGCTATTCTGGCAAATTACAGACGGCTACTACCTGTACCAGAAACGCCTGAAATTCGACGGGCTGACGGCCGAGCAGCAGCCGGCACTGCCCGAGGGCGAATCCCACAGCGACGAGTTTTTCGGTGAACAACCGGTGTATCGCCAAGGGCTGGAGGTAAAAATTCCTGCGGCGGCCACCGGTCAAATCAAAGTCAGCTACCAGGGCTGTGCCGATGCGGGCTTGTGTTATCCGCCGCAAACCCGGGTCATCGACCTCGGGGGCAAAGCGCAAACCAATGCGAGCGCCGAGGCACCGGATCAAGCCCTGGCCAGCAGCCTGCAACAACGGGCGCTGGGCTGGAGCCTGCTGGTGTTTTTCGGCCTTGGCCTGCTATTGGCGTTCACCCCTTGCACATTGCCGATGCTGCCGATCCTGGCCGGGATGATTGTCGGCAGTGGCGCGACGCCACGTCGCGGTTTCGCGCTGGCCAGCAGTTATGTGATCTGCATGGCACTGGTGTATGCCGCGATGGGCGTGATCGCCGCACTGCTGGGGGCGAACCTGCAGGCCTGGTTGCAAAATCCTTGGCTGCTGGGTGCCTTCGCCGCCGTGTTCGTGGTACTGGCATTGCCGATGTTCGGTTTCTTTGAACTGCAATTGCCGGTCGCGCTGCGGGACCGACTGGAACACGCTTCGCGCAGCCGCACCGGTGGCAGCCTGATTGGCGCGGGTGTACTCGGCGCGCTGTCCGGTTTGCTGGTGGGCCCCTGCATGACCGCGCCACTGGCCGGTGCGCTGCTGTACATCGCACAGAGCGGTAACGCCCTGCATGGCGGTCTGATTCTGTTCGCGCTGGGGATCGGCATTGGCGTACCGCTGTTGCTGCTGGTGACGGTCGGCAATCGCTTCCTGCCAAAACCCGGTGACTGGATGAACCTGCTCAAAGGCGTGTTCGGCTTCCTGTTCCTCGCCACCGCATTGTTGATGTTGCGCCCGGTGCTGGATCCGTCTTTGTGGCAGGGTTTGTGCGGTGCCCTGTTGTTGATCGCCGCTTATAGCGCCTGGAAACAATCCGAAGGTTATGGCCGGGTTGCCCAGATGTTCGGTGCCACGTCCTTGCTGCTCGGGTTGTGGGGCAGTTTGCTGGTGATCGGCGCCGCTGGCGGCAGCGACGATCCGTACCAGCCGTTGCAGGTCTACAGCGCCGGCCGTGTCACCAACGCCGCAACGAGTGGCCATGACGCGTTCACCACTCTCAAGGATCCGGCGGCACTGCAACGCGAACTGGATACCGCCAAGGCCCAGGGCCAGTGGGTGCTGCTCGATTACTACGCCGACTGGTGCGTGTCGTGCAAAGTCATGGAAAAGCAGGTGTTCGGCAAGGACAAGGTGATGCAGGCACTGAGCGATGTGCGCCTGCTGCGACTGGATGTCACCGCCGACAACGCCGCCAGCCGTGAACTGCTCGGTCGCTACAAAGTACCGGGACCACCCAGCTTCGTGTGGATCGGCGCCGACGGCAAGGAACGCCGTAGCCAGCGCATTACCGGTGAAGTCGATGCCGATACGTTCCTGCAACGCTGGACCGCCACCCGGGACGCCAACTGATGCTGACCTTCACCCTCGGCACGTTTGCCATCGCGCTTAATCACCTGCTGCTGATCAGTGCATTGGCACTGGCAACCTTTGTTGGCTGGCGGGTGGCCAAGCGTGGTGGCGATAACCCCGAGTCAGCGTTGTTCTGCCTGTTTCTGCTCGGCATACTCGCGGCCCGCATCGCATTTGTCGCCATGTACTGGAGCCACTATCGCAATGATCCGTGGCAGATCATCGACCTGCGCGATGGTGGTTTTCTTGCCTGGCCGGGGGTGATCGTATTGCTGTTGGCGGCGCTGTATCGTGGCTGGCGTCGCCCGGGGGCGCGTCGACCGCTGGGGTTCGGCGTCGCCAGCGGCGTGGCCTTCTGGCTGCTGGCGACCTTGTCGTTGAATATCTACGAACAAGGTACCCGCTTGCCGGACATCTCTCTGCGCAACGCGGCCGGGGAGACCATCAAACTCAGCGACTATCAGGGCGGGCCACTGGTGATCAACCTGTGGGCGACCTGGTGCCCGCCCTGCCGGCGGGAGATGCCGGTACTGGAAAGTGCCCAACAGCAACGCCCCGATTTGACCTTCCTGTTCGTCAATCAGGCCGAAAGCATGCAGAGCGTGGCGACGTTTCTCGAAACCCAGGGTCTGAGCCTGAGCAACGTGTTGTTCGACCGTGGCGGCCGCCTGGGTCAGGCCGTGGGTTCCATGGCATTACCCACTACCCTGTTCTATAGCCCTGACGGCCGGCTGTTGGCCAGTCATCTGGGCGAACTGTCCAACGCCAGTCTGGCCCGCGCCCTGGAAAACTTCGACGCCCCGAACCGAGCCACAGGCCCGGCCACCTCTGCAAGGAAACTGCCATGCACCGCCTCCGCCACCTGCTGACGCTGACCCTGGGCACAGCCCTGCTCCACCTGCCGTCCGTTCAGGCCGCTGAAGAGTTACCGGCCGCGATCAAAAAGATCGAAGCCAAAGGCGCAAAAATCGTCGGCCAGTTCGACGCCCCGGACGGCTTGCGTGGTTATGCCGCGCAATACCAGAACCGTGGCATGGCGCTGTACCTGACCCCGGACGGTCAACACGTTTTGCTGGGCAACCTGTACGACGCCGACGGCAAGGACCTGAGCAGCGAACCGCTGCAAAAACTGGTCTACGCGCCGATGGCCAAGGAAGTCTGGGCCAAGTTTGAAGCGAGCAACTGGATTCAGGACGGCAACAAGGATGCACCCCGCACGGTGTACCTGTTCAGCGACCCGAACTGCCCGTATTGCAACATGTTCTGGGAACAGGCACGGCCGTGGGTCAACTCCGGCAAGGTGCAATTACGGCACATCATGGTCGGGATCATTCGCGAAGACAGCCCGGGTAAATCTGCTGCGCTGCTGGCCGCCAAGGATCCGGCAAAGGCCCTGCAAGACCACGAAAAGGCAGGCAAGGGCAGTTCGCTCAAAGCGTTGAAAGACATCCCGGCGGCGGTGCAGACCAAACTGGCGGCAAACATGCAGTTGATGGAAGACCTGGACCTGCAAGCCACGCCAGCGATTTTCTATATGGACGACAAGGGCGAACTGCAACAGCAACAAGGCGCGCCGACGCCGGACAAGTTGGCGAAGATTCTTGGGCCTAAATAACACTGGACATTGTTGAGGCTACTGCCCCTTCGCAAACGAGCCCGCTCCCACAGTGGAATGCCATCCTTCTGTGGGCGCGGGCTCGCTCGCGAAGAACGATGACGCGGTCTAACCGTTGCGCTCACTCAGGAAGTTGAACAGCACTTGAGTCACAAACGCCGGATTCTCCAGATTGGAGATATGCCCCGCCTCTGGCACCAGTACCCACGGGCAACCAATCAGCTCTGCCATTTCCTGCGCTTCCGACGGTGGCCGTGGTTTGTCCTGATCGCCGCACAGCACCAGTGTGGTCGCTGCATTCAGCTCACCCAAACGCGGCAACAGGTCATCACGACCAAAGGTGATGCGCCCCATCGGCACGATGCTTTCGCGTAGCCGGTCAGCAGTGTAAGCCGCGAGTTTTGCGCGAAAACCCTGATACAACGCCGACTGCGGATCAATGCCCGGCCGGAAGAAGATCGGCACGACGATGTCGAGCAACTGTTCAGAGATTTCCCCGGTTTCCTCGATCTGTTTAAACAGCGAGAAGTAGTACTGACGGGTGGGTTCGGGTTCGACGCCAACGTAAGTGTCCATCAGCACCAGCCCCTTGAGCCGCTGCGGTGCCGACAGCGCCAGACGCACGCCCCACATGCCACCCACCGACAGCCCGACCAGCGTGACCTTGTCGATGCCCAGATGATCGAGCAACGCCTGCGCCTGACGGGCAATGTCATCCAGCGACTGAGTGCCATCGGGCAGCCGCCCGGATTCGCCATGGCCCCACAGATCCAGCGCAATCACTCGATAGTGCGGCGATAACGCGGCGATCTGCGGCGCCCACATGGCCTGGTCCCACAAATAGCTGCCGGCCAGCAACACGGCGGGGCCTGTGCCTTGATCAATGTAATGAAGTGCTTGTCCGTCCACCGTGAAAAAGGGCATCGATTCACCTGCGCGGTAAAAAAGTGAACCGGCAGACTGAGCTGCCGGTTCGGGGTCGTCAACCTTGAAAATGTACTCGAATGTGGCGGTTGAAGTGTGTTGAGTTCAATGATGCCGGAGACTACAAACCCTCCAGCTGCGCCATCAGATCATTCAAGCGATCCACCTTCTCCTCGGTGATATCGCTGGCCGCCAGCCCCTCAATGTATTCGGCCAGCGCCTCGACCGTGCTGCACTCGAACATCGCCCGCAGCGGCACGTCGCGTTGCAGGGTTTTCTGCACCCGCGAAGCAATCTGCGTGGCCAGCAAAGAATGCCCGCCCAGCTCGAAGAAGTTGTCGCGCACGCCGACCTTCTCGACCTTCAACACCTCAGCCCAAATACCCGCCAGGGTCTGCTCAAGCTCATTGCGTGGCGCCCGATAATCGCGGCTCTGCAACTGACCGATCTCCAGCGCCGGCAACGCTTTGCGATCCAGTTTGCCGTTGCTGTTGAGCGGCAACTGCGCAAGCCACAACCAGTGCAGCGGCACCATGTACTCCGGCAATTCGCTGCGCAGGCGTTGTTTGATGCGCTCCAGACGTTCGTCGGGGTTGAGCGCGCAATCCGCCGCAACCAGATAGCCGACCAAGTGCTTGCCGTTGACGCCCTCCTGCACCCCGACCGCCGCATCGCGCAATTGCGGTTGTTCGTGCAGACGCGCTTCGATCTCACCCAATTCGATCCGGTAACCGCGAATCTTCACCTGATGATCGACGCGGCCGACGTATTCCAGCACGCCATCGCTACGCCGCCGCGCCAGGTCACCGGTGCGATACAGACGCTCGCCCGGCGCACCGAACGGATTCGGTACAAACACCGGCGCAGTGCGCAGCGGATCGCTGACATAACCGCGCCCGACCCCGGTGCCGGCCACGCACAATTCCCCCACCGCACCCAACGGCACCAGTTCCAGCGCGCCATCAAGCAGATACAGCACGTTGTTGTCGGTGGGTGTGCCGATCGGCAGATAGCTGCCGCGAGTCGAGGCCATGTCCACACGGTAGAACGCCACGTCATCGGAACATTCCGCCGGGCCGTAAGCGTTGACCAGACCGATCTGCGGGTAACGCTGCAGCCATTGGTGCGCCAGCTCCGGCGGCATCGCCTCGCCGGTCGGTAGCATCCAGCGCAGACCGTCGAGGCTCAGGTGATCCGAGGCCAGCATGCCCTGAATCAGTGACGGCACGCTCTCCAGCACAGTGATGCCCTGCACCTGCACATGCGCCAGCAAACCTTGCGGATCGTGGGCGATGGTGTTCGGCACGATGTCCACTCGCGCCCCGAACAGCGGCGCGGCGAGGAACTGCCAGACGGAAATGTCGAAGCTTTGCGAAGCGGTCTGCGCGATCACGTCGGCCTCGCTCAAATCGAGGTACGGGCGCTTGCTCAACTGGTTGTTGAGCATGCCGCGCTGTTCGACCATCACACCCTTCGGCAAACCGGTGGAGCCCGAGGTGTAGATCACATAAGCGAGGTTGTCCGGGCCACTGTGAATGCCCGGGTTTTCCATCGACGTCGCCAGGGCCTGAACCTCTTCCCAGACCAACAACCGTGGGCGGTTGGCGCAACTGAATTCGTCCAGCAAGACCTGCGCCTGTTCACGGCACGCCTCGCTGCACACCAGCACCGGCGTGCGGCTCAGTTCGATGATCCGTTGCAGACGCTGACTCGGCAGGCCCGGGTCCAGCGGCAGGTAACCGGCACCGGCCTTGAAGCCGCCGATGATCATGCCCAGCAGATCGAGGTTACGTTCGGCCAGCAACGCCACCGGTTGATCCATCTGCACGCCGGCCGCAACCAGTGCATGACCAAGGCGGTTGGCGTTGTGGTTCAGCGCCTCGTAGCTCAATTGCTGATCGAGATAACGGGCGGCGATGCGTTGCGGATGTTGCGCAACCTGCGCTTCGAACAGCGACACGTAGCTGTGCTCCAACGGATAGTCGTGAGCGCTCTGGTTGCAGCCGTGCAGCAGAAAATCTTGTTCTTCGCGACCCAGCAGCGGCAAATCGGCCATGTCACCATGGAAGCCGTCGATCAGCGCCAGCAGCAGTCGCTTGAACTCGCCGAGCATGCGCTCGACCGTCGATTCGTCGAAATAACGCTGGTCATAAGACAGGTGCAGACCGAGGTCATCGCCCGGGTAGCACACCGCCGTCAGCGGGAAGTTGGTGTGGGTGCGGCCCGAATCCGAGGTTGCATTCAGGCTCTGCGCCCGGTCCAGCACCGAGACTTCCACCGGGGCGTTTTCAAACACGAACAGGCTGTCGAACAGCGGCTGGCCTTTGGGCAATTCGCTCTGTTCCTGAATGTTCACCAGCGGCAGGTATTCGTACTCGCGCAGTTGCATGTTGCTGTCGAGCAGACCACTGAGCCACTGGCGCACGCCACAGCGCTGATCGTCCGCCGGCATCTGCACCCGCAGCGCGACACTGTTAATGAACAGGCCAACGGTGCGTTGCATCTGCGGCATGTCCACCGGACGCCCGGCCACGGTGACACCAAACAGCACGTCACGATCACCGCTCAGGCGTCGCAGCACCAGTGCCCACGCCGCTTGGGCGAAGGTGTTGATGGTCAGTTGGTGGGCCTGCGCCAGCTCACGCAGACGTGCACCGTCCTCGACATTGAGACGGGTGTAGCGGTCGCCGACGATCATGCCGCCGCTGTCACCGGCGTGTTCACGCAGGAACGGCCGGTCGCTGGGGATCGGCGTGGTGCGTTCGAACCCTTGCAGATTCTGCTGCCACCACTGCCGCGCCTCGGCCAGGCTCTGGCGTTGCAACCAAGCGATGTAATCGCGATAGCGCGGCGGCACCGACAACTGTGCTTCGCGGCCCTCGCCGAGGGCGGTGTAGATCTCGAAGAAGTCGTTCATCAACAACGAACGGCACCAGGCATCGATAAGGATGTGGTGGTTGCTCATCATGAACCAGTAACGCGCCGCGCCAACCTTGATCAGACGCAGGTGGAACGGTGCCTGATCGAGCAGATCGAAGCCGGCCTCGCGCTCGCTTTTGAGCAGCGCTTGCAGCTTGGGTTCCTGCTCGGTGTCGGCGATGGCGCTCCAGTCCAGATATTCGATCGGCGTGCGCCCCGGGGTGTGGATCACTTGCAGCATGTCTTCGCCGACGTTCCAGCAGAACGACGCACGCAACGCTTCGTGACGGGCGACCACCGCTTGCCAGGCCTGAGCGAAACGCTCGGGGTCGAGTTCGCTGTTGATGCGATAACGATCCTGCATGTAGTACAGACCGGTGCCCGGTTCGAGCAAGGTGTGCAGGAGCATGCCTTCCTGCATTGGGGTCAGCGGATAGACGTCTTCGATGTGCGCGGCCGGCACCGGCAAGGCATCGAGTTGTGCCTGGGTCAGTTTGGCCAGCGGGAAGTCCGACGGCGTCAGGCCGCCGGCCTCGCTTTGCACGCAGTGAGCGATCAGGCTTTGCAGTTCGCCGAGGTAGGCAGCGGCCAGCTCATTGATGGTCTGCGCGTTGTAACGCTCGTCGCTGAAGGTCCAGCGCAGCAGCAGTTCACCGCCATAGACCTGACTGTCGATGCTCAACTCGTTCGGCAGCGGCGCCTGTGGATCGTGGGCGGCACCGACCGGCTCGTCCAGCGGACGGAACAGAGCATGACTGCCGAAACTCTGGTCGAACTGACCGAGGTAATTGAAGGTGACCGGCGCATTCGGTAACGCCGCCATGCTGCGCTGGCAGACGTCATCGGCCAGATAACGCAGCACACCATAGCCCAGACCTTTGTGCGGCACGGCGCGCAGTTGTTCCTTGATCGCCTTGATCGAAGCGCCCTGCCCGGCAGCCTCTTCGATATTGTGCGGGGTCAGGCGTAATGGATAGGCGCTGGTGAACCAGCCGACGGTGCGGGTCAGGTCGATCTCGTCGAACAGGGTTTCGCGGCCGTGGCCTTCGAGTTGAATCAGCGCCGACGGCTGACCGCTCCAGCGGCACAAGACGCGGGCCAACGCAGTCAGCAGCAGGTCGTTGACCTGAGTGCGATAGGCACGCGGCGCCGCTTGCAGCAGTTGTTGAGTGCGCTCGGCATCGAGTCGCACGCTGACGGTTTGCGCGTGACGATGGTGTTGGTCGCCCTGCGGGTTTTCGCACGGCAGGTCAGCGTTCGGGCCGGCCAGTTGCGACTGCCACCAACTCAATTCTTCACGCAGGGACTCGCTGCCCGCGTAAGCCTGCAAGCGTGCCGCCCAGTCCTTGAAGGCGCTGGTTTTCGCCGGCAGTTTCAGCGACTGCCCGTTGTCGAGTTGGCGATACACGGTTTGCAGATCGTCGAGCAATACCCGCCACGACACACCGTCAACCACCAGGTGATGGATAGCAATAAACAGACGTTGCTGCCCTTGCGGGCCGTCGACCAGCAAAGCGCGCAGCAACGGGCCGTTTTGCAGATCGAGACGGCGCTGGGCATCGGCGAACAGTGCTTCACACTTGTCCATCGACGTGACACGCACCTGCCACAACACGACCGCTTCAGACACGGGCTGATGCGTCGCTTGCCACTCGCCTGCGACTTGGCTGAAACGCAGGCGCAAGGCATCGTGCTGTTCAATCACTGCCCACAGTGCCTGCTCCAGACGATGAGGTTCCAGCCTCACGGTCGGTTCCAGCAACAACGCCTGGTTCCAGTGCTGACGCTCAGGGATGTCCGTGTCGAAAAACCAGTGCTGGATTGGCGTCATTGGCGACTCGCCAACAACCCGACCTTGTTCGGCCGTCACCTGCTGCGTGCGACTGGCCACAGCGGCCAGCGTCTGCACGGTCTGGTGCTGGAACAGATCACGCGGGCTGAAATGAATACCCTGCTGTCGCGCACGACTGACCACTTGAATCGACAGGATCGAGTCGCCGCCGAGTTCGAAGAAGTTGTCGTTGAGACCGACCCGTTCGACGTTGAGCACGTCGCACCAGATCTGTGCCAGGGTCTGCTCCAATTCACTGTTGGGGGCGACGTAGTCCTGACGATTGAGCTCCGGATCCGGCGCCGGCAAGGCGCGGCGGTCGAGTTTGCCATTGGCCGTCAGCGGCATGCTTGCCAGCAGAATCAGGTGCGTCGGCACCATGTAATCCGGCAGTTTTGCCTTCAGATGCGACTTGAGGGCTTCACGCAGTTCGGCCTGTCTGGCTTCGACTTGATCGGCAAGCGCCGTCACCAGATAGGCCACCAATTGCTGACCGCTCGGTGTGTCCAGTGCCAGCACCACCGCTTCACGGATCGCGTCGTGATCGAGCAAGCGCGTTTCGATTTCGCCCAACTCGATACGGAAACCACGGATTTTCACCTGATGGTCGATGCGCCCCAAGTACTCCACCAGACCGTCGGCGCGCTGGCGCACCAGGTCGCCGGTGCGGTACATGCGTGCGCCATCGGTCGCAAACGGATCAGCGACAAAGCGTTCGGCGGTGATGCCCGCACGGTCGTGATAGGCCTGAGCCAGTCCCGCGCCGCCAACGAACAATTCACCCGTCGCGCCTTGCGGCACCAGCGCCAGATCGGCGTCGAGAATGTAAGCGACGCGCGCGCCGATCACGCTGCCGATCGGCACGCTGCCGGCGCCTTCTTCCAGCTCCTGGGGAGCGAGACTCGCCAGCGGCATGACCACGGTTTCGGTCGGGCCATAAGCGTTGAAGAACAGGCTCGGTTTGAACGCTGCACGAATGCGCTGCAGGTGTTCGCCGGTCAACGCTTCGCCACCGGTGATGATCATACGCACCGGGAGGATGTCGTTTTGCGTCGCCAGCCATTGCGCCAACTGGCTGCCATAGCTGGGGGTAAAGCCAAGAACGTTGATGCGATGACGGCGAATCAGCCCGCAGATTTCTTGCGCATCCCACTGCCCTTGCGCCCGCAGCACAACGTGCGCACCGCTGAGCAACGGCACCAGCAGACGCTCGGTGGCGGCGTCGAAGTTGATCGAATAGAAGTGCAGCTCGCAGTCATCCGCACGCATGCCAAAACGCTCGATCACCGCGAGGCAGTGCATGGCAATTTCACCGTGACTGACCACTACGCCTTTCGGTTTGCCGGTCGAGCCCGAGGTGTAAATCAGGTACGCCTGATGTTGCGGCAGGCTAATGAAGGGCAGCTCGGTGGCCGGGTAATCGGCCAGTGCGGCGCGATCATCCTCCAGGCACCAGCGCGCCACGCTCGACGGCAATGAGCCCAGGGCTTTGAACAGGGCGCGGTCACTGAGCAGCAGCCCGATGCGGCTGTCTTCGATCATGTAATGCAGACGATCGAGCGGGTATTCCGGGTCCAGCGGCACATAAGCGCCGCCGGCCTTGAGGATCGCCAGCAGGCCGATGACCATTTCCAGCGAACGCTCCAGCGCCAGACCAACCCGCACTTGCGGCCCGACGCCGCGCTCACGCAGCGCCCAGGCCAGACGATTGGCGCGGGCATCGAGTTCGCTGTAGCTCAGAGTCTGTCCGGCGAAAGTCAGGGCCGGTGCGTCTTTTCGCGCCAAAGCCTTTTCGGCGAACAGGTGATGGATGCACTGATCAAGGCGATGCTCGCCCGGCTCCACGCCGAGGCTGTCGAGCAATCGCTGGCGTTCAGGTTGATCGAGTAGCGGCAGTTCGCTGAGGCGTTGTTGCGGATCGGCGATCAGTGCTTCGAGCAGGTTGCACCAATGTCTGGCCATGCGTGCGATGGTCGGCTCATCGAACAAATCCGTGCTGTAGGTCAGGCAGCAACCGAGGCGATGGTCCAGGTCGGTGACTTCCAGATTGAGGTCGAACTTGGTCGCCCGTGCATCGTTGGCCAGGTACTCGACAGTCATGCCGGCGAGCGTGCGGCTCTGTTGGAACTCCCAGCGCTGCACGTTGCACATCACCTGGAACAGCGGGTTGTACGCGGCGCTGCGCGGTGGCTGCAAGGCCTCGACCAGATGATCGAACGGCAGGTCCTGATGCGACTGGCCTTCGATCACCGTATGGCGAACCTGGTCGAACAACTCGCCGACCGACATCTGCCCGTCGAGCTGGCACCGCAGCACCTGCGTGTTGAGGAACGCACCGATCAGCCCTTCGCTTTCCGGACGAATACGGTTGGCAACCGGCGCGCCGATGCGCAGATCGGTCTGGCCGCTGTAGCGGTAGAGCAGCGTGGCGAGGGCGGCGGTCATGGTCATGAACAGGGTCAGACCGTTTTGCGCATTGAACGCCCGAACCCGTGCGGCGAGACCGTCGCTCAGATCGAAGCGAAACAGTTCACCCTGATGGCTTTGCACTGGCGGGCGCGGACGGTCGCCCGGCAATTCCAGCAGCGGGTGTTCGCGGCCCAATTGCGCCGTCCAGTAGTCGAGCTGGCGCTGACGCTCGCCGGACTCCAGCCAGTCGCGCTGCCAGACGCTGTAGTCGAGGTATTGCACCGCCAGCGGTTCGAGCGGCGAATCGCGGTCATCGACGAACGCCTCGTACAACGCGCTGAGTTCGCGGGCAAAGATGTCCATCGCCCAGCCTTCGGTGACAATGTGGTGCAGGGTCAGGACGAAGTAATGTTCCTGATCGGCAGTCTTGACCAGGCAGGCGCGCAGCAGCGGGCCGTTTTCCAGGTCGAACGGCAGGTGCGCCTCTGCGTCGGCCAGTTGCTGGACGTTTTGCTCACGCACCTCAGCGGCGAGTTGGGAGAAATCCTTCCAGCCCATGCGTACACCGGTTTGGGCATGCACTTGCTGACGGGCCACGCCGTCGACGCTGGGGAACGTGGTGCGCAGGGTTTCGTGGCGCAGGATCAGCGCCTGCAATGCCGCCTCGAAATGCTCGACATGCAACACGCCCCGCAGGCGCGCCATGCCGCCGACGTTGTACGCCGGGCTGTCCGGTTCCATTTGCCAGAGGAACCACATGCGTTGCTGTGAGTAGGACAGCGGCACCGACTGACGGCGATCAACTTCAGCAATCGGCGGTTGTCGGTTGGTGCGGCCACTGACCTGGATCAGGCGAATCTGCTCGGCGAAATCGCCGAGTTCGCTGTGTTCGAACAAGGCGCGCAACGGCAGTTCGACGTCGCAGGCCTGACGAGTACGCGAGATGATTTGCGTGGCCAGCAGCGAGTGGCCGCCGAGGGCGAAGAAATCGTCGCGCAGACCGATTTTCGCCAGACAGAGCACTTCGCGCCAAATGCCGGCGATCTGTTGCTCAAGCGCAGAGACCGGTTCGACGTGTTCGCGCACTTGCCATTGCGGCGCTGGCAAGGCGCGGCGATCGAGTTTGCCGCTTGGGCTCAGGGGCATTTCGTCCAGACGCATCAGTTGCGCCGGAACCATGTATTGCGGCAGTTCGGCGGCCAATGCGGTTTTCAGGCGAATGATCTGCGCGTCCTGATTTTCGCGGCCATCAAGGGCCGTGAAATAGCCAATCAGTTGCGCACCGGCGGCGGTCTCGCGCACCTGCACCACGGCTTGGGCAACGCCGTCCTGAGCGAGCAGACGCGCTTCGATTTCTTCCGGTTCTACGCGAAAACCGCGCAGTTTGACCTGCTGATCGAGACGGCCGAGGTATTCGATCACTCCATCCGACGTCCAGCGAGCGCGGTCGCCAGTGCGGTACAGCCGCGCGCCCTGCTCGCCCAATGGATCGGCCACGAAACGTTCGGCGGTCAGTGCCGGGCGGGCGAGATAACCACGGGCCAGACCGCTACCGCTGATGCACAGTTCACCGGGTACACCGGCCGGTACTGGATTGAGATCGGCGTCGAGCACACGGCAGACCACATTGCCCAGCGGTCGGCCAATCGGCGAGCGCTCGCCATCGGCGCGGGTGCAATGCCAATGGGTGACGTTGATCGCGGTTTCGGTCGGGCCATAACGGTTGTGCAGTTGCACCGCCGGCCATTGCGCGAGCACGCGGTTGCGCAGCTCCGCCGGCAAGGCTTCACCGCCAGAGAAGACCCGGCGCAGGCTGGTGCACTCGGCGCTGAGTGGCTCGTCGATAAACAACGCCAGCAGCGGCGGCACGAAATGCAATGTGGTCACACCGTACTGCTGGACCAGTTGGGCGATGCGATGCGGATCGCGGTGCTCGCCGGGGCCGGCGATCAGCAAACGGGCACCGGTGATCAGCGGCCAGAAGCACTCCCACACCGACACGTCGAAACTGATCGGCGCTTTGTGCATCAGCACGTCGGTTTCGTTGAGGCGATAGCTGTTCTGCATCCACTGCAAACGTTCAGCGAGCGCCGCGTGGGTGTTGCCGACGCCTTTGGGTTGGCCGGTGGAACCGGAGGTGTAAATCACGTAGGCAAGGTTGTCGCCGTGCAGGCACAGACCCGGTGCCTGGCTTGGCCAGTTCTCCAAATGCAGCGCGTCCATGGCGATGACGCTGACACCCTCGCTGGCCGGCAAGCGGTCGAGCAGTGCGGTCTGGGTCAGCAGCAGTTCAACGCCGCTGTCGCTGAGCATGTAGGCCAAGCGATCGGCCGGATAATCCGGGTCCAGCGGCACGTAGGCGCCGCCTGCCTTGATGATCGCCAGCAGGCCGATCAACAGTTGCGGCGAACGCTCGGCGGCGATGGCCACGCAGACATCCGGGCCAACGCCTTTATCGCGCAGGTAATGCGCAAGGCGGTTGGCTTGTGTGTGCAACTGGGCAAAGTCGAGGCTGCCACCGTCCCAGATCAGTGCGCTGCGCTCGGGGGTCTGGCGTGCCTGTTCATTGAGCAGTTCCGGCAGCCATTGTTGCGCCGCAGTACACGGCGCAATGCTCCACTGTTGCTGTTGATCGTGCTCGGCGGCAGCCAACAGTTGCAGGTCGCCGATGGCTTGTTGCGGACGTTCACAGACCTCACGCAACACGTTGCTGAAATGCTCGGCCAGACGCTCGATGGTCGCGGCGTCAAACAGCTCATTGGCGTAGTCGAAGGACAGGGTCAGGCACCCGTTGCGGTCTTCTTCGCTGTGCAGTTGCAGGTCGAACTTGGCTTCGCGGCTGTGCCACGGCAGTTCCTCGGCGAGCAGACCCGGCAGACGTTTGAGCGCACTCAGATCGCGTTGCTGGTGGTTGAACATGACCTGGAACAGGCCTTGCTCACGGGCCTGCGGGAAGGCTTCGAGCAGTTGTTCGAACGGCAGATCCTGATGGGCCTGGGCACCGAGTACGGCGTGGCGGGTCTGGGCCAGCAATTGGACAAACGACGAGCGCGAATCGACTTCCGCGCGCAGCACTTGGGTGTTGATGAAGAAGCCAATCAGGCCCTGGGTTTCCAGGCGCGGACGGTTGGCATTGGGCACGCCGATGCGAATATCACGCTGGCCGCTGTAGCGGTGCAACAGACTCTGGAAGGCCGAGAGCAGCAGCATGAACGGCGTCGCTTCGTGCGCCTGCGCGGTGTTGCGGATCGCTTCGCTGAGGCTGACGCTCAGACGCACCGTGTGTCGTGCGGCGCTATGAAGTTGCTGAGCCGAGCGCGGATGATCGGAGGCCAGCGCCAGGGTCGGATGCTCATCGCCCAACTGCGCTTTCCAGTACGCCAGTTGCCGCTCGCCCTCGCCTTGCGCCAGCCATTGACGCTGCCAACTGCCGTAGTCGGCGTACTGAGTAGGCAACGACGCGAGACGGGCGGTAGCACCTTGGGAGGCGGCGGCATACAGGCGCGAGAACTCATCGATCAGCACGTTCAGCGACCAGCCATCAGCGATGATGTGATGCATCGTCACCAGCAGTTGGTGGTCTTCGTCATCGAGACGAATCAGCTTCACCCACAGCAACGGACCTTTTTGCAGATCAAAGGGAGTGCGCGCTTCGTCCTCGCGGATTTGTTGCGCACGGGTTTCACGCGCATGCAATGGCAGATCGCTGATGTCGATCCGTTGCAGGTTGAATTGAGCCGTCGCATCGACTTGCTGCAGGGCCACGCCGTCACGCTCCAAGAAGCGCGTGCGCAGGGATTCGTGGCGTTCGATCAGTTGCTCAAAGCTGCGGCGCAAGGCGTCTTCGTCCAGCTCACCGCGCAAACGCAAGGCACCGGGAATGGTGTAAGCGCTGCTTTGCGGGTCCAGTTGCCAGGTGATCCACAAACGATTCTGTGCCAGCGATTGCGCCATCGGCTCAGTGCGCGGCACAACGGTGATTGCGCCCTGAGCGTGGCCGCCATCTTCTTGCTGTTGCGCCACGGCGGCGGCAAAAGCAGACAGGGTCGGCGCTTCAAACAGCAGGCGCAGGTTCAGTTCCAGGCCGAGTGCTTCGCGAACACGGGCGATCACTTGGGTGGCGGCGATGGAGTTACCGCCGAGCAGGAAGAAGTGATCGTCGTTGTTGACCTGTTTGACGTTCAATTGCTCGGCCCAGATGTGGCCGATCAGGGCTTGCAGGTCAGTGGTTGGCACGGCCGGTTCGGTGCTTGAGGCTGCAGCCGAAGGGAACACCGCGTAGCTGTCGAGGCTGCCATCGGCCAGACGAAGGCGGCAGGCCGAGCGCTGAAGTTTGCCGCTGGACGTCTTCGGCAACGCGCCCGGATTGAGCAGCACCACCACGCTCGGTGCTTGCTGACAAGCCTCGGCCACCGCTTGGCGAATCGCGTTGATCAGCGCTTCGGGCGCCAGGATTTTCTGCACGCTGCGGCTGATTTCTGCGGCAATGCCGATGCCCTCTTCGCCATCCTGGCTGATCGCAAACGCGGCCACGCGCCCCTTGCGCACCACTTCCACTTCGCGCTCGACGATTTGCTCAATGTCCTGCGGATACAGGTTGTGACCGCGCACGATCAGCATATCTTTCAAACGACCGGTGATGAACAGCTCACCGTCGCGGCTGAAACCCAGGTCACCCGTGCGCAGCCAGGTGCGACCGGCGTGCTGAACGAAGGTCTTGGCACTGGCCTCGGGGTTGCGCCAATAGCCCTGAGCAATGCTCGGGCCGGCCGCCCAGACTTCACCGACGGCGTTATCGGCAAGTGCTTCAAGACGGGCGGGGTCGACGATCAGCACCGCATGTTCCGGCTGACTGATGCCACAACTCATGATCGGGCTGCCGTCACCCGGCTCGGCGCGGTTTTGTGCCAGCGCCTGGTCGTCCACGCGCAGTGCAGCAATGCCCGTGCCGCGCGGTGTGCCGGCGACAAACAGTGTGGCTTCGGCCAGGCCGTACGAGGCCATGAAACTGTCTTCACTGAAACCGCACACGGTGAACTTTTCGGCGAAACGTTGCAGGGTGTCGAGGCGGATCGGCTCGGAGCCGGAATACGCCACACGCCAGCGGCTCAGGTCGAGACGCTCAAGCGCCGATTCGCTGACCCGTTCGCTGCACAAGCGGTAAGCGAAATCCGGCCCGCCGCTGATGGTGCCGCCGTATTGGCTGATCGCTTCGAGCCAGCGCAACGGCCGGCCGAGGAAGTACGCCGGCGACATCAGGATGCACGGCACACCGCTGAAAATCGGCTGGAGCAAACCGCCAATCAGCCCCATGTCGTGGTACAGCGGCAGCCAACTGACGATCACGTCGTCGGGGTTCACGTCGATGCCAAAACCGTGTCGGATCAGCAATTCGTTGGCCACCAGATTGCCGTGACTGACTTGCACGCCTTTGGGCAACGCGGTGGAGCCGGAGGTGTATTGCAGGAAGGCGATGTGATCCGGCGACAGGGTCGGTTCAACCCAACGCTCGGCCAGAGCGTTGTCGAGGGTGTCGACGCACAGCAACGGCGGCGCCCCTTCGATCTGCTGCAAGGCGTCACGCAGATCTGCACTGGTCAGCAACAGACGCGGTTCGGCGTCGGCGATGATCGACAGCAATCGCGCCTGATGGTGACGACGGGCAGACTCCGGTGGATAGGCCGGTACCGCGATCACCCCCGCGTACAGACAACCAAAGAACGCCGCGACGTAATCCGGGCCGCTGGGAAACAACAGTACCGCACGATCACCGAACCCGGCTTCGGCCTGCAACGCGGCAGCAATGCTGCGTGCACGCTGATCGAGTTCGCGATAACTGAGCACCACAGCCTGCTCTTCGTTTTCGGCGAGAAAACGCAAGGCCAGTCGATCCGGCGTCAGGGCCGCGCGGCGCTGGAGGGCGTGGACCAGGGTGCTGGGGAGTTCGAACGCGTCGGTCATTGGGTGTCCTGCCTGAATTCGGCTTGCTAGTGGAATCGGGTTGCTGCGTCACGCCCTTCGAGGGCATGCAGGGCGCGGTCTACGCCGACCACGCAAGGCATGGGAATACTGTCTGGCCGGGGTGGTGACCCCGCAACCATTCACCAATGAGAACGGACGACGTCTTGAAATAATTAGTCGCCAAGCGGGCTAGCCAATGGCGCAGGGGTGCGGCGGCGTGTCGCACCTCCCAGACCGCACCCTCACGGATCATTAATTCTCTTTCTCAATTGACAATCATTATCATTCAGCATAATTTGTCGCTCGATGTGTAGGACGCCCCTCCCCCAGGCGCCCCACTAACCTATTGGCAGCAAGGTGATTTCCATGACGGAACAAGTATCCACAGGCAGGTGCGATTCACCGCTACTTCAGGCCTTTGTCGACAACCGACTGATTCTGGTCAAAATTGCAGCGCGCATTACCGGCTGCCGATCGCGGGCCGAAGACGTGGTGCAGGATGCGTTTTTCCGACTGCAATCGGCGCCACAGATCACCTCGTCGATCAAGGCTCAACTGAGCTACCTGTTCCAGATCGTGCGCAACCTGGCCATCGATCACTACCGCAAACAGGCGTTGGAGCAGAAGTATTCCGGCCCTGAAGAGGAAGGGCTGAACGTAGTCATTCAGGGTGCTTCGCCAGAAATCTCGCACATCAACTTCTCGACCCTGGAACACATCGCCGACGCCCTGACCGAGCTGCCCAGCCGCACTCGCTATGCGTTCGAGATGTACCGCTTGCACGGTGTGCCGCAAAAGGACATCGCCAAGGAACTCGGCGTTTCGCCGACCCTGGTCAACTTCATGATTCGTGATGCGCTGGTGCACTGCCGCAAGGTCTCGGGTAGTCGTCGGGATGCCGTGGCGGTGGGTCGTCGCTAACCCGCAGAGTTTTCAGCGCTCCCAATCGCGAGCAGGCTAGCTTCCATACTGGATTTGTCTTGTTCATCAAACCCATGTGGACGCGAGCCTGCTCACGAAGGCGGCCTCTGGATCACTCAGATCCTGAGGCCCGATCATCAAGCCAATGTGCACCGATCAAAAAACCGCTCACGCCCCAGAATCATCAGCGCTGCGCGTTTGTGCGGGAAGTCGAACTCTTTCTCGCAATGAAAGCACTGGTTCTGCATATGGCCGATCATCTTCGCGTTGTCTGCACGGGGTTCAGCGACCACCCGTTGAGTGCGCGGATCATCGAGAAACAGGTAATGCACCAGCGCCGATAACCAACTCGCCACTTTGTGCGGGCCACGGTGATCTTCCTCCCCTACCAGCATGTGAATGCCGCGATCGTAATTGTCCGCGTCGCAGAACGGTGCAATGCGATCCTCCTTGGCCCAATAGGCTTCGAAATAGGCAAACGGCTGATCATCGAAACAACCGATCAGGGTCAGGGTGTGCGGGTCGGTGTCAAGCTTGCTCAGGTAGTCGCGATGCTGTTCAAGGCTGCCCTCTTCCTGCCAGAAACTGGCCACCCGCGGACTGTTCTGCCAGCGATTGAAGCGCGGCAGGTCTGCTTCGATTTCGACGGTACGCAGGGAAATCCAAGCGCCCAGGCGCGCATCAAAACGCCGATAAACCTCGCCGCGCGGCTTCACCGGTCGCAACGGATGGCGCTTGCCAGCGCTGACAACCATTTGCTGCGGATAGCTGCCAGTCAGCGAAGCGCCGAGCCACGGTTGCGGCAGTTGCCAGAACAGCGTGCGTTCGCAGCGGTATTCACCCGCCACGTCGGTGCTCACCAGCAAACCGCTGAGCAAGGCCTGCGTCGGTGGCTGATCCAGTTGCCAAGTCAATTGCTGGCACTGCGGGTCCCGCGCGAACAGCCAGTAACAGGCAGCCCACAGCGCCTGGCCTGGCGGCAGGGCAAAACGCTCATCGATCTGGATCGGCCCCTTGGCCTCGCGATCCAGACGCAGGCGAATCAACGGTTGCCCGTCCAGACTCAGGCTCAGACGGCTTTCGGTTGCATCGGCTACCAATTGGCTGCCCGATGGCAAGGCCAGGGCAGTCAGGTCATTCAGATTGGACATGGGTCGGGCTCACGGTAATCGTTGACAGTTAAACGATGGAACGTGAGCCAAGAGGGGAAATTTAGGTTTGGAGGTCAATCAGTGCCTCAGCGATGAGGCACTGGCACCACGGCAATCTGGTACGGCTGGAAAATCTTCAGCATCTCGCCGTTGTCGCGCAAACCCTGTAGCAGCTTGCCGAACGCTTCGCCACTGATCGGCGCGGTCGGGCGAAGAATGGCGTAGTGGTGATAGACCTGATCAATGCGTTGCGACACCAACAACTCATCGCGCACCTTTTCGTTACGCAGCAGGTAATCACTCAAATAGGAGCGGGTCACCAGCGCGATATCCGCCCGCCCGCGCAGCACCATCAGCAGGTTGCTGTCGTGGGAATAGGTTAGCGTGGCGTTGAAATGCTGCGTGAGGAATTTTTGGTCGGCGTTGAAGTTGGCAAATTCGTAGTGATAACCACTGAACAACGCCAGGCGTTTGCCGGTGAGGTCGGCAAAGTAGTTCTGCTGGCGACCCTCCTCGCGCTGCGCGACGAAGATCTCGGCATCTTCAAGGCCCATGTCGACGTCGGTGTGGGGAATCTCCTTCCAGCCCCAATCAGGGTTCTCGAAGATTGCCATGTCGATCCGGCCTTGCTTGAAATCGCCGAAACGTCGGGGAATCGACGTCGGCACAAGCACGAACTGATAGTCGCTTTGCAGGCGATTAAGCGCCTCAACCAACTGGGGTAACAGACCGGTATCGGCACCGTTTTCCGGGCGAACGGTGTAAGGCGGAAAATGCGCCGCGCCGACCCGAACCAATTGCGCTGCCTGAGCGGGCAATACCCATAGTGCAGCCAGCACTGCGAGCGCTAACCCCGCGACTGTCCGAATTGGCGAAAACTTCAAAACACCCCACTCCCCGAAAAAATATCGATCAATGCATTCAAGCTAGGCGGTTTTGCCCAGTTAGCCAGTTTCCCGGACGGATAGAAAGCGCCTCAACGCTCTTCGAGGACCAGAATCAGGGCTTCATCCGCCAACTGATCAAGGCTCAAACTGCCACCCGCGCGAAACCAAGTGGTCGTCCAGGACAGTGCGCCAGTGAGGAAACGTCGGGTAATAAAAACATCGCCGCGGATAAACCCGGCGTCCTTGGCCTCACCGAGCACTTGCAGCCAGATGTCTTCATAGACATCGCGCAACGCGAGAACCTTGGCCTGACCTTCCTCGGACAAAGAGCGCCATTCATAGACCAGCACCGCCATCGCTTCGCCGCTGCCGCCCATGATCGACTGCAACTCGCAACGGATCAGCGCCAACACCCGCTCACGCACGCTGGTCGCTTCGGCGAGCGCTGCGCGCATCAACGCGGTGTTGTAACGAATGGTTTCTTCCATCACGGCACGGAGAATTTCATCTTTGCTTTTGAAGTGATGAAAAATGCTGCCCGACTGAATCCCCACCGCGCCGGCCAGATCGCGCACCGTGGTGCGTTCATAGCCTTTATTGCGGAACAGATGAGCCGCCACCTGCAGCAGTTTGCCGCGAGCGCTGTCCGGGTCGGTCAACTGGCCTGCATCGACCAATTCGCGCATGACCCTGAGGGCTTTTTGCTCGTCCACCCGTTCTCTCCTACAGTCGATCAGTCTGTTGCCCCCTGAAACCGCAGGGTTGCGCGCAATTTAAGCCGCTGGCGACGACCAAGCAAGCGCTCGGGCAGAAGATAGTTTCAAGTATTTACAAACCAAGCGCTTGCTTGGTAGCCTCCAGACACTTCTGTCGCAGGTTCCTGAGTCGGAGATAAAAATGCCAACCACCGTCCGCATCGGATGCGCCAGTGCCTTCTGGGGTGACACGTCGACCGCCGCCGCTCAGCTTGTGGCAGGAGGACGCCTGGATTATCTGGTGTTCGATTACCTGGCCGAGATCACCCTGTCGATCATGGCTGGCGCACGCATGAAAGACCCACAGACCGGATTCGCCAGCGACTTCATCGACGTGCTGACGCCGCTACTGCCGCAACTGGCCGAGCAGAAAATCCGTGTCATCAGTAATGCCGGCGGGGTCAACCCGCTGGCTTGCGCCGCCGCCCTGCAAGCCGCCTGTGACAAGGCTGGCACTGCGCTGAAAATCGCCGTGCTGCTGGGCGATGACCTGCAACCGCAACTCAAGTCACTCACCGGCCAAGGCATCACCGAGATGTTCAGCGGCGCCCCGCTGCCACCAATGTGCGTGTCGACCAACGCCTACCTCGGCGCACCGGGCATTGTCGAGGCACTGCGCCTGGGCGCCGACATCGTCATCACCGGGCGGGTGGTCGACAGTGCCGTGGTCAGTGCAGCGCTGGTGCACGAGTTCGGCTGGTCGTGGCATGACTACGACAAACTCGCCCAAGCCGCGCTGGCCGGGCATATCATCGAATGCGGTGCGCAATGTACCGGCGGTAATTTCACCGATTGGCGCGATGTTCCGGATTACGAGCACATCGGCTTCCCGATCGTAGAGGTCAGCGCCGACAGCCAATTCATCGTCAGCAAGCCCGAGGGCTCCGGCGGACTGGTCACGCCGCTGACCGTCGGCGAACAGTTGCTCTATGAAATCGGCGATCCACAGGCGTATCTGTTGCCCGATGTGGTCTGCAATTTCAGTCAGGTCAAACTACAGCAGCAGGGCAAAAACGGGGTGCATGTACAGGGTGCCAAAGGCCTGCCGCCCAGTGACAAATACAAAGTCAGTGCCACGTACCCGGACGGTTTTCGCTGCACCGCCAGTTGCCTGATCGCCGGCATTGACGCGGTGGCAAAGGCACGCCGCGTCGGTCAGGCCATTATCGACAAGACTGCGCAGATGTTCAGCCAGCGTGGCTGGATGCCCTACAGCGAAACCAGCCTCGAACTGCTCGGCAGTGAAGCCACTTATGGCCCCCATGGCCAGCGTCGCGACACGCGAGAGGTGGTGATCAAACTGGCTGTACGCCATCCGAACAAGCAAGCGCTGATCCTGTTCTCCCGGGAGATCGCCCAGGCTGCCACGGGCATGGCGCCGGGGCTCACCGGCATCGTCGGTGGCCGGCCGACGGTGTACCCGGTCATTCGTCTGTTCTCGTTCCTGATCGATAAAAGTGCCTGCACCCTGCAAATCGACCAGGCCGGTGAGCGACACCCCTGCGCCCTGCCCGCATTGATTGCTCTCGACAGCCAGAACCTGCCCATCGCCGATCAACCACCAAAACCTGAGGGCCGCGCCGACGCCAGCGTCGCGTTGGTGAAACTCGCCGTGGCGCGCTCTGGCGACAAGGGCAACCACAGCAACATCGGTGTGATGCCGCGCAAGCCTGAATACCTGCCATGGATCGCTGAAGCGCTGACCCCAGCGGTCATCGTCGACTGGATGAGCCACGTCCTCGACCCGCTCCACGGTCGGGTCGAACGCTGGTACCTGCCGGGCACCCACAGTTTGAATTTTCTCCTGGAAAACGCTCTCGGCGGCGGTGGCGTGGCCAGTCTGCGTATCGATCCGCAAGGCAAAGCCTTCGCCCAGCAACTGCTGGAAATCCAGATCCCGGTGCCGCAGAGCATCGCCGAACAGCTCGACTAGAGGATTGTTTGCATGGCTTACGCGTCGATTTTCAGAGCCGATCTGTTCAGCGGCCAAACCATCATCGTCACTGGCGGCGGCAGCGGCATCGGTCGCTGCACCGCCCATGAACTGGCGGCGCTCGGTGCCAAGGTGCTGCTGGTCGGACGCAAACCTGAAAAGCTGCAGAAGGTCGCCGCCGAAATCGCCGAGGACGGTGGCCGTGCACACTGCAAGGCTTGCGATATTCGCGATGAAGAGGCGGTGAAGGAATTGGTCAAGGTGCTGATCGCCGAGCACGGGCCGATCCACGGTTTGGTCAACAATGCCGGCGGTCAGTACCCGTCACCGCTGGCGTCGATCAATCAGAAAGGTTTCGAAACCGTGCTACGCACCAATCTGGTCGGCGGTTTCCTGATGGCCCGGGAAGTGTTCAACCAGTCGATGAGCAAACACGGTGGCAACATCGTCAACATGCTCGCCGACATGTGGGGCGGCATGCCCGGCATGGGCCACTCGGGCGCCGCGCGTTCAGGCATGGACAACTTCACCAAAACTGCCGCCTTCGAGTGGGGATACGCCGGGGTGCGAGTCAACGCGGTCGCGCCGGGCTGGATCGCCTCCAGTGGCATGGACACCTACGAAGGGGCGTTCAAAGCGGTGATCCCGACCCTGCGTGAACATGTGCCGCTCAAGCGCATCGGCACCGAATCGGAAGTCAGCGCGGCGATTGTATTTCTGCTCAGCCCGGCAGCGGCATTCATCAGTGGCAGCACGCTGAAAATCGATGGTGCCGCCAGCATCGGCTGCCGTGCATGGCCGTTGCACAAGGCGACCCACAGTGACTCATTCAACGGTTTCCACCGCGCTTACCTTCCCGACGTTTTGCAGGACAAGGAGTAAGCCATGGCGCAGATCCAGTCCCAACTCGACCCGCACAGCGAGGCATTCGCCCGCAACCGCGCAGCAATGCTCGCCGCCATCGAACACGTCCAGCAACTGGAACAGAACCTGTTGAACAAGGCCGCCGAAGCCAAGCCGAAATTCGACAAGCGCGGCCAACTGCTGCCCCGAGAACGCCTGAACCTGCTGCTCGACCCCGGCGCGCCGTTTCTCGAACTGGCCAGCCTCGCCGGTTACAAACTGCACGACGACAAGGATGGCAGCGCGGCCGGTGGCGGCTTGATTGCCGGCATCGGTTACGTGTCTGGCATTCGTGCGCTGGTGGTGGCGAACAACAGTGCGATCAAGGGCGGCACGATCTCACCCAGCGGTCTGAAAAAATCCCTGCGCCTGCAACAGATCGCTCAGGAGAACAAACTGCCAGTCATCACCCTCGCCGAAAGCGGTGGCGCCAACCTCAATTATGCCGCGGAGATTTTCGTCGAAGGCGCACGCAGTTTTGCCAATCAGGCGCGGATGTCGGCCATGGGTTTACCGCAGATTACCGTCGTACACGGCTCGGCGACGGCTGGAGGCGCGTACCAACCGGGGTTGTCGGATTACGTGGTGGTGGTGCGCGGCAAGGCCAAGCTGTTTCTTGCCGGCCCCCCTTTGCTTAAAGCCGCCACAGGCGAGGTGGCCACGGATGAAGAATTGGGCGGCGCCGAGATGCACGCGCAAGTTGCCGGGACTGCCGAATACCTGGCCGAAAACGATGCCGACGGGGTACGCCAGGTGCGCGAAATCCTGCGCATGCTGCCGTGGAACGAGCAACTGCCGTGGTTGCCGGAACCGCAATATAAAGAGCCGCTCTACCCCATCGACGAGTTGCTGGGGCTGATACCGGACGACCCGAAAAAGCCCTACGACGTGCGCGAAATCATCGCGCGCATCGCTGACGAATCCTGCTTCCTCGAATTCAAAGGCGAATTCGATCAGCAAACCCTTTGCGGCCAATTGAAAATTCAGGGGCGCGCCTGCGGGTTCATCGGCAACAACGGCCCGATCACCCCCAACGGCGCGAGCAAAGCGGCGCAATTCATTCAACTGTGCGATCAGAGCCAGACACCGCTGCTGTTCTTCCACAACACCACAGGCTTCATGGTCGGCACCGAGTCGGAGCAGCAAGGCGTGATCAAACACGGCTCGAAACTCATTCAAGCCGTGGCCAATGCCAGGGTGCCTAAACTGACGATTGTCGTGGGCGGCTCCTACGGCGCCGGCAACTACGCGATGTGCGGGCGCGGTCTCGATCCGCGCTTCATTTTCGCCTGGCCCAACAGCCGCACGGCCGTGATGGGTGGGGCTCAGGCGGGTAAAGTCCTGCGCATCGTCACCCAAGCCAAGCAGCTCAAGGACGGCCTGACGCCTGATCCGAAAATGCTCGACATGCTCGAACAGGCCACCGCGCAGAAACTCGACAGCCAATCCACCGCCCTCTACGGCAGCGCCAACCTGTGGGACGACGGGCTGATCGACCCCCGCGATACGCGCACCCTGCTGGGCTACTTGCTGGATATTTGCCACGAAGCCGACCTCCGCGCCCTGCAACCCAACAGCTTCGGCGTCAGCCGGTTCTGATCGCCACGGATCTTACGGAGAACAATAAAAATGATCTTCACCCCGGAACACGAAGCACTGCGCCGCACCGTCCGCCAATTCGTCGAGCACGAGATCAATCCACATGTCGACGAATGGGAAAAGGCCGGACGCTTTCCGATCCACGACATTTTCCGCAAGGCAGGCGATCTGGGCTTGCTGGGGATTTCCAAACCGGAAAAATTCGGCGGCATGGGCCTTGATTACAGCTATTCGATTGTCGCCGCCGAAGAGTTCGGCACCATTCACTGCGGTGGCATTCCGATGTCGATCGGCGTGCAGACCGACATGTGCACCCCGGCGCTGGCCCGCTTCGGCTCCGATGAACTGCGTGAAGCATTCCTGCGCCCGGCCATCAGCGGCGAGCAGGTCGGCTGTATCGGTGTCTCGGAAGTGGGCGCTGGCTCCGACGTCGCCGGGCTGAAAACCAACGCCCGCAAGGATGGCGACGACTACGTGATCAACGGCAGCAAAATGTGGATCACCAACTCACCAAGCGCTGATTTCATCTGTCTGCTGGCCAATACCTCCGACGACAAGCCGCACATCAACAAATCGCTGATCATGGTGCCGATGAACACACCCGGGATCAGTCTCAGTTCGCATCTGGACAAACTCGGCATGCGCAGCTCGGAAACCGCTCAGGTGTTTTTCGACAACGTGCGCATCCCGCAGCGCAACCGCATCGGCCATGAAGGCGCCGGCTTCATGATGCAGATGCTGCAGTTTCAGGAAGAACGTCTGTTCGGTGCGGCGAACATGCTCAAGGGCCTGGAATACTGCGTCGACAGCACCATCGAGTACTGCAAGGAGCGCAAAACCTTCGGCAACGCCCTGATCGACAATCAGGTCATCCACTTTCGCCTCGCCGAATTGCAGACCGAAATCGAATGCCTGCGGGCACTGGTCTATCAGGCCACCGAGCAATACATCAAAGGCCAGGACGTCACGCGCCTGGCCTCGATGGCCAAGCTCAAGGCCGGGCGTCTGGGTCGCGAAGTCAGCGACAGTTGCCTGCAATATTGGGGCGGCATGGGTTTCATGTGGGATAACCCGGTGGCCCGCGCTTACCGCGATGTGCGGCTGGTGTCGATTGGCGGCGGCGCCGACGAAATCATGCTGGGGATCATCTGCAAACTGATGGGCATCCTGCCGGGGAAAAAAAAATGAGCCCCCTGCCCGATTGCCAGACACTGCTATTGGAGCGGCACGGCGGCGTACTGCACGTCACCCTCAATCGCCCGCAAAGCCGCAATGCAATGAGCCTGCAGATGGTCGCCGAACTGCGCGCGATGCTGGCGGCGGTTCGCGATGAGCGTGCCATTCGAGCCTTGGTACTCAGCGGTGCCGGTGGACATTTTTGTGCAGGCGGCGACATCAAGGACATGGCCAACGCCCGCACTCAGGGTGCAGATGCCTACCGCCACTTGAACCGTGCGTTCGGGGCATTGCTGGAAGAAGCACAACACGCGCCGCAAGTGCTGATTTGCGTGCTGCAAGGCGCCGTGATGGGCGGCGGTTTCGGACTGGCGTGTGTCAGCGATATCGCGATTGCCGATCACCAAGCGCAATTCGGTTTGCCGGAAACCAGCCTGGGCCTGATCCCCGCGCAGATCGCACCGTTTGTATTGCAACGCATCGGCCTGACTGAAACCCGTCGACTGGCGCTGACAGCAGCACGTTTCGATGGCCATCAGGCACGCCGTTTGGGGCTGGTGCATTTTGTCGAGCAGGATGCGCAGGCCCTGGCCGAGCGCCTGGATGAGGTGCTGCAGCATGTCCTGTGTTGCGCGCCGGAGGCGAATGCTGCGACGAAGAAATTGCTGCTGGCCAGTGCCGGGCAACCGTCAAGTGAATTACTCGATGAAGCGGCGCAGTGGTTCAGCGAAGCGGTGACGAGTACTGAAGGCATCGAGGGCACCATGGCGTTCATGCAAAAACGCAAACCCGGGTGGGCCACCTAAAAGCTTCGCGAGCAGGCCAGCACATACACCGCAACTTTCGAGGGAACAGCCCATGCCCGCCATTCAGAAAATCCTGATCGCCAACCGCGGTGAAATCGCCTGCCGTATCCAGCGCACCGCACAGGCCCAGGGCTATCGCACCGTCGCGGTGTTCAGTGAAGCCGACGCCGATGCGCTGCACGTAAAAATGGCTGATCAAGCCGTGCCCATCGGTGCGGCGCCAGTGCAGCAGTCCTACCTGAACATCCCGGCCATTCTCGATGCCGCCCGCCGCAGCGGCGCCGATGCCGTCCACCCCGGCTATGGTTTTCTTTCGGAAAACGCCGCATTCGCCCGCGCCTGCGAACAGGCTGGTTTGACCTTCATCGGACCAAGTGCCGACGCCATCGAACTGATGGGCAGCAAACGTCTGTCGAAAATCGCCATGCTCGAAGCCGGCGTGCCGTGCATCGCCGGCTACCAAGGTGCAGAACAGGACGACAGCACATTGCTGCGCGAAGCCGAACGCATCGGCTATCCATTGATGATCAAAGCCAGCGCAGGCGGAGGCGGACGCGGCATGCGTCTGGTGCACAACGCGTCGCAATTGCCGGCGCAATTGCGTACCGCACGTTCGGAAGCGTTGAACGGATTCGGCAGTGACGAATTGATCCTCGAACAAGCGCTGATCGAACCGCGCCACGTTGAAGTGCAACTGTTCGGCGATCAGCACGGCAACCTTATCTACCTTGGCGAACGCGACTGCTCGATCCAGCGTCGTCATCAGAAAGTCATCGAAGAAGCACCCTGCCCGGTGATGACCGCCGAACTGCGCCAGGCCATGGGTGAGGCCGCGCTCAAGGCCGGACGTGCAGTGAACTACGTCGGCGCCGGTACCGTGGAGTTTCTGCTCGATGCCCGCGGGCAATTCTACTTCCTGGAAATGAACACGCGCCTGCAAGTGGAGCACCCGGTGACTGAGTTGGTTACCGGGCTGGACCTGGTCGCCTGGCAACTGTTGGTCGCCGAAGGACAGCCACTGCCGTTGACTCAGGATCAGGTGCAACTCAATGGCCATGCCATGGAAGTGCGGCTCTATGCCGAAGACCCGGCACAGGACTTTGTGCCGCAAACCGGGCGCATTGAAGCCTGGGAGCCAGCGCTTTTGCACGGCGCACGCATCGATCATGGCCTGCTCGAAGGTCAAAAGATCAGCCCGTTCTACGACCCGATGCTCGGCAAACTGATTGCCCACGGCGCCACCCGCGAAGAGGCGCGGCGCAAACTGTTGCGTGCCGTGCAGGACACGGTGTTGCTGGGCGTGCAAAGCAATCAGCGTTTGCTGGTCAGCCTGCTGCAGCAGGCGCAATTTGTCAGGGGTGCGTTCAGCACGGCGTTCATTGCCCAGCACTTTTCGGATCACGAAAGCCTGCACAGCTATGTGCCCAGTGCCGAACAACTGGCAATCGCCGCGGTGCTGTTCTATCAGGCAGGCGCCCGCCTCCACCGCACGGCATTGGCGGGTTGGCGCAACAATGCCAATGTGCCGCTGCACTATCGCCTCGGGCTCGATTCGCAGGACTGGATGCTGCAACTACTCCCGCGCGGGCAAAACACCTTCCAGGTGCTAGTGGCGCAACAGACCCTGGAACTCAAAATCATCGACCACACGCCGCTGGCGTTGACGCTGGAGATCGACGGTTTGCGCCAGCGACACGCCTATCGGCTCAATGCTGAGCGACTCTGGCTGTTCACCCATCCCGGCAACCTGCACCTTGAGAATCGAACTCACGCGGTCATCGGCAGTCAGACCAGCGTCAACTCCGGCACGCTAAAAGCACCGATGGACGGCGCCATCGTCGACGTACTGGCCAGCGAAGGCAGCGCAGTCAGCAAAGGTCAGTTGCTGGTGGTGCTGGAGGCAATGAAAATGGAGCACCCGCTCAAGGCCGGCATTGACGGCGTGCTCAAGCGGGTGCAGGTCAAGGTCGGCGATCAGGTAAAAAATCGTCAGATCCTGTTGCAAGTGGAGTGAGTCGCCAGGCGCAAACGCAGGGTTTGACTACGCTCTGATGAATCAGGACGCGGAAATCAGGAACCCTGCGATGCCTCACTGGCTGGTCATAGATCTGGAAGCCACCACCGACGAGGGTGGCTGGCCGGTCACCGAAATGGAAATTATCGAGATCGGCGCCACGCTGGTTGATCGTACCGGACGCGAGCAGGATCACTTCCAGCGCTTCGTCAAACCGACGCGACGGCCCTTGCTGACGCCGTTCTGTCGCGAACTCACACACATCACTCAAGCCAATATCGACGCGGCGCTGCCGTTGACCGAGGTTTGGCCGGCCTTCGAACGCTGGCTCGGTCAGCATCAGACGCGCCTCGAAGGCTGGGTGAGCTGGGGCGATTACGACCGCAAACAACTACTTCAGGAATGGCAGCGGCTGCAATTCGACAGCGCCTTAAGCCGGGTGCCGCACATGAACCTCAAGCAACGCTTCGCCAAGGCCCGGCGCCTGGAGCGGCCGCTGGGCCTCAATGGTGCGCTGCAACTGGCCGGGATGCAGTTCAGTGGTCAGCAACACCGAGCGCTGGAGGATGCACGCAACACCGCGCGCCTGCTGCCGCTGGTTCTGCCGCTTTAGGGGCGTGACGGCGTTAAAAGCCTTGTGCATACTGGCCGCCTCACTTTTTAGCCCTTTTCGAGGAATCGCCCATGTTTAAAGTCAACGAGTACTTCGACGGCACCGTCAAGTCGATCGCCTTTGGCACCGCTGAAGGTCCGGCGACCATCGGCGTCATGGCCCCGGGCGAATACGAATTCGGCACCAGCCAGCGTGAAATCATGCACGTAGTGTCTGGCGCACTGACCGTCAAACTGCCGGACAGCAACAACTGGGAAACCTTCGCCGCCGGAAGCCAGTTCAACGTGCCGGCCAACAGCAAATTCCAGCTGAAAGTCGCGGTCGACACCGCTTACCTGTGCGAATACCGCGGCTAAACCCAGCGGGTTCATGCGCGATAAAAAAAAATGCCCGTGTCCAAGGACACGGGCATTTTTCGTTCTGGCATCGATTACTCGAGAATTTCTACCGCCATCCCGACTTCCAGACGACCATTGCCGTCGTTGACCAGATTCTGACCGAACATCGCACCGTCGGCCTGGGCACGGGTTTTCTGCAGGGTCGCCAGCGGTTCACGATCAGCGCTGCGCTCGCCGGTCTGCGGATCAATCGTGGTCAGAATGCAACGCGAGCATGACTTGACCACGCGCAATTCGACATCGCCGATACGGATACGCTTCCAGCTGTCTTCGGCGTACGCCTCGCTGCCTTCGATCACCAGATTCGGCCGGAAACGCAGCATTTCCAACGGCCGCCCGACCTGTTTCGACAGGTGTTGCAACGAGGCTTCACCGATCAGCAACAGTGGAAAACCATCGGCGAAGGCGACTTGGTCGTCGTCCTTGCCAAAACCGGCCTGAGTCGTGCGTGCCCGGTCCAGCGGTACTTGCACCAGACGAGTCGGTTTACCGATGAATTCGCTGACCCAATTTGCCGCTTCGTCACCGGCATCCGGCACACGCAACGTGTCGCGCCAGATGGTCACGCCACGTAACTGCGCATCGCTGGCAGGCAAGGTGATGTCGATTGAAGCATGCTCAGGCGCGCTCAAGGTGAGACCACCCTGAGCATTCCAAAGCGCGGACAGCTGGCTCATTTTCGCTTCGGCGCGTTGGGTCAGGAAACGGCCGCTGGCTTCGTCGACCAACATCCAGCGTCGATCGCCCTCCAGTCCCAGCTTGTCCAGGCTGATCCCTTGCAGAACCTCGGCCTTGCCGGATTTCAACGGGTAACGATAAAGCGCGCTCAGACGCAGCATGGCCAACTCCCTTGTGGGCAAAAACGCCACCCTATACGAGCTTCACCCGCGAATCAAAGGCTGACGAGAGGTCAGCCTTCGAACAGATCCATCACGCTGGCACTTCGTCGAGCATCAGACGCTGGCGTACCACGTCGACCAGCTTGTCCGGCTGGAACTTGGAGAGGAAATTGTCGCAGCCAACCTTCTTCACCATCGATTCGTTGAAACTGCCGGACAACGAGGTGTGCAACACCACATACAGACCACGCAGACGTGGATCGTTACGAATTTCGGTGGTCAGGCGATAGCCGTCCATCTCCGGCATTTCCGCATCGGTGAATACCATCAGCAGTTTGTCCGTCATGTTCACGCCGGTATCCGCCCAAGCCTTGAGCATGTTCAGTGCCTTCAGACCATCGCTGGCAATGTGCATTTTCACGCCGAGCTGGCCGAGGGTGTCACGCAATTGCGAGAGCGCCACGTTGGAGTCGTCCACCAACAGGACTTCGCGATCACGGGCGCGTTCCAGCACCGGATCGTCGAGTTTGTCACGCGAGACCTTGGCGTTGTACGGGACGATCTCGGCAAGCACTTTCTCGACATCGATGATTTCCACCAGTTGATCGTCGACTTTGCTGATCGCCGTCAGATAGTGTTGACGGCCAGCACTGGTCGGCGGCGGCAGAATGGCTTCCCAGTTCATGTTGACGATGCGATCCACACCACCAACGAGGAATGCCTGCACCGAACGGTTGTACTCGGTAACGATGATGGTGCTGTTCGGACCAGGTACCAGTGGACGCATACCAATTGCTTGCGACAGGTCGATCACCGGCAACGTCTGCCCACGCAGGTTGACCACGCCGCAGACGAACGGGTGACGCTGAGGCATCAGGGTCAGCTTTGGCAGTTGCAGCACTTCCTGAACCTTGAACACGTTGATCGCGAACAATTGGCGCCCGGCCAGCCGGAACATGAGAATTTCCAGGCGATTCTCACCCACCAGTTGCGTGCGTTGGTCTACCGTGTCGAGAATGCCGGCCATCAATGACTCCTGGGCTTGTTCTGATGAATTCACTAAAAGGGGTTATCGGCGGTCTATGACGAATCTTGATTCCCGCAAAATTCACCATCAAAATGCCACAACGCACCATTGATGTCACATTAACATCATGCTTTACTGGCGCCGTGATTTTCATCTGCTACATTCTTTGCGGCGCGACCTCGGTTTGCACTGTAGGTTCCCGCGCCTAAGGGATTCCCCTAGTAACAATCAGGATCAACCTGATATTCGCAATATCCAATAGCCATTAATGTGACGCCATTCTCATTGCATGAACGGAGTCAGGCTATTGTGTGCGATCGCAGTTCAGTGGCAACAACCCCTCTGGAACCTCTCAGTCTGTGCACCTGCACGTCTGGGCGCGATCTCCCGACGATTCATGATCGTCGTCACACACGGCACTCCCTCACCAGACATGACGTTGTGGAGATAAGCATGCCGATCGACCGTAAAGAGTGGGCGCAACGCTTCCCCGAATTTCTGGTCGAGGCCGAAACACTCCTGGCCAAGTCCGAAGAATGCCTCAGCCATCTACAACTGATCAGCAACGACAAGGACGCCATCGACTGCATGCTCAGCACGCTGCTCAAGCTTGCAAGCAGGGCTGAGGCCCTGGCGCTTGAGGCTATTTCCGAGTTCTCACGGCACATTTACGACTTGCTCAACCCGGTGCAGGACCACGTCGACCTGCACGAACAGGCCCTGGTTGCCTTGAAAGATTGCTTCACGCTGATGGCCTGGCAACTTGAACTGGTCGATCAGAGCACCGGACAACTGAGCCTCGATAAAAGTGAACAGGCCTCGCTGATCGATGCCTTCGCCTTTCAAGTCGGTCAAACTCGGTTTCAGCCAGCCCCCACCGCCAAACGTTTGCCCCTCCTGGCCTTTTCGGAGCGACAGGCCTGATCCGGCGCACGCCATGACTGAAGAGGCCGCCAAATGTCGTGATTGAATAGTTCATGCCTGTCAGCGACAAATCGAATTAAATCATCACACCTGACAGCCATGGATATTTCCGGCTGGGCTCAGGGTTTACCTGTGTGTTGAAACTCAACTTCAGGCACGCAGATATCTATTGAACACAATAGATTGACTTTTCCCATTATGGCAATTGTGCCCGACACCACACATATTCCTGACTTCTCGGACATATATAGCAAGCGCGACCAACGGTATCTTAAGTGGTATTATGCCGCCCATTAGTTGCTCTCAAGTTAATGGCACAGTGACTCCACCTATAGGCACTCCAGCGAAGTTGGCAGCCAAACACGATCACTGAACCGCGTTGAAATCAATAACATAATTGACAGCATTTTCAGACAGAGACCCGCCAGCCACCGGCCGGTCTACCCGCAGCGAACATCCATTGGCTCCATCCGTTATGTACGCCAGTCTCAAGTCAATCACCACATGGCCACCCTCTCGGGAAAACGCCCGCCGGTTCACACTCATCCTTTGTGTCGCGGCCACACTTGGCAGCCTGTTGACCTATGGCTTTTCCGCACACATTGGCCTCGGACTGTTGTTGCTTGAGGTCGCGGCTACCACCTGTGTCTGGGTGCAATATCGGCTGTCACGCAAATCAATCAAATTCCAGCCGCAGGAGCTCGCCGACCGCCTGCTCGAAGTCCAGGAAAACGAGCGCCACCGCCTTAGCCGCGAGCTGCACGATGATATCGGCCAATTGCTGACCGCCGCCAAGCTGCAGAGCGACTGGCTCAAACGGCGGATGCCGGAAGACTTGCAGGACCAATGCACCGCACTGTGCGAAACCCTTGAGGAAACGCTCAACAAGGTGCGCGATGTTTCGGCCATTCTCAATCCTCGCCAATTGACCAGCCTTGGCCTTGAAGCCAGCCTGAGAGCACATCTGCTCAAGACATTGACTCATACAAGCGTGCACTGGAGCCTCGATTGCCAGCAGCGCCTTAACGGCATCCCGGAAGAAATGGCGGTCGCCGCCTTTCGCATCACCCAGGAGGCGGTGACCAATATCCTGCGTCACGCGCAGGCGAAAAATCTGGTGATACGCGTGCAACGCCTGCCAAAGGGCCTGACGTTGCTGATCAGCGATGACGGACGGGGATTTGCCCCTGCCGCCAATCCAGGTCGTGAAGGACAGCGAGGCATGGCCGGGATGGCCGAACGGATCGAGCAATTGGGTGGCACCCTGAACGTTATCAGTGAGCCCGGCAAAGGCACTCGAATCGAAGCACTTTTCCCCTGGGCCCCCCGTGCACTCGAACGGGCCAGTACGAATAAGGTTATGCGTTGACTTGCAACTTACTTCTGGTGGATGACCACTCGCTGATCAGGGCCGGCGTGCGCGCTCTGGTGCTGGATATTCCCGGTTACGCGGTGATTGGCGAGGCCAATGACGGCTCGCAATTGCTCGAAATGGTCGAGCAACTGAGTCCCGATATCGTGCTGCTGGATATTTCCATGAAAGAAACCGGCGGGCTGGAAGCTTTGCAACGGTTAAAGCGCGTGCGTGCGCAGAGCAAAGTGCTGATCCTGTCGATGCACACCGACCCTGCGCTGATCATGCAGGCACTGGAGTCCGGTGCCCACGGCTACCTGCTCAAGGACACCACAGCCACCGAACTCGAGCACGCCCTGGAAGCCTTGCGCAACAACGAGCGTTACTTGAGTCCGGCCATCGCCCACACCGTGATCAACCAGGCGCTGACCCGCAATCAGAAGCAGCAACCGGAAACCGCCGACTCGCACAACCTGACTGCCCGACAGCTGGAAATCCTGCGTTTGATCGTACGCGGCAAATCCACCCGGGAAATCGCCAATGGCCTGGGTTTGAGCATCAAGACTGTAGAGACCCACCGTTCGCAGATCATGAAACGCCTGCAAATCTACGATGTGGCGGGCCTTGTACTGTTCGCCGTGCGCGAACAGATCATCAGTCTGGACGACTGACTGACGGCTTGATGGTCAATAGCGGCGAACTCCTCGGCAGGTGAACCTGCAACGCCGCTGGCCGCGCCTCGAACCGCATGCTGCTGCCTTCCAGCGGCTCACCATCAAGATTGATGTACAGCCCTTCAGCGACCTTGATTTCGACCCAAGGCAATCGGGTTCTGACAAACATGTTGTCGATACCGAAACCATCGCTGAGCAGCGACTTCAAGGTGCCGGCCAACTCCTGTGGTGCGGGCAAGATGCTGATATCAAGCAAACCGTCATCGGCAAGCGCCTGCGGACACAATACATGCCCGCCACCCGCCTGACGCCCGTTGCCGATCCCCAATGCCAGCAACTCGCCGCTCCAGTGAAAATCCGGCCCTTGCAGCTCACCATAAGCAGCATGCAGCTCACTGAACCGCGACAAACCGGTGAACAGATAGGCTGCACCACCCAATACTTTTTTCAGCTCTTCTGAAGTATTGGCCGTAACCTGACTGCCGAAACCGCCGGTAGCCATATTCAGGAAGACCTGCCCGCCCACTTCCCCCAGATCAATGTCACACGGCGGTACATCAAGAAGTTCAAGCGCATTGGCCGGCTCCAGCGGGATCCCTGCTGCGCGGGAAAAGTCGTTGGCAGTTCCCAAAGGCAATAGCACCAGACTGGCTTTGCCTGGATGCGCCGCAAGGGTTTCGGCGATATCGCGCAACGTGCCGTCTCCGCCGCCAGCAATAATTTTCGTGTACCCGTCCGCCAACGCTTGCTCGACCCATCGCTGGGCATCCCCCGCTTCCCAGGTCAGGCGTACCGCCAACTCCCAGCCTTGCTTGCGCTTGTTCTCTACCGCGGTGCGAACGGCCTCGTTGAGTGCCTGCTTGCCATGCAGAACCAACAGCGCCCGGCGTTCACTCATAGCGTCACTCCCTGAATTGAATCGATTGAAACATGTTGACCGCCCTGTCGCGCAAAAAAGCCACAGCAATGACAATTAATTCAATTGCCGGCCGAAGCGTCCTACACAGCGGTACTTTTTCTTACGAAACATGCGGAATCGGCTCAATTGACCACACAGAACAGTTGGGTCACCGTGTGCCGGCGGTATCAATCATCAATCCGACAACACAAGGATGTGCATGTAATGAGTGGAAACTCCCCAAGGTTTTTTAATAGCTCGAAAGATGAAAAAGGTCGCTGGCGTACATTTGAAACAGCAAGTGGATATGTCCATGTCAAGCCATGAAGCCAGAATGCCAGTGAGTCCGGTTGCCCCTCTCGCCGAATGTCGCGCGAGTCACAAGTCCGATTTCAAAAGCAGCACCAAGACCACTGGAGAAACAGATATGGAACCTCGTGTGACCGAGTTGGAAACCCACCTCAAATACATTCGACGGGACATGGACGAAGTCCGAAGTGACGTCAGAACGATCAAACACCGTCTCGCCTACTCGGCGGGCGCAACAGCCGTAGTGCTGAGTCTGTTGGGTTGGGTGGCCAATAGCCGATTCGACCAGCTTGTTGCACTGATCAGCCATTGACCGAACGAAACATTGCAGGCGTCGACAGGATCAGTCGACGCCTGCATTTGCGAAGCAGGGTTCAGCCCAGGAGATCACTCAGCGGAATGAAGACGACCTCGTCTCCTTCGAGCAGAGTGCCCCCCTCCAATACTTCAACCAATCCGTCTGCCCACGCGGCGCTGCGCAACACACCTGAGCTCTGGTTACTGTAGATAGTCGCCCTCCCCTGTTCAAGACGCCCCCGCAAGTATTCACGCCGATTGCCGGCAACAGGCCAGACAAAGCCTGCTGGCACCTTGAACTTCAGGGGGCCGACATCCCGCACGCCTTGGCGCCTCATCAGGTAAGGCCGAGCCAGCAGCGCGAAAGTCACCAACGTCGAAGCCGGGTTACCGGGCAACCCGATAACGGGCACATTGCGGAAATGGCCAAATGTCAGCGGCTTTCCGGGCTTGATTGCCAGCTTCCAAAGGCCCAGTTCGCCCTCTTCTCGCAAAGCGACACCCAGAAAATCAGCCTCTCCCACCGAAACGCCTCCGGTGGAAAGAATCAGATCAACATCCTGCAACTCACCCAAGCGAGCGCGGGTGGCAGCCAGATCATCCGGAAGAATGCCTGCGTCGATCACTTCACAGCCCAGACGCTGTAACCAACTGCACAGCAGCACCCGATTACTGTTGTAGATCTGCCCTGGCCCCAGCGGTTGACCCGGCTCGACCAATTCGTCGCCAGTGGAAATCACCGCCACCCGAACCTTGCGCACAACCGTCAGACCGGCGCAGCCCAGCGAAGCAGCCAAACCTTGCTCAATCGGGCCAAGCCGGGTTCCGGCCGACAGGATCAACTCACCGACCGTTGTTTCCTGGCCTTGTGGGCGAATGTTCTGGCCGATCTTCATCGGTTCGATGAAGCGTACGGTTCCATCAGTCTGAACGTCAGCGTTTTCCTGCATTTCTACGCAATCAGCCCCAGACGGTACCGGCGCTCCCGTAAAGATGCGCGCACAGGTACCGGGTTTCAGAGCTTCGGGAGACTGCCCGGCAAACACCTTTTGACTGACTGGCAGAGGTTCGCCGGTCCAGTCGGCCAGGTTCAGGGCATATCCATCCATGGCGCTATTGGGCCAAGGTGGCAGATCGAGGGGCGAAATCAAATCTTCGGCCAGCACCCGACCTTCGACCAGCGCCAGTGGCAAATACTCATGCTCGACGATTGGCGAGGCCTCGGCCATATCCAGCAAACGCGCCAGCGCTTCCTCGACCGGCATCAGCGAGCCCGTCTTGCCCGGCTTACCCACGGGACTCACAAGGCATCGCCTTTTTCAGATGAGGCACGAAATTGCACGGGCGGTGGCGAGCGTCCAATTGCTCGCCAAGAATGCCATCCCAGCCCGTGCGCACGGCGTTGGTCGAACCCGGCAAGCAGCAAACCAGTGTGCCATTCGCCAGGCCGGCCAGCGCACGGGACTGCACGGTAGAGGTGCCGATATCGGCCACCGATATCTGCCGGAACAACTCGCCAAACCCATCCACTTGCTTGTCGAGCAAGCACGCCACGGCTTCCGGCGTGCTGTCACGCCCCGTGAAACCGGTGCCACCGGTGATCAGCACAACCTGCACGACATCATCGGCGATCCAGTGGGCGACTTGCGCTCGAATTTTGTAGAGGTCATCTTTAAGCAAGACACGCTCGGCCAGAACGTGGCCAGCTGCAGTCAAGCGGTCCACGAAGACCTGACCGGAGGTGTCGGTTTCCAGGGTTCGGGTATCGCTGACAGTCAGAACCGCAATATTGAGCGGCACGAAAGGTACATCAGCCTTGGCTTTCATAGGCTCGTCCAGTTGTAGGGGAAACAGCCCGGTGTTATATCACAGCGCCCCCTTTTTTTGCCGCCCCTCTGGAGAGCAGCCATGACCTTGAAGACGCAACTGCCGCCCTGCTCCATTCTCCTTCTGGCAGGCGGACGCGGCCAGCGCATGGGCGGTCAGGACAAAGGTCTGGTGGAGTGGAGGGGCGACCCGCTGATCGCACATTTGCAGCGCAAGACTCGCCCACTGACTGACGACCTGATCATCTCCTGCAATCGCAATCGCGAGCGTTATGCGCTGTTCGCCGATCAATTGGTGATCGATGACGAGAGCGACTTTCCAGGACCATTGGCGGGCATTCGTGCGGGCCTGAAAGCCGCGCGCCATCCTCACCTGCTGGTATTGCCATGTGATGTTCCGAGTATCGACGCAGCGCTGCTGCACGACATGCGCGAAACCGCCAACCGGCATCCTGACAAACCTTTAATGTTGCGCCACGGCAAGCACTGGGAACCTTTGCTCTGCGTGATTCCGGCCGCCCTTTTACCGGCCTTCGAAGACGCCTGGAACGCCGGTGAACGCAGCCCCGGCCGAGTGATGCGCAGCTTGGGCGCCAATGCCCTGCAATGCCCCGACAACGACCCGCGACTGGCTAACCTGAACACCCCCGACCTGTTAAATTCACACAACACCGTGTCAGACTGACATTATCGAAGGAACTCTGACGTCTTGCGTACGTCTCAAGCTCAGTAACCAAAAGAATTCCCATTCGGAGACACACTAATGACTCAACGGACCCTCGCCACTTTCATGCTCGCACTGGGCCTCGCTACCCTCGCCGGTTGCTCCTCGCCTACAGTGATCACCTTGAATGACGGTCGCGAAATCCAGGCCGTCGACACCCCGCAATACGACGAAGATTCAGGTTTCTACGAGTTCAAACAGCTGGACGGTAAAGAAACTCGCATCAACAAGGATCAGGTTCGTACCGTTAAAGAGCTTTAAGCTCTACGTCGACAACGGATACAGAAAAGCCCGCATTTTCATGCGGGCTTTTTCATGGACACTCAAAAAGTGCGCACGGCGTCACCATTGCAGGGTGATACGACTCTCGAACTCGCGCTCCTCACCTGTTACCGGGTCGATAAAACGAAGTCCTTGCGCCAAGAGTTTCAGCGGATTGGCATAGTCGTCCTCAACGTCTTTCAGCGCATCCGGGTAAAACGGATCGTTGCAGATACTTGCCCCCAGCGCGGTCATGTGGACACGCAGTTGATGCTTCTTGCCGGTCACTGGATACAGGCCGTAGCGCCAGAGATTGCCATTCTTCTCCCGAACCTCGACAGCCGTTTCAGTGTTACTGACTCCCGGCCCCTCCTGCATGCGGAAAAACGGTTCCCCCTCGATCAGGCGGCTCTTATGCACCAACGGGAAGCTCAGTTCGGGCAAGGCAGGGGCAATGGCTTCGTAGCGTTTGTCGATCTGCCGCGTCGGAAATAGCGACTGATACGCCGAGCGGGTTTGTGGATTGGCAGAAAAAATCACCAGCCCCGCCGTATGCCGGTCGATACGGTGCAATGGCACCAGATGGGGATTATCCAGACGCCGGATCAGCCGGCGCAGCAAGGTCTGCTCGACATACTCGCCGGCCGGCGTGACAGGCAGGAAGTGAGGTTTGTCAGCCACCACCAAGTGCTCATCGGCATAGAGAATCGACTCGACCACCGGGATCGGCTTTTCGTCCGGCACCTCGCGAAAGTAGTGAATCCGCAAGCCTTCCTTGTAGGGCAGGTCCACCGCTATTGGCTGCCCCTGACCATCGAGTACCCGCCCCCGGGCGATTCGGTCCAGCCATTGCTCGCGACCAATGGCACTGAAGTGCTCGCACAGACAATCGAGTACGGTCGGCCACTTACCGGGTGGCAGATAAAGCGTGCTGGCCTGATTTTGCGCAGCAGAGAATGTTGATGTGGACATACGAAAATTCGGACCCTCAATGCAGGCTGGCATTATCCCGCAATGAGAGAAGCGAACCTAGCGCAGAATCCTCAGGCGGGAATCGACTTGAGTGCCGCCGCCTCGGTGAACTCCTTGAGCCAGCGCAACACATCGACAGCCTCCCAGCGACCCGGGTCATACAAGGCATAGAGCAAACCCTGATAGCCAACCACATCCAATTGCTTGTGGTAACCGGCGCGCTGAAACAGGGCTTCGATCTCGGCAAAACACGTGTTGAAATGCAATTTGTTGAATGGCGTCTTGCCTTCCGTGACCAGTCCGTCAAGGCGCAATTCGAGAACGGCCTCGCGCACCACGTCAACCGACATCCGGTTCACGCTGTTCTTCAACTGTTCGACATTGACCACAGTTCGTCCCTCTGACCCAATTACTGTATGCCCATACAGTAACCGAATAAACCGTGAAGTGCCAAGGGATGGATTCGCATCGGCGACCAGCGGGATAATCCGGTAAAGCTCCTCAACCAAGGAACGCCGCGACCTCATCGGCACTGAACGGCCAGCCCAGTTCCGCACCGGTGTCGACTCGGCGCAGCACCGGAATCCGCAGGCTATAGGCCTCAAACCAGCGCTCGTCCTCAGCGATATCCACCAGTTCGACAAGCAGGCCGTGCTCGACAAAAGGCATCAATTGGGCTTCAGCGACTTCACACAAATGACACCCCAGGGTGCCGAACAACTGACATTCAGGAGGCATGGTTGCTCAACCAAAATTTAATGAATTTATTCTAGGCCTCCCCTGGAAACCCGTCGAGCCACCACCGCCCAAAGGCTTCAGCGCCTCTTTGGCGTTTCCCTCGCAAAACCCTGACTCATATCAGTTCACGCAATAACCAATTACGCGATGCTTCCGCTCTTTTTGCCTCTACGCTTGAGAAGCCAGAGCCTGACATCGGAGTGCCTAGTGTTTGCCAACCTGCTGATCATCCTCGCCTCGTCCCTCGTGGTGATTGCCCTGTTCCGTCGTCTGCGGCTACCGCCGGTGCTGGGTTACCTGTGCGTGGGGCTGCTGGTCGGGCCGAGCGCATTCGACTGGGTCAACGAGAGTGAACACCTGCCAGACGTGGCCGAACTGGGCGTCGTGTTTCTGCTGTTTTCGCTGGGCCTGGAGTTTTCCCTGTCGAAGATGATCGCGTTGCGCCAGGTGGTGTTTCGCCTGGGCAGCCAGCAGGTGCTTATCAGCGCAGCGCTGCTGGGGCTGCTGCTGATGCTGCTGGGCATGCCGATGACTCCAGCGCTGTTGCTCGGCGCCGGACTGTCATTGTCGTCCACGGCGATCGTGACCAAAGAGCTGGGCAGCCTCGGCGAGGTATTCAGCAGTCATGGCCAGAATGCCATTGGCGTTTTACTGTTTCAGGATGTTGTCGCCGTTTTGCTGCTGACGCTGGTGCCGGTGTTCGCCGGCAGCAGCGATCAAGCATGGTATTGGGCATTGCCGCTGACCCTGGCGAAAACCGGGGTGCTGTTTGTCGGCCTGCTGTTCGCCAGTCGCTGGTTGTTGCCTCGGCTGTTCCATGAAGTGGCTGCTTCACGCTCGGCAGAGTTGTTTGTGCTGTTGGCGCTGGTAATTGTGCTACTGACTGCATGGCTGACTCACCTGCTGGGTCTGTCCCCTGCACTTGGCGCCTTCCTCGCCGGCATGCTGCTGGGTGAAAGCCACTACCGGCATCAGATCGAGGCTGATATCCGGCCCTTTCGCGACATTCTGCTCGGGGTATTTTTCGTCAGCATCGGCATGCTGATCGATCTGCAATTGTTCGTCAGCCACAGCCTGTTGATTCTCGGCCTCACACTCGGATTGATGGTCATCAAGGGCATCGTTGTGGCGCTTCTGGTGAAGTGGCGCGGCAGTGACAGTGAAACCGCCTGGCGCAGCGGTCTGGCCCTGGCACAGGGCGGCGAATTCTGTTTCGCGCTGATGGCGCAGATGCAACAAAACAGCATGATGCCCGACGAATTGGGGGCGCTGCTGCTCGCGGCAACCTTCTGCTCGATGCTACTGACACCATTGTTGCTGCGGGCCGCTCCACGCATCGCTGCGGCCCTGCATCGCAAACCCAACCAGGAAGCACAGATCGAGGAGATCAGCGCGCTCAACGCCGAACTCGACAAGCATGTGGTTATTTGTGGATACGGCCGCGTCGGCCAATCGATCGGCCGCTTCATGTGCAATGCGAAGCAACCCTACATTGCTCTGGATAACGACCCGGTGCGGGTACAGGAAGCCGCATCCGGAGAAAGTGACGTGCATTATGGCGATTGCTCACGCGCAGATCTCCTGACTGCCGTCGGCCTGCTTCGCGCAAGGCTGCTGGTGATTGCGGTGGATCAGAGCGATGTCGCCCTGCGCATCCTCAAGGAAGCCCGCCGGCTCAACGCACATGTACCGATTCTGGTGCGCACCCGCGACGACAGTCAATGGGCCGAATTGAAAGCCGCCGGCGCCACCGAAGTGGTGCCGGAACTGTTGGAATCGAGCCTGATGCTGGCCTCGCACGCCTTGATCATGCTCGGTTTGCCGGCGCATCAGGTACAGGAAAAAGTCGATCTGGTACGCATTGATCGCTATCGCCTGCTGCACGGTTTTTACCCCGGTGCCGACCATGAGGAGACTTAGTCCTGACTCACCGCGCCGATCTTGTGCAATGACAGGTCGGCGCCGTAATACTCTTGTTCCTGACTCAGGCGCAGCCCATGCAACGCCTTGATCACACCGTACACGGCGAAACCACCGATCAGCGCCACCGCAACGCCGAGCGCCGAGCCAATCAATTGGCTGATCAGACTCACGCCACCGAGACCGCCGAGCGCTGTCTGGCCGAAAATCCCGCAGGCAATCCCACCCCAGACGCCGCACAAACCGTGCAATGGCCACACTCCCAACACATCGTCGATGCGCCATTTGACCTGCGCAGCGGTAAAGCACCAGACAAACAGTGCACCGGCAATGGCCCCGGTTATCAGCGCACCGACCGGATGCATCAGATCAGAGCCTGCGCAGATCGCCACCAACCCGGCCAACGGGCCGTTATGCAGAAAACCCGGGTCATTGCGTCCGACGATCAATGCCGTCATGGTGCCACCGACCATCGCCATCAACGAATTGACAGCCACCAGACCACTGACCCCTTGCAGCGTTTGCGCGCTCATCACGTTAAAGCCGAACCAGCCAACAATCAGGATCCACGAGCCCAATGCTAGAAACGGAATGCTCGACGGCGCGAAGGCCACCAGACGTCCTTCGCGATAACGCCCATTACGCGGACCGAGCAGCAACACCGCCGCCAGCGCCAGCCAGCCGCCCATGGCATGTACCACCACAGAACCGGCAAAGTCATGGAACGCCGCACCGAACCGCGCCGTCAGCCAGGCTTGCAGGCCATAGTTGCCGTTCCAGACCATGCCCTCGAAAAACGGATAGATGAACGCCACGATCAGCGCCGTAGCGCACAATTGCGGAACAAAGCGTGCTCGCTCGGCAATGCCGCCGGAAATGATTGCCGGGATCGCCGCCGCAAAAGTCAGCAGGAAGAAAAACTTCACCAGCCCATAACCATGATCGGCGCTCAACACCGCCGCCGGTTGCATGAAGGTCACGCCGTAGGAAATCCAATAACCTATAAAGAAATAGGCCAGGGTCGAGACGGCGAAATCGCTGAGAATTTTCGACAATGCGTTGACCTGGTTTTTCTGGCGGACCGTACCGACCTCCAGAAAAGCGAAACCGGCGTGCATTGCCAGCACCATCACCGCACCGATCAGAATGAACAACGTATTGGAGCTGTGAACCAGCGTGTCCACAGCGCTTTGCAGATTTTCCATAAAGAGGCAGACCTGAGGGCTTAAAAAAGGCACCAAAGCAGTTCGTGCGGGCATTTCATGCACCAAGTTGCGACCAAACTGTCATGAACCCCAGGGGCCGATGAACCACTTTGGCGCACGAGGTCGATGTCCTGACACGAACATGGATTGTTTGAGTTAAGGTTTTCCTGCTTGCGTGCCCAGCAACCGCGCACGACAGCCGGGCGACGCACCACGACACAGCAAAAGTTGTACCAGTCATTTGTACTGAACCTTCGCGCAAGGCTCATACTCGAACGATTCAGACGCCACCTACGGAGATCCACCATGGCTAGCATCAAGGCAAAGACTGCTCAAGAAATCCTGATCAACGACTTCCAGACATTAGTCGCCGACACCGAACGTTTGCTCGAGCACACCGCCAGTCTGGCAGGCGATCAGGCCGATGAACTGCGTGATCAGATCCACGACAGTCTGCTGCGTGCAAGGGAAACCCTGAAACTGACCGAAGACACTCTGCGTGATCGTGGTCAGGCCGCTGTCACTGCCACCGAAGATTACGTGTCGGCCAACCCTTGGCAGTCCGTTGGTATCGCGGCAGGCGTCGGCTTCCTGATCGGCCTGCTGGCCACTCGGCGCTGATCATGTCGATCGGTGAATCCGGCCCGACTGCGGGCACCGCCTCCTCCACGCGGCGTTTGGGCGCTGCCGTCCTTGGCTTGTTGCACAGTCATGTCGAGCTGTTCGGCATCGAATTGCAAGAGCAGAAAGCACGCACCGTCAGCCTGTTGCTCTTTGCAGGCCTAGCGTTGGTGTTTGCCCTGCTGTTGCTGGTCGGTTTATCGACATTGGTGTTGATTGTGTTCTGGGACACCTACCGTCTCCCGGCGATCATCGGCCTGTGCGTGTTCTACACCCTGGCGGCGATCTTCTGTGGGTTGCGCCTCAAGGCTGCGATCTTCGATGAATCCTCGCCCTTCCACGGCACGCTCGAAGAGCTGGCCAATGACCGGGAGCGCCTGCTGCCATGAGCCTGCATGAACTTCCACAGAACAGCTCACGCCGGGAAATGCGCAAAGCGCTTATCCGCCTTCGCATGGAAATGCACCGGCAGGAAATCCGCCATGAAGCGGGTCAGGTGATGCAGCCCCTGCAGCGGATGCGCGGCATGACACAAAACCTGCAGGGTGGCTTGGGCATCAAGCACGCGCCGCTGTGGGGCGTGGCGGCTGTCACACTGCTGGGCTTTATTACCGGCAAAGGCGCGAAAAGCGGCGGCGTCGGGGGGCTGACCCGATTGATTCGTCTGGGCACCAGCCTTGGGCCGCTGATCAAACTGGTCATGCAGGGTTCTGGCAAACGCTGAACGAACGCATCTGGCTACATTCTTGCAATAGCCGCGAGATGAACCTCCTGTATCCGGAGGTTCAATCCTCTCGCGCCTACCCGGTCGACGGGGTTCAGCCAGAACAAGAACGACTAAGGAGGCCCCGTGATCGACGGGCAACCGCTCGCCTGCTTTCAGCCTTTCATCGACACGGCCACCGGACGCATAGCAGGCGTCGAAGCGTTAGGACGCCTGCGTCAGGCTGACGGTCAACTGACCTCGGTCGGGCCATTGTTCGCCGACAGCCGCACGCCTGCCATCGCACTGCGCCGCCTTGATCGGCAGATTCGTGACAACGCCCTGAGTCGCTTGCATGAAGCTCCGGCTGACTGGTTTCTCAGCCTGAACATGTCGCCGCGCTGGATCAGTCGACTGCGCTCCGATCAAGCGCTACCCAGCCTTAAACAACTGACACGACATGATGTTGATCCGCAACGTATCGTGTTCGAAATCACCGAATTGGGGGGCAATGGTGAGCGCCTTGCCGAAGTGGTCGCGCGTTATCGCCAGGCCGGTGCGCGGATTGCCATCGATGACTTTGGCGCCGGTTATTCGCAACTTGATCGAGTACTGGCGTTGCAACCGGATATCCTCAAACTCGACATGCGTTTATTTCAGGCCGCCGCCCTAGGCGGCCCGAGCAGTGATGTGGTGAAAGCGCTTGCACAAATGGCCGAGAAAACCGGCTGCTGGATCATCGCCGAAGGTGTCGAGACCGAAGCCCAACTGAATTTCGCCCTTGAGTGCGGTTCCCGTTACGTGCAGGGTTTTCTGTTCGCCCGGGCCCAGGAAGCCTTCTATCCGACAGACGCTTTTGTGCAGCGTTTTGCCGAGCTACGCCAGCGGTACGTTCATCAGAAACTCGCCGAACGCGCACGGTTGATGCAGATGCGCAAGCAACTCAGTGAATTGATGGCAATCCTGCAACACTGGGCTCAGGCTCACGCGCCACTCAGTGCATTGCCACAACTGGAAGCCTTCCCATGGCTGCTGCGGTTTTATCAATGCGACCGTCATGGCACGCAACTGACCCCCAATCTGGAATGGCGCAACAACGGCTGGGTCGCTGATAACCGGTATCTAGGGCACAACTGGTCATGGCGCCCGTACTTCTACCATTTACTCGCCGAAGGCTGGGAGGAGCGGCGCCTGACCCTCTCCAACACCTACCGCGACGCTACCAGCAACCAGTATTGCCTGACGGCCGGACAGTTTTTCGACAACGGCGAACGGTTACTGTTGATCGACATCGATGCGGCGGGGCTGTAGTTCCGCTTGCAGGTGCCGCCGTGAACCGGGAAGCTAGGGCAATTCAGTCACCAGACGGAGAGAATCAGCCTTGGATTGGCACACCCTGCTCAACCGCGAACGCCTCGGAAAGCCCCTGCACAGCCCGCAAGAGCTCGGCCGCAGCCCTTTCCATAAAGACCATGACCGCATCATTTTCTCCGGCGCCTTCCGCCGCCTGGGTCGCAAGACCCAAGTGCATCCGGTGTCGAGCAACGATCACATCCACACGCGCCTGACCCATTCACTGGAAGTCAGTTGCGTCGGCCGCTCGTTGGGCATGCGCGTCGGAGAAACCCTGCGCAATGCCCTTCCCGATTGGTGTGATCCCGCCGACCTGGGGATGGTCGTGCAATCGGCTTGTCTGGCTCACGACATCGGCAACCCGCCATTCGGCCATTCAGGTGAAGATGCCATTCGCCACTGGTTTCAACAGGCGGCCGGGCGTGGCTGGCTTGATGGCATGAGTGAAGCCGAACGCGCCGATTTCCTCAATTTCGAAGGCAATGCCCAGGGTTTCCGGGTGCTCACGCAGCTTGAGTACCATCAGTTCGACGGCGGCACCCGCCTGACCTACGCCACGCTTGGCACGTATCTGAAATACCCGTGGACAGCCCGTCACGCTGACTCCCTGGGATACAAAAAACACAAATTCGGTTGCTATCAGAGCGAGTTGCCGCTGCTCGAACAGATCGCTCAAAAGCTCGGACTGCCGCAACTGGAAGACCAGCGCTGGGCGCGCCATCCGTTGGTGTACCTGATGGAAGCCGCCGACGACATCTGCTATGCCCTGATCGACCTCGAGGACGGTCTTGAGATGGAGTTGCTGGAATACGCCGAAGTCGAATCGCTGCTGCTCGGACTGGTGGGTGATGATCTGCCGGAAACCTATCGTCAGCTTGGCCCGCAGGATTCGCGTCGACGCAAACTGGCAATCCTGCGTGGCAAGGCCATCGAGCATTTGACCAACGCGGCGGCGCGGGCCTTTGTCGAGCAACAGGACGCACTGCTTGCCGGCACGTTGCACGGCGATCTGGTCGAGCACATGCACGGCCCGGCCAAGCGCTGTGTATTGAACGCCAAGGACATTGCCCGCAAGAAGATCTTTCAGGACAAACGCAAAACCCTGCACGAAATCGGCGCCTACACGACGCTGGAGATTCTGCTCAACTCGTTCTGCGGCGCCGCACTGGAACAACACAACGGGCGCACACCGTCGTTCAAGAGTCGACGTATTCTCGATTTGCTGGGCAATAACGCACCGGATCCGCAAGGTTCGTTGCACACGTCATTTTTACGCATGATCGATTTCATTGCCGGCATGACCGACAGCTACGCCAGCGACATGGCGCTGGAAATGACCGGTCGCTCCAGTCGCTGATTCAGCCTCATTCGGTCGGCATTTAGCCGACCGAATGTCGGGCAATCACTTTCTCTGCTCAATCCCTTATGACACGGGCACACTCAGCAGTTTTATGGCGCGACGTAACGGCAAAACAAACAAAAACAAACAAGCGACGAACCAGCACACTTAAACACCTATAAAAAACCATTAACAACCAACACTTGTAAAACATTCAAGCCGAACTATAAGCCACTGCATTCCCTGTACATCCTTACGCCAAACCTAGTTCGACCGTAGTACCTTTCCTCATTAATTGTAGGAATAATCCGATATCGCGACTGAAGCCAAGTCAGTTCATGCGAGCCTTCATCTATCTGGGCTAAGGTGCGCGCTTTATTGGTGCTTGTATGGGATTTGATTATGAACTCCGTTTTTATTGTCGACGATCACCCGGTCATCCGTCTCGCCGCTCGCATGCTGCTGGAACATGAAGGTTATAAGGTCGTCGGAGAGACCGACAATGGGGTCGATGCCATGCAGATGGTGCGCGAGTGCATGCCGGACCTGATCATTCTCGACATCAGCATCCCAAAACTCGACGGTCTGGAGGTACTGGCGCGATTCAACGCCATGAGTTCGCCGTTGAAAACCCTGGTACTGACCGCGCAATGCCCGACTTTATTCGGAATTCGCTGCATGCAATCCGGTGCGTCGGGCTATGTATGTAAACAGGAAGACCTAAGCGAATTGGTCAGTGCTATAAAGGCGGTACTTTCCGGTTACAACTATTTCCCCAGCCAAGCGTTGAATCCGGTTCGCAGCGACGATATTCGTTATACAGAACTGGAACTCTTCAAGTCCGTCAACGATCGCGAGTTGATGGTATTGCAACTGTTTGCCCAAGGGCGCACCAACAAGGAAATAGCCAAAGGCATGTTTCTCAGCAATAAAACCGTCAGCACCTACAAAAAACGCCTTATGCAGAAACTCAAAGCCAAATCCCTTGTAGAGCTTATCGAGATGGCCAAACGTAACGCACTCGTGTGAGAGCCAGCATGCCCAGTCGTTTAAAAGACTATTTAATTGCGTTGAGTGCCGGTCTGTTCTTGAGCAGCAATGTGTTCGCCATGCCTTTTGATTCACCGGACTATAACTTGCTCAGCCGCTCGGCGAGCGAATCGGTGCCAGTGGCACTCGAACAGTCTCAACGACAGTGGCTGCAAACCCGTAGCGAGCTGATACTGGGCACCTCTGCCCCCGATTACCCCCCCTTCGACATGACCGCCAGCGGTCGCGATTACGAGGGGCTGACCGCCGACTATGCAGGGCTTCTCAGTCAAACCATCGGTTTGCCGATCCGGGTCAAACGCTTTCCCTCCCGAGAGGCCGCGATTCACGCGCTCATCGACGGCCAGGTTGACCTGCTGGGTACGGCGAACGGGTTCGAAGCCAGTAATGCCGACATCGCGCTATCCGAACCGTACGCAATTGATCAGCCAGTGCTCGTTACCCGCGAAGACGAAAACCGCTCCCTGACCGAAGGCCTGGCAGGCCTGCGACTGAGCATGGTGTATCACTACCTGCCGCCCCCTGACGTCAAGATGCTTTATCCCAAAGCGCTCATTACCTGTTATCCCTCCTATCAAAACGCGATCAACGCCGTCGCATTCGATCAGGCCGATGTATTTATCGGTGACACGCTTTCCACCCATTACATGATCAACAAGGGCCACCTGAACAACGTCCGCATGGCTAATTTCGGCAAGCAGGAAGCCCTCGGATTCAGCTTCGCCGTACGGCGTAACAATCCGCAATTGCTGGGCATCATCGACGCCGTGCTCAAAGCGGTTCCACGCAGCGAACGGGACAACATCGCCAAACGCTGGAGCGCCGGCAGCGACCTGCTCCTCACCGATCAGAAGCTGCAATTGACCAGACGCGAAGAAACATGGCTCAAACAGCATCCCGTGGTGAGTGTGGTGGTGAATGAAGCATACGCGCCGCTGACCTTCTTCGACGGCGACGGCAATTTTCGAGGAATCAGCGCAGACCTTCTCGAACTGATCCGCCTGCGCACCGGCTTGCGCTTCGAGATTCATCGCAGCCGTAACGACGCACAGATGATCAAACAGATCGACAGCCATAAGGCCGATCTCATAGCTGCACTGCTGCCAACTGCCGAGAGGGAAAAAACCCTGAACTTCAGTCGGCCCTATCTGGAAAACTCTTACGTCTTGCTGACTCGCAAAAGCGCTGACAGCCCGACCAATCTGGGTCAGCTCAAAGACAAGCGACTGGCGATTGCCCAAGGCAATCCGATGGTCGAGTATTTGCGACGCGAGTTCCCACGTATCCAGTTGATCGAAACAGAAGATACATTCAGCGCCGTCTCGCTACTGGCCGAAGGTCACGTTGACGGCGCGGTGAATTCATTGGTGATCGCCAACTACTTCATTTCTTCGCGGATCTTCGAGCGCGCGTTGCAAATCACCACCACCATCGGCACCGGTCAGGCAGCGTTCTCCCTGGCAACTGCCCGTGATAACAAGGAACTGGGTTCGATCATCAACAAAGCGTTGCTGAGCATTGCCCCCGAAGAACTCGGCGTGATCAACGGCCGGTGGCGCGGTTACTCCAGCGCCTCGCAGAACATCTGGCGCAACTATCAGCGCCTGTTCTATCAAGTGATCACAGGAGCCTGCCTGGTCCTGCTGCTCCTGCTGGCCTGGAACGCCTACATGCGACACCAGATCAAACAGCGCCAGGCAGCCGAGCGAGCCTTGAGCGACCAGTTCGAGTTCATGAGCTCACTGGTCAACGGCACACCACACCCGATCTACGTTCGCGACCGCAAAGGTCTGTTGCAAAGCTGCAACGACAGCTACCTCGAAGTGTTCAATGCCAGACGCGAGGACGTTATCGGCAAAAGCGTCATGCAGGGCACTCTGAGCAACGCCTTCGAAGCCCAGGCGTTTCAAGCCGATTACCAGCGCGTAGTGAACGAAGGCATTCCCCAGTTACTGGATCGTCCCCTGCACATCGGTAACCGCCGGCTGACGATCTATCACTGGATCATCCCGTATCGCGACTCCAGCGGCGAAGTGAAAGGCATCATCGGTGGCTGGATCGACATCAGCGAGCGTCGCCAACTGTTCGACGAGTTGCGCACCGCCAAAGAGCAGGCAGATGAGGCGAACCGTGCCAAGAGCACTTTTCTTGCCACCATGAGTCACGAGATCCGCACACCGATGAATGCTGTGATCGGTATGCTCGAGCTGACGCTCAAACGCATGGATCAACAGCATCCGGACCGTTCATCGATCGACACTGCCTACCATTCAGCCAAGGATCTGTTGGGCTTGATCGGCGACATTCTCGACATCGCACGGATCGAATCCGGACGCCTGAGCCTTTGTCCGGAACGGGTCAATCTGGTCGACACGGTGGCGTCTGTCGCCAGAATTTTCGACGGCCTCGCCCGGCAGAAAAATCTGGCCCTGCAAATCATCTTCAATCCGCCGGATCTGGCGGTCGACGTGCAGCTGGACCCACTGCGCTTCAAGCAAGTGCTGTCCAACCTGATCAGCAACGCCATCAAGTTCACCGAGCGCGGACATATCAGGATCACTCTTGACCTCATGAGCACGGAGGTGCCGGCTCGTGCGCTGATGCAACTGACCGTACAGGACAGCGGCGTCGGTATCAGTGCCGAGGATCAGCAGCGTTTGTTCGCACCCTTTGCCCAGGCGGAGAACAGCCATCAGCAGGCCAGAAGCGGCGCAGGTCTGGGCCTGGTCATCAGTCGCAATCTGTGCGAAATGATGGGCGGACAACTGCAATTGAGCAGCCAGCCCGGTATCGGCACTCAGGTATGCATTTCCTTGCCGCTGGAAACCTTGCCGGCCCAGGTGAGTACGGCCCGAAGTGAACCCCCTGTCAAAACTTCGCTGGCGCCCCTGCGCGTACTTGTGGTGGACGATCACCCTGCCAACCGCTTGTTGATGTGTCAGCAACTGGAGTTCCTCGGTCATCACTTCAGCATCGCCGAGAACGGTCGCTGCGGACTTGAACTGTGGAAGGATGGCCGGTTCGACCTGGTGATTGTCGACTGCAACATGCCCCTGATGAATGGCTATGAACTGACCCGCGCCATTCGCCAGCAAGAGCTGCAGAGCCGCTGCCCACCCTGCACGGTGCTGGGCTTCACCGCCAATGCACAACCCGAGGAGATACAACGTTGCAAACAGGCCGGCATGAACGATTGCCTGTTCAAACCCCTGAGCCTGAGTCTGCTCAGCCAGTGGCTCGATGGCATCGTCCCGGTTTCACCCTCGCCAGCATTCAACCTGCAAAGTCTGAACATGTTGACCGGCGGCAATCCTGCACAGGCTCGGCGGCTGCTGGTTGAACTGCTCAAAAGCAGCCGTCTCGACCGACAGGAACTGCTCGCGTTGTCGCCGCAAGACAATCCCGGAGCCTTGGCCGTGGTCGCTCACAAGATCAAAGGCGCCGCGCGCATCGCTCAGGCAACACGCGTAATCGAATGCTGCGATGCCCTTGAACAGGCCTGCGCACAGGCATTGGCAACGGACGAGATCGCCCGCCGTTGCGAGGCGAGCAACCGGGCAATACTCGAACTGGAGCAAGCCTTGCAACAACAATTAGCATTGTCCGATCAAGGCACAATGAGCGTGCCTTAACTATGCTTGGCGCTGAGCAGTGAGTTAACCATCAAGGAGAACCGGAAATGCCCAGCCCACTGCGCCCGCAACAACGCCGGTTCCCGCTGCACGTGCACATCAGTGTCATGTTCACGTTTCTGCTGTTGCTCACGGGCGTGGTGCTGGGACTGTTCAATTATCGCCAGACGACACAGATCATCCTGTCGAGCAGTGAAAAACTGTTCAACAGGATCGAGCAGGACGTGCGCCTGGACATGTCCGCGACCTATCAGCCAATCCGGCACCTGTTGAGCCTGCTGGCGGACAATCCCGCCACACAGGCCATGCGTCTTGATCAACGCTTGCCGCTGCTCAGACCGTTCAGCCAGTCGCTCACGGACAACCCGAACCTGGCCTCGCTCTATCTGGGTTATGCCAATGGCGATTTTTTCATGGTCCGCCCGCTACGCACCGCTGCCTTGAAGACATTGCTCAAGGCACCGGAAGCGGCGGCGTATCAGGTCTGGAGCATCGAGCATGACCCGCAGGGCAAGATGCATTCGCAATCGCTGTTCTTCGACCTCGCCCTGACGCCAATCAGCCGCCAGGACAATACCGAAGACGCCTACGATCCGCGCAGCCGCGCCTGGTTCGTCGACGCCCGCCAGCAAACCGAGCAGATCACCACCCAACCCTATGTGTTTTTCTCCACCCACAATGTCGGCACCACGCTGGCCCGACGCAGTGGCGAGAATGCGGTGATTGGCGCTGACCTGACATTGGCCGCCCTGTCTGCCACCTTGAGCAAGCATGTCGTCACGCCTTCTACCGAAATTGTCCTGTTCGATGCCAACGGCAATGCCGTGGCTTATCCCGATAGCAGCCGCCTGATCGTCGATGACCGCACCGCGCATCTGGCCAGGGCGGCCGACTTGAGCCCCAGCCTCCATGCGCTGCTGTCTGGTGCACACACGGGCAATCGACTGGAAGCGAACGGCCGGCAATGGATCGTCGCACGCAGCAGCATTCAGGAAGGCGGCCCGAAAGGTTTGCAATTGGCGTTGCTCGTACCGGAAGACGAACTGTTGGTCGATGCCTATCGCATGCGCTGGCAAGGTGCGTTGATCACCCTGGGCACCTTGTTGTTGTGCCTGCCATTGGGTTGGGTGATCTCGCGTATTCTGGTCAAACCGCTGCATGCGCTGGTAAAGGAAGCGGACGCGATCCGCAGTTTCGATTTCAACTTTCCACTGGCCCGGCGCTCTCCGGTACTTGAAGTCGACCAATTGAGCGTGTCGATGGCCCGAATGAAAGATACCCTGGCAAGTTTCTTCCGGATAACCGACACCCTGGGGGCCGAAACCCGGTTCGCACCGCTGCTGCAACGGGTACTGTTCGAAACGGTGCAGATCGCCCAGGCTCAGGCAGGGCTGATCTATCTGCGTGAAAACGATGACAGCCGCATGGAGCCTTACGGGCTGGTGATCAATGGCACACCTCAAGCGTTGGAGGCGTTCGATATTCAGGGGCACGACCTGCACGAGAGCCAAGGCCCTGCATGGTTTGAACAATTGGTCAGCACCGACAATGTGGTGAGCAACATGGGTGTCGATCAGGCCGGGGATCTGCAGAAAGTCTTGCTGGCAATGGCCTCGCCGCGCATCCATCTGATCGGCATCCGCCTGCACAACCGCCATAACGAAACCATCGGGCTGCTGATCCTGCTGATCAACGACAGCGGCACCCCGGCCGACCTCGAAAAACTGCGGCCCGACCGCATTGCCTTCCTGCAGGCAGTCTCCGGTGCAGCGGCTGTGAGTATCGAGAGCCAACGCCTGCAAGCCAGACAGAAACAACTGCTCGATGCATTCATTCAGTTACTCGCCGGGGCCATTGACGCCAAGAGCCCCTATACCGGCGGGCATTGTCAACGAGTGCCAGAGCTGACCCTGATGCTCGCCCAGGCCGCTGCGGCGAGCCAGGCGCCCGCCTTCAAGGCCTATCAACCCACCGAGGATGAATGGGAAGCCTTGCACATTGCCGCGTGGCTGCACGACTGCGGCAAGGTCACGACGCCGGAATACGTGGTCGACAAGGCCACCAAACTGGAAACCCTCAACGACCGCATCCACGAAATCCGCACCCGTTTCGAAGTGCTCAAGCGCGATGCCTGGATCATTTACTGGCAGGCCCTGGCCCTGGGTGGAGACGAAACCTCACTGGCCGAACGACGCGATGCAACCCTGTACGCACTGGACGAAGACTTTGCCTTTGTGGCCCGCTGCAACCTGGGCAGTGAAGCGATGGCCGAAGCGGATCTGCAGCGCCTGCATGATCTGTCCCAACGCACATGGGTGCGGACGCTGGATGACCGTTTAGGCGTGTCATGGGAAGAAAACAAGCGTCAGGCGAAAACACCAGTGCAGAGTTTGCCAGCACACGAAAAGTTGCTGGCGGACAAACCCGAACATTTACTTGAACGCGACGCAAACGAGTTGATTGCGGACGACAATCCGTGGGGCTTCAAGCTGGATGTACCGCGCTACAAATACAATCGCGGCGAGCTGTACAACCTGAGCATCGTGCGCGGAACCCTGACCCGCGAAGAGCGCTACATCATCAATCACCACATGGTGCAGACGATCATGATGCTCAGTCACCTGCCCTTCCCCGGCCACCTCGACAGCATTGCCGAAATCGCGGGTGGCCATCATGAAAAAATGGACGGCACCGGTTACCCGAAACGCCTTAAGCGCGAAGAGATGAGCCTGCCAGCAAGAATGATGGCGATCGCCGATATTTTCGAGGCACTCACTGCGGCCGATCGTCCCTACAAGAAAGCCAAGTCCTTGAGCGAGGCTCTGGGGATCATGGCTACCATGTGCCGCGAGGCGCACATCGATGCGCAGTTGTTTGGATTGTTCATCAACGACGGCGTGTACATGCAGTACGCCGAACGTTTTCTCGACCCCCACCAGATTGATTCAGTGGATACGGCCAGCCTGTTGCAAAAGGCCGGCCTTGGCGCGTGATCAGCAGTCGGTCAGGCGCAGGAAGATCGCCGCCAGTTGCTCGATACCCGTCTGATCGGTGGCGCCAAATCGCGCAAGCTTCGGGCTGTCGAGGTCAAGAACACCGATCAGGCGCCCCTCCTTGACCAGCGGCACGACCAGTTCACTGTTCGAGGCGCTGTCGCAGGCGATATGACCGGGAAACGCGTGAACGTCTTCAACCCGCTGGGTCTGCAAGGTTGCCGCCGCTGCACCGCAGACACCGCGCCCGAACGCAATACGCACGCATGCGATCTGGCCCTGAAACGGGCCGAGCACCAGCTCTTCGTGGCGATTGAGGTAGAAACCCGCCCAGTTCAGATCCTCGAGCTGGTTGAACAGGAACGCGGAAAACTGCGCAGCGTTGGCGATAAAATCGCGCTCATCGGCCAGCAGCGACTCCAGTTGCGCGGCCAACATGCCATAACCTTCGAGGCCCTGGCCGCTTTGTTGCAAATCAATCATGCCTTGTGCTCCAACAATTTCAGTCCCACCCAATAACGGGCGAATTGGTACGCGCAACGTCCGTTGCGATTGCCGCGGCCGGTGGCCCAACGCACGGCAAGGATGTCCAGTGCTTCGTCGCGCTGCCAGCTCAGGCCAGCCTTGGCGGCCAACTGGCCGATCCAGTGTTCGACAACATTCAGGAAGTGTTCTTGGGTAAACGGATAAAACGACAGCCACAGACCGAAACGATCCGACAGCGCGATCTTGTCCTCCACCGCCTCACTGGGGTGCAGTTCGCCGTCGACGCGTGTCCAGTTTTCGTTGTCGCTTTCCTTCTCCGGCACCAGGTGACGGCGATTGGACGTGGCGTACAGCAAGACGTTGTCCGGCGCCTGCTCCAGCGAGCCGTCAAGCACGCTTTTGAGAATGCGGTAATCACCTTCACCGGATTCGAACGACAAGTCATCGCAGAACAGCACAAAACGTTGCGGCAGTTTGGCAATCTGCTCGACCACGCGCGGCAAGTCGGCCAGATGGTCGCGCTCGATCTCGATCAGGCGCAGGCCGGCCTTGGCGTGCTCGGCGAGCAACGCCCGGACCAGCGAGGATTTGCCGGTGCCGCGCGAGCCCCAGAGCAAAGCGTGGTTGGCCGGCATGCCGTCGAGGAATTGCCGGGTGTTGCGCCCCAGTTGCTCAAGCTGACGGTCAACACCGATCAGGTCGGACAGCCGCATGTCGAGGCTGACCTCCAGCGGCAGCAGAAAACCGCTGCGTCCGTCACGCTGCCAGCGCGCAGCCAGGCAAGTCCCCCAGTCGATGACAGGACGAGGCACCGGCAACAACGGTTCGATCCGCGCCAGAACAGACTCGGCACGTTCAAGAAAAGCATTCAATCGGGAATCCACGTCTTCTCCTCGGGCCCTTTCACAGTGATGATGGCGATCCAGCGACGACACTCAGATCAAAACTCCCGCGCCGAGCCTTGTTACAAGGCGATTCGGGAACCTCGGTATCCGTACATGATCGACTATGCTTGAGCAGCGAAGGGAAACGGAAGTGGTTCAACACCCCATGGATATCAAATTCACTCACCGGCTGTCATACAAACAAGCCCGGCTTACTGTGCTGGTCGGGTTCATTCTCGGCACGCTGCTCAGCCTACTGCAAATCGGCATCGATTATGCCAGTGAAGACGCCGCCATCAACCGTGAAATCCTGTCTTTGCTGGAGATCAGCCATAACCCGGCATCACGCATTGCCTACAACATCGATGCCGAACTGGCCCAGGAACTCGCCTTGGGCCTGCTGCGCTCACCGGCAATCATTTCTGCGCAACTGATCGACAACAACAATACGGAGCTGGCCAGTGTCAAACGCCCGGAGCTGCAAAACGGCTATCGGGTGATCAGCGATTTCCTCTTCGGCGCCAAGCGTCAATTCGAAGATCGCCTGTATCTGGATCACCTGCCCAACGAATCGCTGGGGATCCTGAGTCTTGAAGTCGACACCTACACGTACGGCAGCCGCTTCCTGCGCCGGGCCGAGGTCACACTGCTCAATGGATTCGCGCGCAGCCTGATCCTGACCGGCATTCTGCTGGCGCTGTTTTACGTGATGCTGACCAAACCGCTGGTTCGCGTCATTCGCGAGCTCAGCGGACGTGACCCTCGCAGCGCCGAAGCGGCCACGCTGGAATGCCCGGCCGGGCATGCCAACGATGAAATCGGCGTACTGGTCAAAGTCGCCAATCAGCAATTCGAGAACATCGCCACCGAGATCCAGCAGCGGCGCAACGCCGAAAACCGTCTGACCGAATACCTCGGCCAACTGGAAGACATCGTCTCGACGCGGACCGCCGAACTCAAAGCGATCAATACCCGGCTCAGCCAGTCCAATCAGGAGCTCGAAGTCGCCCGCAGCACGGCGCTGGAGATGGCCGAAGCGCGGTCGGCGTTCCTGGCCAACATGAGCCATGAGATCCGCACGCCACTCAACGGTCTGCTGGGGATGATCGCGCTTTCACTCGACGGACCGCTGAATGCCGAGCAACAACAACAGCTATCGATCGCCCACGACTCGGGCAAAGTGCTGGTGGAGTTGCTCAACGATATTCTCGACCTGTCTAAATTCGATGCAGGACAACTGGAGCTCGAGCACATCCCGTTCGACCTCGGCTCATTGATCGAGGACACCGCCAACCTGCTGTCGCAGAACGCGGCGCCGAGCGTCGAGCTGACCTGCCTGATTGATCCGCACTTCCCCGCACTGGTGCTGGGCGATCCGACCCGGGTCCGGCAGATCGTCAGCAACCTGCTGTCCAACGCCCTGAAATTTACCCGCTTCGGGCGGGTGGATGTGCGATTGTCGACCTACAAGGATGGCGTGCGTATCGAAGTCTGCGACACCGGTATCGGTATCGCACAGGAAGCACAGGTGAAGATCTTCCAGCCGTTCACTCAGGCGGGTGCCGGCATTACCCGCCAGTACGGCGGCACCGGACTGGGATTGGCGCTGACTTACAACCTCTGCGAAGCCATGCAGGGACGCCTGAGTATCACTTCCGAGACCGGTTTCGGCAGCCAGTTCTGCGCCGAGCTACCGCTGCCCTGCCATACCCGAGCACTGGCTCCGGCGCTTCTGCATGGCAAAGTCCTCGCCATTACCGCCGCCAGCAGCGGCTTGGCAGAGTTGTTGAAAAATCTGCTGCCGGTCTGGGGCCTTGCGTACGAACAACGCACTATGGACGACTCGCTGCTGGGGCTGTCGCCCGATGTACTGATCACTGACTGCCCCGAGTGCCTGTTCGGGCTGCGTCCGACACTCACCGCTCCGATCCTGCTGGTGACCGCCTACGGCAGTTTCCTGCCCAGCGAAGAAGCGGCGGCCCTCGCCCCGCTGCAACAACAGGCCCGACCACTGGCGCGTAACGCGCTCTATCAGAATCTGCGGCGCACCTTGAACCCGGAGGTCGCCACCATCAACGATGCACAACTCGAAACTTCGCCCCCCGTCAGACGTGGGCGTGTGCTACTGGTCGAGGACAACCCGGTCAATCAACTGGTGGCCAAAGGCATGCTCGGCAAACTTGGCTGTGATGTCGTGGTGGCTGCCCATGGCGCCGAAGCGCTGGATCAGTTGGAGTATCAGGAATTCGATCTGGTGCTGATGGACTGCAACATGCCCGTGATGGACGGTTATGAAGCGAGCCGACAGATTCGCCAGAGCGGACGCTGGCCAAACCTGCCGATTGTCGCGTTGACCGCCAACGCTATGTCCGAGGAGCGTGAACGCTGTCGGGCGGCGGGCATGAGTGACTACCTGGCCAAGCCGTTTCGCCGCGAAGAGCTGGCGGCATTGCTGGACCAATGGATCACGACTACGCCAGCGCTTTGATCTGGCCCAGCAAGTGATCGAGTCCGTCGCGCAAGCCATTCAATCGGTCCAGATCCACACCGCTGTCGCACAGCAGACGGGCCTTCAGTGGCCCGACCTCCTCGCGTAGCGCCTGCCCCGCCGCCGTCAGGCTCAGATGCACCTCACGCTCATCGAGCACAGAGCGCTGGCGCTGTACCAGTTGAAATTGCTCCAGCCGCTTGAGCAATGGGGTCAAGGTGCCGGAATCCAGCGCCAGTCGCTCGCCAAGTGCCTTGACCGTTGGTTGCTCTGGCGCGCTGTCCTGCCATTCCCACAACACCAGCATCGCCAGGTATTGCGGGTAGGTCAGGCCAAGCTGATCGAGCATCGGCTTGTAGGCGCGGATCACCGCACGAGAAGCCGCATACAGCTTGAAGCACAACTGACTGTCGAGGTTCAGCGAATCGACGGACAGGCTGTTCATTTGAGCAAGGCTTCGATCTCGCGGCTCAGATCCTGCGGCTTGGTGGCCGGCGCAAAGCGCTTGACCAACTGGCCATCTTTACCAATCAGGAACTTGGTGAAGTTCCACTTGATGCCCTGAGAACCGAGTACACCCGGAGCGCGCTTCTTCAATTGCACAAACAGTGGGTGGGCGCCTGCGCCGTTGACTTCGATCTTTTTGAACAGCGGGAAGCTGACACCGAAATTCAGTTCGCAGAACTCACTGATCGCGCCCTCATTGCCAGGCTCCTGCTTGCCGAATTGATTGCATGGAAAGCCCAGAACTACCAGGCCTTGGTCCTTGTAGGCCTGCCACAGTTCCTCCAGCCCCTTGTACTGTGGGGTGAAGCCGCACTTGCTGGCAGTGTTGACCACCAACACCGCTTTACCGGCGAAATCGGCCAGGGTCTTTTGTTCGCCCTTGATGGTGGTGCAAGGGATATTCAGCAGGTTGTCGCTCATGGGGCGCGCTCTGAAATCAGGAAGAAGCCGCAAAAATAGCGAACAATTTAATTGCATACAATTTAATTATTCGAAGAGCGACCCTTGGGCCGCCCAAACACCTACTCCCGGGGCTCCAGATTCAAGCACACCGAATTGATGCAATAGCGCAAACCAGTCGGGGGCGGACCGTCCGGAAAGACGTGCCCCAAATGCGCATCACAGCACGCGCATTTCACTTCGGTACGAATCATGCCGTGGCTGATATCGCGGATTTCGGTCATGGCACCTTCGCCGATTGGCGCGTAGAAGCTCGGCCAGCCGCAACCGGAATCAAATTTGGTCGTGGAGTCGAACAATGGCTCGTTACAGCAGACGCAGTGGTAAACACCATCAGTTTTGGTGGCGTTGTACTTGCCGGAGAACGGTCGCTCGGTCGCACTGAGGCGGCAAACCTCGTACTGCTGCGGATCAAGCATGGCTTTCCATTCTTCCAGGGTTTTTTCCAACTTTTCCATCATCACACCTCAGCGGCTGAAAAAGCCCGATCTGTACCTTTTCCACGGATCGGGCGGCACGTATGATTGCGCCTCGTCACACGCCAGTCTGGCAGCCAGACCGGGCGCATTCAAACGGATTCTGGGCACCATGCCTCAAGACATTCGCCTGTACGAAGACGCAGGAATCCCAGCACGGTTGTCCATCCGCCGTCTGGATCGTTCATTTTCGGGATCACATCGCCATGCAGTTCAGCAAATCGAACAAGCTCGCCAACGTCTGCTACGACATTCGCGGCCCGGTGCTCAAGCACGCCAAACGACTGGAAGAGGAAGGCCAGCGCATCCTCAAGCTGAACATCGGCAACCCGGCGCCGTTCGGTTTCGAAGCGCCGGACGAAATCCTTCAGGATGTGATCCGCAATCTGCCAACCGCGCAAGGCTACAGCGATTCCAAAGGTCTGTTCAGTGCGCGCAAGGCCGTGATGCAGTACTACCAGCAGAAACAGGTCGAAGGTGTCGGCATTGAAGACATCTACCTGGGTAACGGCGTTTCCGAGTTGATCGTGATGTCGCTGCAGGCGCTGCTCAACAACGGCGACGAAGTGCTGGTGCCGGCGCCAGACTATCCGCTGTGGACCGCTGCCGTGAGCCTGGCCGGCGGCAACGCGGTGCACTACCTGTGCGACGAAGGTGCCGACTGGTTCCCGGACCTGGCCGACATCAAGGCCAAAATAACCCCGAACACCAAGGCCATGGTGATCATCAACCCGAACAACCCGACCGGCGCGGTGTATTCGAAGGAAGTGTTGCTGGGCATGCTGGAACTGGCCCGTCAGCACAACCTGGTGGTGTTCTCCGACGAAATCTACGACAAGATTCTGTACGACGACGCCGTGCACATCTGCACCGCGTCCCTGGCCCCGGATCTACTGTGCCTGACCTTCAACGGCCTGTCGAAGTCCTATCGCGTGGCCGGCTTCCGTTCTGGCTGGATCGCGATTTCCGGACCGAAACACAACGCCCAGAGTTACATCGAAGGCATCGACATGCTGGCCAACATGCGTCTGTGTGCGAACGTGCCGAGCCAACATGCGATCCAGACCGCATTGGGCGGCTATCAGAGCATCAATGATCTGGTACTGCCGCAAGGTCGCCTGCTGGAACAGCGCAACCGTACCTGGGAACTGCTCAACGATATCCCGGGTGTGAGCTGCGTCAAACCGATGGGTGCGCTTTACGCGTTCCCACGGATCGACCCGAAGGTCTGCCCGATCCACAACGACGAAAAATTCGTCCTTGACCTGTTGCTCTCCGAGAAGTTGCTGGTGGTGCAGGGCACGGCATTCAACTGGCCGTGGCCGGATCACTTCCGTGTCGTCACCCTGCCACGAGTCGACGAACTCGAAATGGCCATCGGCCGCATCGGCAACTTCCTCAAGTCCTACCGCCAGTAAATGGCCAGCAGTGCGCAACGGCCCGAACGTTGCGCACTGTCTGATTCAGCAACACTTCTGCGCTCCCCTCCTCCACACGCCCTCTACACTTGCGATTCGTACCCGCCATATACGCCTGACGCCATGGCGACGGGTCGCGGCTGCGTGTCGTCCGTATCAGTGTCTGTTGTGGGAAACGGGGCGTGCGCCGAAGAAATCGCTGTAGGACACAGTTTGAAATAGTCACCCGGTTGAATAGCCCGGTGCAGCACCTTATATACCCCGCACTACGCTACATCTTTAGCTTGAGGAGATTTCTACAACCATGATGCGCATCCTGCTGTTTTTGGCCACTAACCTGGCGGTCGTGCTGATAGCCAGCATCACCCTGAGCCTTTTTGGCTTCAACGGGTTCATGGCGGCCAACGGGGTTGATCTCGACCTCAGTCAGCTGCTGGTTTTCTGTGCAGTCTTTGGTTTCGCCGGCTCTCTGTTCTCGCTGTTCATCTCCAAGTGGATGGCGAAGATGAGCACCGGCACCCAGATCATCAGCCAGCCACGCACACGGCATGAGCAATGGCTGCTGCAAACCGTCGAGCAATTGTCCCGCGAAGCCGGGATCAAGATGCCCGAAGTCGGTATTTTCCCCGCTTACGAAGCAAACGCGTTCGCCACTGGCTGGAACAAGAACGACGCACTGGTCGCCGTCAGTCAGGGCCTGCTCGAGCGTTTTTCGCCCGATGAAGTGAAAGCCGTGCTGGCTCACGAAATCGGCCACGTTGCCAATGGCGACATGGTGACCCTGGCGCTGATCCAGGGCGTGGTAAACACTTTCGTGATGTTCTTCGCGCGGATCATCGGCAACTTCGTCGACAAGTTCTTTTTCAAGAACGAAGAAGGCCGGGGCATTGCCTACTACGTGGCCACCATCTTCGCCGAACTGGTACTGGGCATCCTGGCCAGTGCGATCGTCATGTGGTTCTCGCGCAAACGCGAATTCCGCGCCGACGAAGCCGGTGCACGTCTGGCCGGTACCAGCGCGATGATCGGTGCACTGCAACGCCTGCGTGCCGAACAGGGCCTGCCGGTACACATGCCGGACACCCTGAGTGCGTTTGGCATCAACGGTGGTATCAAGCAGGGCTTCGCCCGCATGTTCATGAGTCACCCGCCTCTGGAAGAGCGTATCGACGCTTTGCGTCGTCGCGGTTGATCCAGCTCACGTAAAAAAAGAAGGCCCGCAGTGATGCGGGTCTTTTTTATTGCTTCGAGTCATGGGCTGCTCTGGCTGACGTCATCGCTGGCAAGTCAGCGATAACGTCAGTACTGCCGAAAAACAACTAATGACCGGAAATACGGTAAACCCTCTCCTCCAACCGCGTCACGCCCGCCTGCAAGAACTTCCAGCTCTCCCCCAGCACATCCTGCTGTTCGAGCACTTGCACCTGCCAACCGCCGCCCAGCAACCGCTGCACCTCATCGTCCAATACCGCGAACGGCGGCCCGGACATCTGTGACTGATCGTAATCCAGCGTAATCAACAATCCTTGCAAGCCCTGCGGCAAGATCTGCTGAAGGTGCGCCGCATACTGCTCACGCATCGGTGACGGGAGCGCGATCATCGCTGCCCGGTCGTACAGCGCTGCGCAATCGGCGACATCGTCCGCTTTCAGTGCAAAGAAATCACCACACCAAAGCTCGATAGATCCAGCGCGATATACCTTGAATATGCCCCTCTCGCTGATTTGCGGGGACACCCGCTGCTCGCTGAAAAAATCCTCGACAGCTTTTTCCGACAGCTCAACCCCTAAAACCTTGTGGCCACGCCCGGCCAGCCACAGCAAATCCAGACTTTTCCCACACAGTGGCACCAGTACGCGGGCCGATACAGGGATCGACAGATCCGGCCAGTGCCGCTGCAAATGGGGGTTCACCTCAGGCTGATGAAAGCCGATCTGGTCAGATGCCCACTTCTTGTGCCAAAACTCAGGCTGCATGTGTCGCTCCTAAAAAATCGATCAAAAAGCGTTAAAACTTATATTAGATTTAGATCAATGAACTGACTGAAGATGGCCCATCTTACCGCTCAGGAACCCGTCCATGCTTCCCAGCCTGTTTATCTCCCATGGATCGCCCATGCTCGCGCTGGAGCCCGGCGCCAGCGGCCCAGCCCTCGCACGACTGGCCGCCGAATTGCCCAGGCCCGAAGCCATCATGATTGTCTCCGCACACTGGGAGAGTCACGAATTGCTGGTCAGCAGCCATCCGCAACCCGAGACATTGCATGACTTCGGCGGTTTCCCGCGCGCCCTGTTTGAAGTGCAGTACCCGGCGCTGGGCAATCCGCAACTGGCTGCCGAGGTCGCCGATCTGCTGACCATTAAAGGCCTACCCGTGCGCCTCGATCCACAGCGCCCGTTCGATCACGGCGTCTGGGTGCCGCTGTCCCTGATGTATCCCGAGGCAAATATTCCAGTGGTGCAAGTTTCGTTACCGAGTCGCGGCGGTCCGGCACTGCAAACACGCGTCGGCCGTGCGCTGGCAAGCCTGCGCGAACAAGGGATTCTGCTGATCGGCTCTGGCAGCATCACTCACAACCTGCGTGAGCTGGACTGGCATGCCGGTGCGGAAAGTGTCGAGCCATGGGCCAAGGCCTTCCGTGACTGGATGATCGACAGACTTGCAGCCAACGATGAGGCTGCGCTGCACGACTACCGTCAGCAGGCGCCCAACGCGGTGCGAAGCCATCCGAGTGATGAGCATTTGCTGCCGCTGTATTTTGCGCGAGGTGCCGGAGGCGAGTTCAGTGTGGCGCACAAGGGGTTCACGATGGGGGCGTTGGGGATGGATATATATCGTTTCGGCTGACGCTTTCGCGAGAACGCTCGCTCCCACATGGATTGATGTGAATCCAGAAAACAGGCAAAAAAAATCCCCGAACCAGTCGGGGATTTTTTATGTTCGATCAATCAGCCAGGAGCGGATCAATCTTCGCGATAGCGACGCAGTTTCAGCTGCTTACCGGCAACGCGAGTGTCCTTCAGTTTGGTCAGGAGTTTGTCCAGACCATCTTCCGGCAGCTCGACGAGGCTGAAGCTGTCACGCACCTGGATGCGACCGATCGCTTCACGGGCCAGACCACCTTCATTGAGGATAGCGCCCAGCAGGTTCTTCGCAGCGATACCGTCACGCGCACCCAGCGCGGTACGGCAACGAGCACGGCCTTCGCCCAAAGGCATTGGCGCGCGACGCTCGCGGTCACCACGATCTGGACGATCACCGGTGCGCTCAGGACGGTCGCCACGCGGTGCATTGTTCGGCACCAGTGGACGCTCCTTCTCGATTGCAGCCAGGTTCAGCGCTTGGCCATTGGTGGCCTTGCGCAGCAGAGCAGCAGCCAGAGCACGCGGCGTGCAGCCGATATCGGCAGTCAGACGATCCAGCAGTTCACCGTGAGTCGACTCGGCATCAGCCACCAGCGGCGAGAGGCTGTTGGTCAGCTTCTTGATGCGCGCATCGAGAACAGCCTGAGCGTCCGGCAGACGTACTTCAGCCACTTTCTGACCGGTTACACGCTCGATCACTTGCAGCATGCGACGCTCACGCGGAGTCACCAGCAGCAGTGCGCGACCTTCGCGACCGGCACGACCCGTACGGCCGATACGGTGAACGTAGGACTCTGGATCGTACGGCATGTCCACGTTGAAAACGTGAGTGATGCGCGGAACGTCCAGACCACGAGCAGCAACGTCGGTCGCAACAACGATGTCCAGACGGCCATCCTTGAGCGAGTCGATAACGCGCTCACGCTGGTTCTGGGCGATGTCACCGTTCAGCGCAGCGGCTTTGTAGCCTTTGGCGTCGAGGGCACTGGCCAGATCCAGGGTCGCTTGCTTGGTGCGCACGAACATGATCAGAGCGTCGAAATCTTCCACTTCCAGCAAGCTGAGAACGGCCGAAGTCTTCTGGTCAGCGTGAACCAACAGGTGAGCCTGTTCGATCGCGGTAACGGTTTGGGTCTTGGTCTGGATCTTGACGTGTTGCGGATCGCGCAGGTGGCGTTCGGCAATGGCGCGGATCGACTGCGGCAGGGTAGCCGAGAACAAAACGGTCTGACGGGTCGCTGGCAGAGCCTTGAAGATGACTTCCAGGTCATCCATGAAGCCCAGTTTCAACATTTCGTCAGCTTCGTCGAGAACCAGGTGGTTCACGGTCGACAGCACTTTCTCGTCGCGACGCAGGTGGTCGCACAGACGGCCCGGAGTGGCGACAACGATCTGTGCGCCGTTACGGATTGCTTTCAGTTGCGGGCCCATCGGCGCGCCGCCGTAAACGGCGACAACGGTGACGCCTGGCATTTGCTTGGCGTAGGTTTCAAAAGCGGTTGCTACTTGCAGCGCCAACTCTCGGGTTGGCGCCAGGATCAGGGCTTGCGGTTCGCGCTTGGCAGGATCGATGCGGTGCAGAATAGGCAGTGCGAACGCGGCGGTTTTACCGGTACCGGTTTGCGCCTGGCCAATCATGTCCTGGCCGGCCATGATGATCGGGATCGATTGCTGCTGAATCGCCGAAGGCTCTTCGTAGCCGGTCGCTGCGACGGCTGCAAGAATATTCGGATTAAGATTAAAAGCGGCGAATCCGCCGGTTTCCTGGGTCATGGGTCTGCCTCTAAGTGCATCCGCAAAGACCCATGCTCCAAAGCTGCGCATGCCGTGTTGAGACTCAAGAGTCGCCCTGGCAGCTTTGTCGGCGGGGATTTGCGAAAACGAATGAATGAGAAAAAGAATCGTCCGGGAAGAGCCCGCAATGCGGACGTGCAGCCGAAGCTGACTTCGGGAAATTGCGCTACCTAAACGCGGCCCGGTTAAAGGCCGGCGCGCACTATACCGGATTTTGCCCAAAAAGGGAGCTTTTTTTATCGCCTGAATCCGTGCGTCACCGCTGTGTAATGGGGTTTTGCGGATAATCGCGCCAAGGTCTATTTTTCAAAGGCCCGGCCCTACGGGTGATGACGCTAAAACGATTCACCGATGTGCGGCATACCGTCGCTGCCCCGCCCTTCCTGCCTGAGGATTTAGCCATGAACCAGCCCTGCCCCGGCCGCGTCAGCCGAGAACGTCGTGGTCATGTCCACCTGATCGGCCTCGACCGAGCGGCCAAGCGCAATGCGTTCGACCTCGACCTGCTCAATGAGCTGAGCCTGGCCTACGGCGAGTTCGAGGCGGATAGCGAGGCGCGGGTAGCGGTGGTGTTCGGGCATGGCGAACACTTTACCGCCGGTCTGGATCTGGTCAATGCCAGCGCCGCCCTTGCGCAAGGCTGGCAGGTTCCGACCGGCGGTTGCGATCCCTGGGGCGTTTTCGTCGGGCCACGGGTGAGCAAACCGGTGATTGTTGCAGCGCAGGGCTACTGCCTGACCATTGGTATCGAGTTGATGCTGGCAGCGGATATCAACCTGTGTGCGAGCAATACCCGCTTCGCGCAAATGGAAGTTCAGCGTGGGATCTTTCCTTTTGGTGGCGCGACTTTACGTTTTCATCAGGTGGCCGGCTGGGGCAATGCGATGCGCTGGTTGCTGACCGGGGATGAGTTTGATGCCCACGACGCATTAAGGCTGGGGTTGGTGCAGGAAGTGATGGCCAGCGAAGATCTGCTGCCACGGGCGATTGAACTGGCTGAGCGGATTGCCCGACAGGCGCCGTTGGGGGTACAGGCGACGTTGCAATCGGCGCGACAGGCGCGCTATGAAGGTGAGACGGCGGCGGCGCAGGGGTTGCCGACGCTGGTGAAAAAGTTGCTGAGTAGTGAGGATGCCAAGGAAGGTATCAAGTCGCTGGTTGAACGGCGCCCGGGCATCTTCAAAGGGATCTGAGAAATGTGGTGCTCTTCAGGCCCTCTTCGCGAGCCAGCCCGCTCACACATTTGGAATGCATTTCAAGTGTGGGAGCGGGCTGGCTCGCGAAGGGGTCAGCACTGAAGACTCAAGTCGCCGGACGAATGGCTTTGATCAACGACTGCAACGAATACCCCAACTGCGGCGCCAGTGCTTCGGCCCGGGCCGTCAGCGCCTGCATGTCCAGTGCCTGATCGAGATCCGCCGGGACAATCAGAATTACATTGCCCTCCTTCACCGGCAACTCCCAGTAATGCCGGTGATAGAGCCCGCGCAACAACGCCGCACCCAGCGGCTTGCCGTCATCGGTGGCCCACTGATTGATCACCAGCCAGCCGCCCGGATTCAGACGCTTCTGACAGTCACCCAGGAAACGCCAGGCAAGGTGCCCGACGCCCGGCCCGACATCGGTATAGAGGTCGACAAAAATCAGATCCGCCGGCTCGGCGGTTGGCAGCAACTCGAGCGCATCGCCAACGCGAATGTACAGACGCGGATCATCATCCAGCCCAAGGTATTCAACGGCCAGACGCGGCACATCGGGACGCAGCTCAATCGCTTCGACATCCTCCAGAGGCAGGAACCTGAGGCAGGCCTGAGTCAGCGTACCGGCGCCCAGTCCGAGGAACAGCGCACTCTCCGGGCGCTCATGGCACAACGCGCCAATCAGCATCGCCCGGGTGTAGTCGTATTCCAGCCAGCTCGGATCAGCGGTGAACACACAGCTCTGCTCGATTGCATCGCCGAATTCGAGAAAGCGGTAATCCGCCACTTCCAGCACGCGAATCACGCCGAACTCATCCTGTACTTCGGCGAGCAGATGCTCGACGCGCTCCTCAGTCATTTCGTCTCCTGATGGTCACCGAGCGCGGTGACGCGATGGCACCGCTTTGGCGCCGTGGCAAAGAGGCGATTGTCGGCGAAGGGGCAGGAACAGGTCACGCACTAATTTGCTGATACCATGGCCTTCCGTGCGTAGAACCTTAGAGACCGTGATGAACCAACCCTGGAGCCCTGAAAGCTGGCGTGCCCTGCCGATCCAGCAACAACCCCAATACCCCGACGCCGCGCACTTGCGCCAGGTCGAGCAGACGCTGGCCAGCTATCCGCCACTGGTGTTTGCCGGCGAAGCACGCGAACTGCGTCGTCAGTTTGCCGAAGTGACTCAGGGGCGGGCGTTCCTGCTGCAGGGCGGTGACTGCGCCGAAAGCTTTGCCGAATTTTCCGCGGCGAAAATTCGCGACACGTTTAAAGTGTTGCTGCAAATGGCCATCGTCATGACCTTCGCCGCGGGCTGCCCGGTGGTCAAGGTCGGGCGCATGGCCGGCCAGTTTGCCAAGCCGCGCTCAGCCAACGACGAAACCATCAGCGGCGTGACCCTGCCGGCCTACCGTGGCGACATCGTCAACGGCATCGGTTTTGACGAAAAAAGCCGTGTGCCGGACCCGGAACGCCTGCTGCAGTCTTATCACCAGTCCACCGCGACCCTGAACCTGTTGCGCGCCTTCGCCCAGGGCGGTTTTGCCGACCTGCATCAAGTGCACAAATGGAATCTCGATTTCATCGCCAACTCGGCGCTGGCCGAGAAGTACAGCCACCTCGCTGGCCGCATCGATGAAACCCTGGCCTTCATGCGCGCTTGCGGCATGGACAGCTCGCCGCAATTGCGCGAAACCAGTTTCTTCACCGCCCATGAAGCATTGCTGCTGAACTACGAAGAAGCCTTCGTGCGTCGTGACAGCCTGACCAACGATTACTACGATTGCTCGGCGCACATGCTGTGGATCGGCGACCGCACCCGTCAGCTCGACGGCGCTCACGTCGAATTCCTGCGCGGCGTGAACAACCCGATCGGGGTGAAAGTCGGCCCGAGCATGGACCCCGACGATTTGATCCGCCTGATCGACGTGCTCAACCCGGACAACGATCCGGGTCGCCTGAACCTGATCGCGCGAATGGGCGCGAACAAGGTTGGCGATCACCTGCCAGCACTGATCCGTGCGGTTCAGCGCGAAGGCAAGCAGGTGCTATGGAGTTGCGACCCGATGCACGGCAACACGATCAAGGCCAGCAGCGGCTACAAGACCCGTGATTTTGCGCAGATCCTCGGCGAGGTGAAACAGTTCTTCCAGGTACACGGAGCCGAAGGCACTTATGCCGGCGGGATTCATATCGAGATGACCGGGCAGAATGTCACCGAGTGCATTGGCGGGGCGCGGCCGATCACTGAAGATGGCTTGTCGGATCGTTATCACACGCACTGTGACCCGCGGATGAATGCCGATCAGTCGCTGGAACTGGCGTTTTTGATTGCTGAGACGCTGAAGCAGGTTCGCCGTTGAATCAGTCAGGCATCTAGCGTCTGACAGGTCGCATTCGCGAGCAAGCCCGCTCCCACACTGGTTTAGTGAACAACACCAATCCAGTGTGGGCTTGCTCGCGAAAAGGCCCAATCAATCAACATCAATTTGCGCCAATGCCACCCGCAACCGCCCTGCACTCTCGCGCTGACAATTAAGCTGCACCCTCTCCAACCCCAGCCAATGCGCCATCCGCCGTAAGTTCACCGCCAGCGCCAGCATCCCCTCGTCATCCAGCCCCGCCGCCTCCTCGTGTACCGCCTGCACCGCCAATCGCCCCGATGCCCGCTCGGAACGCAGATCGACCCGCGCAGCAATCCGTTCGTTGTGTAGAAACGGCAACACGTAGTACCCGTAAACCCGTTTGTCCTGAGGCGTGTAGATCTCCAGTCGATAGCGGAAATCGAACAGACGCTCGGTGCGACTACGCTCCCAGATCAACGAATCGAACGGTGATAACAGCGCGCTGGCCGCTACCTTGCGCGGGACTTTCGGCTCCGGCAGGCAATAGGCGATTGGCCGCCAACCGGCCACTTCACAGGTGAGCAACTGTCCGGCCTCAACCAGTTCGGCAAGACGCGGACGGGCATCCGCCGGATTCAAACGAAAGTAGTCACGCAGATCTTTTTCCGTGCCGACGCCCAGTGCTTCAGCGGCATGCAGCAATAATCCGCGCTGCGCCTGGGCCTCATCAGGCAGGGTCTGCTGCAGGATCGACGCCGGCATTACCCGCTCGGGCAAATCATACAAACGCTCAAATCCGCGCCGCCCCGCCACTGTCACTTCGCCAGCGGCGAACAACCATTCCAGCGCATGCTTCTCCGCACTCCAGTCCCACCAAGGCCCAGCCTTGTCTTCGCGGGTCGACAGACTGCCGGCCCCCAAAGCACCCTGTGCTTCAACAGACGCCAACACCCGACGAATCGTGCCCTGCTGCTCGCGACCGAACTTCGCCAACTGCTGATAGATGCCTTCGCCACGTTTGGCGCGCTGCATCCGCCACGCCAATAACGGATACATCGACAGCGGCAGCAACGATGCCTCATGCCCCCAATATTCGAACAACGTGCGACGCCGTCCCGAAGTCCAGGCCGCTTGGTCGAGCAAGTCAGAAGAATAGGAACCGAGACGGGAGAACAGCGGCAGATAGTGCGAGCGCACCACGGCATTGACAGAGTCGATCTGCAAAAGGCCCAGCCGTTCGATCAGCCGGTTAAGGTGCGATGCCTTGACGGTCGGCGGCTGGCGCCCGTTGAACCCTTGGGCAGCCAGCGCCAGACGTCGAGCCTGTTTAAGGGAAAAGGACAGTGTCGCGGGCATGAGCATCTCCTTGTCTGCTCGCAACCTACCTCACCTGAAAGTGGTTTGTGTAGTAATGCCCTGATCATTTGTGCATCGGATCGTCCCAGAATGGCCGCACCGACTCATGTTCGACGTCGGCGCGACTGACGCCGATGTCTTTCAGCGCTTCGTCACTCAGACTGGCGAGCAACTCGCGTTCGCGGTGAAGCTCGTACCAGCGACTAAACTTGTGCAGCAGATCCGAGATGAGATGAACAGGAACTCTTTCATCGCTTACATAGACTTTTTGACCTTTCATCGTATTGCCCTCCGTTGTGGATGGCCCCAGTCTCGCGCTGGCGCTAAGATCAATCCAACGAATGTTTCTGATGGCATTCATCACGGAGATTCATCAATTGTCGGCCTACCCCAGTATCGATACCGATGTCCTGCGCACCTTTGTCGCGATTGCCGATCAGGGCGGTTTCACCCGCGCTGGCGAGATGGTCAACCGCACGCAATCAGCGGTGAGCATGCAAATGAAGCGGCTGGAAGAAGACGTGTTGCAGCGCCAACTGTTCGAGCGTGATGGCCGTCAGGTGCGACTGACTGCAGAGGGTCAGGTTCTGCTCGGTTACGCGCGGCGCATCCTCAAACTGCATAGCGAAGTGTTCAACACCTTGCGCGAGCCGCACATGGTCGGCACCGTGCGCATCGGTACGCCGGATGATTACGTGATGCGCTTTCTGCCGGGAATCCTGTCGCGGTTTGCGCAGTTCTATCCGCTGATCCAGATCGAAGTGCATTGCGAATCGACCAGACAGCTATTGCAGCGCACCGACCTGGACCTGTCGATCGTGACCCGCGAGCCGGGCAACGAGATTGGTCAACTGCTGCGCAAGGAGCGCTTCGTCTGGGCCGAGGCGCAAAACTTCAGCGCCCACGAACAGACGCCGTTGCCTTTGGCGATGTTCAACAGTGATTGTTTCTGTCGCTTGTGGGCATGCAATGCGCTGGACGCAATGGGCCGCGATTACCGCATCGCCTACAACAGCACCAGCCTGTCGGCGCTGATGGCGGTGGTGAGCGCTGGTCTGGCGATCACCGCCCAACTGGAAAGCCTGATCACCCCGGATATGCGTATTCTCGGCGCCGACGAAAACCTGCCGCTGCTGCCCGAGGCGAGCATCATGCTGATCCGCAACCTGAACAAACCTTCCCCGATTACCGAGTGCCTGGCCGAACACATCGTCGACGGCTTCAAACTTTAATCGCGAGCATCACCGCACACAGCACCAGGAAGCCGCAGAACAGCCCACGCAGAATTTTTTCCGGCATCGCGTGGGCAACTTTCACACCCCAACTGATGCTCGCCAGACCGCCGATGGCCAGTGGCAGGCCGATCATCCAGTCAACTTCGTGATGCACCGCGTAGGTGACCAGGGTGACGCCAGTGCTCGGCAACGCCAGCGCCAGCGACAGGCCTTGAGCAACCACCTGAGTGGCTCCGAACACGCTGGTCAGCACCGGCGTCGCCACCACGGCTCCGCCGACACCAAACAACCCGCCCATGGTTCCGGACGCCGCACCAAGTACACCCAGCCATGGCCAGGAATAACGCATCCGGGGTGTCGTCGCTGGCCGCGCGCCTAGTATGCGCACCAGGTTATAGACGGACAAAACGACCAGAAAGGCGACAAAACCGATGCGCATCGTCTGTGCATCGATGCCCACCGCCCAGATCGAGCCGATCCAGGCAAAACAGAAGCCCATGACGGCCAGCGGCAACGCATGCCGCAGTTCGATGCGATTGCGCTGATGGTAACGCCACAGCGCCAGCATCACGTTCGGCACCACCATCACCAGCGCGGTGCCTTGGGCAATCTGCTGGTCGAGCCCGAACCACACGCCCAGCAAAGGAATGGCAATCAGGCCGCCACCGATGCCGAAGATGCCACCGAGTGTGCCGAGGGCCGCGCCGAACAGCAGGTACAACAAGAAGTCCATCACAGCCAAATTCCTCTTACGTCAGGCGATTCATCCTACGCAGTCGCGGCTGGCAGGGAAACGCACAGCAACGCACAATGGCTATGCCGATTTCGCAAAAGCGTTGAACCGACATGAACCCCAATCAATTGACCGATCAACTCGGGCTGTTTCTCGATGTGCTGGAAAGCAGCAGTTTTTCCGCCGCTTCACGCCTTCATCCACTGACGCCTTCGGCAGTCGCTCGACGCATCGACAGCCTTGAAAGCGCGGTCGGCAGCCAGTTGTTCATCCGCAGCACACACGCCGTGCGCGCCACCCCCGCAGGCCTGGCCTTTGCCGAACGGGCGCGACGGATCGTCGCCGAACTGCAACTGGCCCGCGCCGAAGCCGTTTCCCTGAGCAGTGCGCCGGAAGGCTTGATTCGCATCGACGCCCCGGCCGCGTTCGGGCGGCGACACTTGGCACCAGTCATTGCTGACTTCCTCGTTCTGTATCCCGGGCTGGATGTGCAGTTGCACCTGATCGACAGCTTCGTCGATATGAGCGGTTCGAACCTGGGCAAAGTGGATCTGGTGCTGCGGGCCGGACAACTGGCCGACACACGGCTGGTGGCCACTCCGCTGGCAAGCATAGTGCGCATTGCCTGCGCCAGCCCTGACTATCTCAAACGCCGAAGCGTGCCAGACCATCCCGCGCAATTGAGTGAACACGACGGTCTGGACTGGGAAGGTCTCGCCCCGCCCTTTGCCTGGCGTTTCGAGGCAGACGGGAAGATGCAACTGCATCGTCCCGCACGCATTCGCATGAGCGCCAACAACGCCGAGGCACTGGTGTGTGGCGCCTTGGCCGGGCTGGGGATTGCGCACCTGCCAACCTGGCTCGCCAGCGAGTACCTGTTGCGCGGCGAGTTGCTGCCGCTGTTCTGCGAGCACGGCCTGCCTGCGCCGGAATCCGCGGGCATCTACGCGTTGCGCATGGAACGGCAAACCCATTCGCGCAGTCATTTGTTGCTGGAATACCTCAAGACCCGATTCAGCCCCGTACCGCCGTGGGATCTGGCACTCCTGCGTGATCTGGGCCGCCACTAGAACTGGAGAATTATCTGGCGCATTAAACATTCGGACGCTAGATTCATGACCATCACCGATCAAGGCTTTGACATGACATCCGAACGCGACACCTGCGAAGACCTGCTGCTGGACAATCAGGCGTGCTTCGCCCTGCACTCGACCTCACTGATGATGACCAAGGTCTACAAACCGATGCTGCAAGCGCTGGGCCTGACCTATCCGCAGTATCTGGCGATGATGGTGCTGTGGGAGAAGGACGGTCTGACTGTCGGAGAAATCAGCACACGACTGCTGACGGATCCGGGTTCGTTGACGCCATTGCTCAAACGCCTGGAAGGCGAAGGCTTGCTCAGCCGCACCCGCAGCCGTGAAGACGAACGCGTGGTGATTGTCGAATTGACCGCACAGGGCCGGGCACTGAAGGAACAAGCCAGAACAGTTCCGCAATGCATTCTAGGCGCCAGCGGTTTCACCCTGGAGCGCCTGCAGAATCTGCAAGCTGAGTTGCAGGCACTTCGCAGCCATCTGCACGACAGCCTCACCTGAATCCATTACCTCCCCCCATGAGGGAGCGGGCTTGCGTGCGAAAGCGGGGTGTCAAATTCCTGTTCGTTGACAGACACCACGCCTTCGCGAGCAATCCCGCTTCCACAATGTTTCTGCGCCAACTCAAAAATTCCTTTCAGATCATGCACTTTTGATGATTAGTGGACTGTTCACACATCAGGGCCGACATTTTTTGAAAAAATTATCTTGCGCACAAAATATTTGCGAGCTACATTCATCTCGCACTTACTTAGCGCGCAAACAGTTAGCGCAAAAAACGACACTGAACGAGGCTCACACCATGCAAACTCTCTACACTGCAATCGCAACTTCCACCGGTGGCCGTGATGGTCGCGCAATCTCCAGCGACAACATCCTCGACGTCAAACTCGCAACCCCGAAAGAACTCGGCGGTGCCGGTGGCGCAGCGACCAACCCTGAGCAACTGTTCGCCGCCGGTTACTCGGCCTGCTTCATCGGCGCGCTGAAATTCGTCGCAAGCCAGACCAAACGCAAAATCCCGGACGACGCTTCGATCACCGCCCACGTCGGCATCGGCCAGATCCCAGGCGGTTTCGGTCTGGACATCGATTTGCACATCAGCCTGCCGGGCCTTGATCAGGCCGACGCGCAAAGCCTGGTCGAAGCGGCGCACCAAGTCTGCCCGTACTCCAACGCCACCCGTGGCAATGTTGATGTACGTTTGCACACCACCGTTTGAGATAAACGCAAAAAACCTGTGGGAGCGGGCTCGTTCGCGAAGGCGTCCTGTCAGTCAACCCTTCACTGGATGCAACAACGTATTCGCGAGCAAGCCCGCTCCCACAGAGGATGAGCAACAGCACAAATCGCAGGCACAAAAAAACCCGACTCAATGGTCGGGTTTTTTCTTTCCGCAAAAAGCAGTGCTTATTTGGCACGGCCTTTGTAGGAACCGCCTTCGCGGGTGTCGATCTCGATCTTGTCACCGATTTCGATGAAGTCGGCAACTTGCAGCTCGGTACCGTTGCTCAGCTTGGCTGGCTTCATGACTTTGCCGGAAGTGTCGCCACGAGCCGAACCTTCGGTGTAGTCAACTACGCGCACGATGGTGGTCGGCAACTCTACGGAAACCAGACGCTCTTCGAAGAAGATCGCTTCGCAAACATCGGTCATGCCTTCTTCAACGAAAGGCAGAACGGCTTCGATGTCTTCAGCGTTCAGCTCGTACATGGTGTAGTCAGTGGTGTCCATGAACGTGTAGGTGTCGCCGCTGATGAAGGACAGGGTCGCTTCTTTGCGGTCGAGGATTACGTCGTCCAGTTTGTCGTCGGCGCTGTAAACGATCTCGGTCTTGTAACCGGTCAGCAGGTTTTTCAGCTTGGTCTTCATGATCGCGCTGTTACGGCCCGACTTGGTGAATTCAGCTTTCTGAACCAGCCAAGGATCGTTTTCGAGACGGATCACGGTACCGGGTTTCAGTTCTTTACCAGTTTTCATTGCGAATATCCGAATTTGGATGGGATTTACAAAAATCTAGGCCGCGTATCATATCCAATTTAGGTAAAACTGTACCAGCGCCGCGGCAAGATCGGCCTGCAAGCCTTGTTCCAGACACCACGCTTCGGCATTTTTCTGCAGTTCTGGCCAATGATGACGGGCCGCGAGCCAGTGTTCGCCGATCGGCTGACCGGCGCTCCAGGCTCGCCAGAGACCGCTCATCGCCTCGGCAGCGGCCGGTGACAGGCCTTTTGTGTAGAGCGCGAGGAAGGCATCGAGCTTGTCCAGATGGATGTCTTCGTCCTGCTGATAAATGTGCCAGAGCATCGGCCGCCCCGCCCATTGCGCCCGCACGAACGAGTCTTCCCCGCGCACCGCGTTGAAATCGCAGCACCAGAGCAGATGATCGTATTGATCCTGGCGGACGAACGGCAGCACCTGCACCGTCAGCGATTGACGAACATGAATCGCCCCGACGTCGAGATTTTCTATCCCAAGCCATCGCGCGACGTCGCCGAGTATCCGACCTTCAGGCACCAGCAGATGGGTTGGCTTTGCATCGGTTGCCAGCACATCGAGCCAACTGGCCAAACCAGCGTTCTCATAGGCAAACAGCGAAATCAGTTGGGCTTCAGGCACGCGGTCGATCCCAAGACCGTGCAGGAATTTTCGCTGCACCTGGGGATCTTGCTGAAACTGCCGACGCTGTTCGAGCAAACCTCGCTCACGCAACAATCCGCCCGTTCCTGGACGGAATCCCGGAAAGAAGAATATCTTCTGCACCGACTTATACTTCACCGATGGCAGGCCGTGGCAACCCACGACCCAGTCTTCGGCGCTGAGATAGTCGAGATTCATCCACAACGGCGGTTTTTCCCGCTCGGCCATGGCGCTCATGTAATCACTCGGCAGTTGGCAGGCGAACGCGGCGATCACCACGTCAGCGGCGTCCGTCTCTGGCCATTCGCCTGGCCAGTGTCGAACCTCCACACCTTGCTGCCATTGTTGCGCGGCGTTGATATCGATTGGCGGACAAATGCGTTCGAATGCGCGCAAGTCATCGACCCACAACCGCACTGTCAGCGAATGCTCGGCCACCAGTTGCCGGGCCAGGCGCCAGGTCACGCCAATGTCGCCGTAGTTATCGACCACGGTGCAAAAAATATCCCAGCGGGTTTTCGGTTCCGGCATTCAAGACTCCCGTTGGCAAAACACCGATTGTCCGCATAAATGACCTCATGCAGAAGAGCCGACGGCGATTAATCTTCGTGCGACAATCACCATTTGCCCGCACCCATCCGCCAGGAGGCAGCCATGCCCTACCGTCCTAACCCGCGTCGCCCCTTGCCGGTTCAACTGAGCGCGCTGCATTTGACCGGCAGCATTGCCCTGGGCATATGGCTGGGTTTTCTTGCCATTGCGCTGACGTGCTGGCTGGCTTCACGCGTTCTGTTCAACGAACAACTGGCGCCGGTCGCCCAGGCTGTACAGCAATTGGCCAACCCGCCAGCCGTCCGGACACAACCGGACATTGCACCGCAGAGTCCGCTGTTCGAGCAGTACGAAGAAAACCTGCGCAAGAACGAGCAGCAAAATCGCCTTGATCAGGCACGCAGCAGCGGCCGCAACCAGTCAAACCCGAAATGCCAGTTCTGGCTGCAACAGGACCAGACCGCGCCAAGCGAAAAAAGCCGCGCCAACGTTTTACAATTCTGCGATTGATCATGAACAAGCACACTGTCCACCAATTGATTCTCGACAAACTGCGCATCGACCTCGACATCGCCGAACGCGCTGCGCAAACCGCTTACGAAACCGCCACCCACGAAGAAAACATCGCCGAAAACAAGTACGACACCCTCGGGCTTGAGGCATCGTATCTGGCGGCAGGGCAAGCGAAACGGATCGAGGAAATTCGCCAGTCACTGGCGCTGTGCCAGAACCTGACGCTGCGCGCGCACGACGAAAACCGAGGTATAGAAGTGGGCGCCCTGCTCGGCCTGGAAGATGAAAAGGGGCGCGAGCAGTGGCTGTTTCTGGCCCCGGATGCGGCGGGCCTGAAAGTCGATGTGGTGGGTCAGCCAATTACTGTCATAACCCCACGCTCGCCACTGGGCAAGAGCCTGCTAGGCAAGCTGGAAGGTGATGAGGTCGAGATTCTGGTGGCGGGCACCCGGCAACAGTTCACTGTCACCGAGGTGCTCTGAGGCGGGCGCTTAGTGAACGGGCAGTTCGACGCCGTCGAACAGATCTTCCAGTTCCTGCTTGTTGTGACACTGGATAGCTTTGGCCATCACTTCGCGGGTCAGGTGTGGCGCGAACTTCTCGATGAAGTCGCACATGAACCCGCGCAGGAAAGTACCACGACGGAAACCGATCTTGGTCACGCTCGATTCGAACAGCTCGCTGGCATCGAGCACCACCAAGTCGTTGTCGAGTTTGGTGTCGACCGCCATCTTCGCCACGATGCCTACGCCCAGCCCCAGGCGCACGTAGGTTTTGATCACGTCGGCGTCGGCGGCGGTGAATACCACTTTCGGCGACAGGCCACGATGGCTGAAGGCTTCGTCGAGTTTCGAACGTCCCGTAAAACCGAACACATAAGTCACGATCGGGTATTCAGCCAGCGCTTCGAGGGTCAGCTTCGGCAGCTTGGTCAGCGGGTGGCCCTGCGGCACCACCACGCAGCGGTTCCAGCGGTAGCACGGCATCATCACCAGATCGCCGAACAACTCCAGCGCTTCGGTGGCAATAGCGAAGTCGACGGTGCCGTCAGCAGCCATTTCGGCGATCTGCATCGGCGAACCCTGGTGCATGTGCAGCGCCACGTCCGGGTATTGCTTGATGAAATTGCTGATCACCGGCGGTAGTGCATAACGCGCCTGGGTGTGAGTCGTGGCGATCGACAGGGTGCCTTTCTTCTCGTTGGAGAATTCCTGGGCGATCTGCTTGATGCTTTCGACTTTGCGCAGAATCTCACCAGCGGTGGTGATGATGCGCTCGCCGGCCGGCGTCACGCGGGTCAGGTGCTTGCCGCTGCGGGCAAACACTTCGACGCCGAGTTCGTCTTCCAGCAGACGGATTTGTTTACTGATGCCCGGTTGCGAGGTGTAGAGGCTTTGGGCTGTAGCGGAAACGTTGAGGTCGTGGTGCGCCACTTCCCAGATGTAGCGCAATTGTTGAAGCTTCATATGTATCCCTCAAAGCAGGTAGACGCCACGGGCATCAGCGACGATATATAACTATATTAATGGTTAGAATAATAAATCTAGAACTTTTTTATCAAAGCGCCATTATTCCTGCTTTAGCGATCCTCCCGCCGCCGACGCTCCACCAGTGGCACCAGATACACCGGCACCTTGGCCAATTGCAGGACTCGAGCGGCCGTGCGCCCCAACGGCGTTTCCGCGCCCACCCCGTGGCTGTGACTTCCTACGATCAGCAAATCGACAGAGAGTTTCTGTACCTGATCAAGAATCACCTGCGACGGATCGCCCTGCAGCACGCGCACCGCTCGAATGCGCTGCAGATCCAGCTCGCCCTCGTCCCCCAGTTCTTCGCGAAAACTTTCCAGTACCCGCTGCTCGATATTGGCGATGACTGTTTTCAAACCCTGGCTGTGGAATTCGTTCAACGCCTGCTCGTCGAGATAACTCTGCAACACCGATTCGGCAAACAACCCCATCGGCTCCACCGCATGCACGACGTACAGGTCGGCATCGAACGTTCGCGCCAAAGCCAAGGCGTGCTGCATCACTAACGGTGCGTACAGACCGAGGTCAGTGGCATACAGCATCGAACGAATCATATGACCCCCTCGCAAGCCAACATGGCGCAGATTTGATTCAGCTTAGCAGTGCCTTGGCGAGTACGACGTGTGACGCAACTTCTTGAAGCACCGGGGCTTTAGATCGACGGTTCGTTGCTGATGCCATGAGGCACGTGGCCAGTAGCGACGACTTCGCGGGCCAGTTCGCAATGGCCGGTCTGATCATCAAAGAACACATCGGCAGCAAAGGCCTCAAGAAACGCCGACTTGGTCAGGCCGCCGAGGAACAGCGATTCGTCGAGGCGGATATCCCACTCGCGCAACGTGCGAATCACCCGTTCATGCGCCGGCGCCGAACGCGCCGTCACCAACGCCGTGCGGATCGGGCAGTCGTCGTCAGGGAACTCGCGCTGCAGCAAATTGAGCGCGGCGAGAAAGCCCTTGAACGGCCCTCCGCGCAAAGGCTCGCGGGCCGACTCACGTTCCTTGGCTTGAAACGCCTCCAGCCCGCCGGACTGATAGACGCGTTCAGACTCGTCGGAAAAGATCACCGCGTCACCGTCGAAGGCGATGCGCAACTCATCGCTGGCCGCACGGCTGGCGCCCCCGGATAGAATCGTCGCGGCGGCGAAACCGGCATCCAGTGCCGCACGCACATCCTCGGCATGGGTGGAGAGAAACAGATCGCAGCCGAACGCTTTCAGATACGGATAAGGACTGCGCCCGCCGACAAACGCCGCACGGGAAATCGCCAGACCGTAATGGTGAATCGAGTTGAACACTCGCAGGCCGGTATCGGCGCTGTTGCGTGACACCAGAATCACCTCGACCCGAGCACGACCGAGGCGACTGTTAAGACTCAGGAGTTTTTCCACCAACGGGAAGGCATCACCGGGTGCGAGAATCTCGTCTTCGTGCTCGATCTGATATTGCCGATAGGCTTCAACGCCGCTCGACAGGTAGACCTTGTGGCTTTCGCTCAGGTCGAACAAGGCGCGCGATGAAATCGCCAGCACCAGTTTGTCATCGATGTTCTTGGCCATGCCTACCCGCCCTTTCACAAAAAAACTTAAACGTTGCGGCGGTCGATAAAACCCAACGTGCGATACAACGCTTCGATACGTGGCAGCTCGCAGCCCATCGCTTTCGCGGCCGACAGTGGCCGGGCATAAATCGCCTCGAGTTCCAGCGCACGCTTGTGCAAAAAGTCGTGGTGCATGCTCGGCCAGTAGTCCGGCATTTTCTCGGTCATCATGAACAGGTACTCGGCGTAACCGGGCGGCATGTCGTGCCCACAGGCCTTGGCCCCCTGCACCACTTCGGTCATCAACGCCTGGATCAACGCGCGGCTGTCGGCGTCGGCCATCAGCGGCGTGGTACTCGCGCCGAGCAACACCGAAAGACCGTTGTAGGGGATATTCCAGACCAGTTTCTGCCAGCGTGCCTGCTGCAGATCGGGCATCGCCTGCGAGTCGATACCCGCGGCGCGGAACAAAGTGCAGCCCTCTTCGACAATCGCCATGCGTCCGGCATCATCGATGGCCGGGCCGCTGTGGTAACCGACATTCACAGCACCCAAAGCTTGATGGGTTATTTGCCCAGGCCCTTCGCGGTGTACACAGATAAGGCACAGACCTCCGAGCAGGTGCAGCGAATCGGGCAACTGTTCACGCAGGCTGTCCTCGACGTCCAGACCATTCTGCAATAGCAGCACTTTCGCGCCGGGCTTCGAGGCTTGAATGATCGAGGGGGCAAGACCCACATTGCTGGTGGTCTTGGCGCCGACCAACAACCAGTCACACGGCGGCATGTCCTGGGCCGAAGAATAAGCCTGCACAGGGCTCAACGTCAGCGGGCCATGCACCGCACTGTTAACGTGCAAGCCCCGTTCGGCGACCGACGAGAACTCGCTGCGCAACAGAAAATGCACATCGAACCCAGCGCGCGCCAACATCAAACCGTAGAAACCACCTATTGCGCCGGTGCCGATAATCCCCACCACCGGTTTGCTGATTGTCCCCATTTATGGCAACTCCTCTGCTATTCGAACCAAGGCCTGCGCCAATGCCTCGTTGAGCGCATCGACCGTCAGGCGCGTGTGCAATGCCCCAAAGAACTCGCCGTCACGCACGACAAACAACGCCGGCAAATGAAAGACCTGATACCGCGCCACCAGGCCACCGTTTTCGCCGGCGTCGATCCAGCACAAGCGATCCACCGTCAGATCCAAACCGGGCAAGACCTCACGGGCATACCGGCAACTGGCGCAACCGACGCTGGTAAAAATCACCAGCGAAACGCCGTTCATCGCCAACAGCCGCTGGTCAGCGTCGAAATCGGTCAGCTGCGATTCGACCACTATACTGGGGGAAACAATGTCAAATGGCCGACACAGGGAGTCTGTGCTCATGGGACGTTTCATTCCTCATCCGGACGAAGTGCCGGTTGAATTAACCTTGCTCAAGCCTGAGTGTATTTCCAGACAACAGCTGCACACTATCAGCCTCGGCGGGATCGCTTGCAATTATCACCGCGCCTGGCGCCATGGCACGGCGCTGCAAATCCGCATGCCGACGCTCAATGCCGATATCTGTTATCCGGGCTATGTGGCGTGGTGTCTGCGGCGTAAAAAGGGGTATCTGGTGGGCATCGCCTTCACCGATGAACAGGCGCTGTTCAGTGCGCGAATGGGTGAGCAAGTGTGTCAGATCGAACGCTATTGCCGAATAAACGATGCTCACGATGCCCTGCAGGATATTCAGGCGTTGGCCCTGCACTGGGTCGAGCAACATGCCGACGAGTTCTCCCACGACAGCGTTCGCAAGGCTTTCGCGCAGCCATTGCTGGATTAGGCTCTGTTTTAAACAGTGACGTGCCCATTGTCGAGCAGGCGTCTAACGCGCTAAGGTTCAGCTCCCCGACGCGCTTAAATCTGCTGTGTTCCGCCGCGCGGGGATCGCTGGCGGCCGGCACCCGTGACCTGACGAGTAAACGATGGCTGATTTACCGATCAACGACCTAAACGTCGCCTCTAACGAGACCCTGATCACTCCTGATCAGCTCAAGCGTGATATCCCTCTGAGCGACGCGGCCCTGCGCACCGTCACCAAGGGTCGCGAAGTCATTCGCAACATTCTTGATGGCACCGACCACCGCCTGTTCGTAGTGATCGGTCCGTGCTCGATCCACGACATCAAGGCTGCCCACGAATACGCCGAACGCCTGAAGGTGCTGGCCGAGGAAGTCTGCGACACCTTGTACCTGGTCATGCGCGTGTATTTCGAAAAACCGCGCACCACCGTCGGCTGGAAAGGCCTGATCAACGATCCGTATCTGGACGACTCGTTCAAGATCCAGGACGGTCTGCACATCGGTCGTCAATTGCTGCTGGATCTGGCCGAGAAAGGCCTGCCGACTGCCACCGAAGCCCTCGACCCGATCTCCCCGCAATATCTGCAGGACCTGATCAGTTGGTCGGCTATCGGCGCGCGCACCACCGAATCCCAGACGCACCGTGAAATGGCTTCGGGCCTGTCTTCGGCCGTCGGCTTCAAGAACGGCACAGACGGCGGCCTGACGGTAGCGATCAACGCCCTGCAGTCGGTGTCCAGCCCGCATCGTTTCCTCGGGATCAATCAGGAAGGTGGCGTATCGATCGTCACCACCAAAGGCAACGCCTACGGTCATGTGGTATTGCGCGGCGGCAACGGCAAGCCGAACTACGATTCGGTCAGCGTCGCCCTGTGCGAGCAGGCGCTGAACAAGGCCAAGATCAAGCCGAACATCATGGTCGATTGCAGCCACGCCAACTCCAACAAGGATCCGGCCCTGCAACCGCTGGTGATGGAGAACGTGGCCAACCAGATCCTCGAAGGCAACCAGTCGATTATCGGTCTGATGGTCGAGAGTCATCTGAATTGGGGCTGCCAGGCGATTCCAAAAGACCTCGCCGACCTGCAATACGGCGTGTCGATCACCGATGCCTGCATCGACTGGTCCGCCACCGAGAGTACCCTGCGCAGCATGCACGCCAAGCTCAAGGATGTGTTGCCCAAACGCGAGCGCAGTTGATCCGCGTTTTACAGGCATAAAAAAACGCCGGGCATTCATTGCCCGGCGTTTTTGTGTGTGCTGTTCAGATTTTCGCAGCGCGGCGCTGATGACGCTCCATGTAGCGCTCGACGTAGGAGCACGAGGGGATGACCGTGTAGCCCATTTCCTCGGCGTATTGCAACGCGCTTTCTGTCAGCGCTGCGGCAATGCCACGGCCACGCAGGGCGTTGGGCACAAACGTGCGATAGATATCCAGGGTCTGTTTACCCAGATCCATGTAGGTCAGGTAGGCACGATGACCGTCCACATTGGTCTCGAACTGATGACCAGCCTGGTCATGGTGGATGGACAACGCCTCGCTCATCACTACTCCTCGCGGGTCTTGAATTTTGACCCCTACCTTACCGATGTTTTTCCGGCGAAGGAACATCTACGCCACCCCGTGCCTGATGGACAACGAGAAGAGCCACACCGATCCCACGCAATCGAGCACCTGTAAATAGTAGGCACCATTGGCAAAAATGCTCAAGGTACGCTCGTCATCAAGCGGCTTGACGGGGGGGCTGCTCCGATGGACGCAGGGATGGCCTGGAGACGATATCTCCCGGGCCGCTCACCTGAACATTGCCGGATGTTGAGACTTAAGACGTGCCGCCTTTTATAAAGTCACCTCAACATGAACAAAGATAAGCGAAGCAGCACGCAGAATCGGAACAAAAGTATGGACGAATTCATCTAGAAAGACTTTAGACAACTCTGCAAAAACAGCACATGACAACGGGAACTTTTTCTCATTGACTCGCTCAGCGCGGGGCCTGTAGCTGGATGTTTTTTATACAGGGCAGTTAAAAGTTGCTCGAAAAAGAATCAGCGCCTACAATTTTTTTTGCTTCTTGCGCTACGTCAGTTTACTTACTACAAGTAATGGGTAGTATGTACGCCGGCTATTTCCTCAATCCGAGGAGACAGCCACTTAATTGAAAGTCCTTGAAGGGGAACACGATGAACAACGTTCTGAAATTCTCTGCTCTGGCTCTGGCCGCAGTTCTGGCTACCGGTTGCAGCAGCGTATCGAAAGAAACCGAAGCACGTCTGACCGCTACTGAAGACGCAGCTGCTCGCTCCCAGGCTCGTGCAGACGAAGCTTACCGTAAAGCTGATGAAGCTCTGGCTGCTGCTCAAAAAGCACAACAGACTGCTGACGAAGCTAACGAGCGCGCTCTGCGCATGCTCGACAAGGCTAGCCGCAAGTAATAGTCCTTCGGGATTATTATCAAGCCGACCCATTTTTTGGGTCGGCTTTTTTATTGCCGGTACTTTTGTCCTGGCAATAAAAAACCCGTCGATGCCTCAAGGCTCGACGGGTTCGGATCCGACCTTACTGCAGCGGGTCGATCGGCGTGTTCGAAACAATCGGCGCCGACGTGTTTGGCGTACCGATTTCGGTTGGCAGACCATCCTCGGCCGCTACCACATCACGCACCACATCCCAGTTCACGCGCAGGTTGTTAGTAATGTCATCACGCTTGAGCATCGCGTTGATCACCGCTGTGTGCTTGTCGACCACCGACGGATCGCCCTTGTCGTCGATCGGCGTGTGCGCCTCAAGGTAAACCTTGCCGCCACTGCTCCCGAACTTGTAGGCCTCATTGAGGATACGCACCGAGGTACCGACCGGCACCATGCTGGCCATCTCGAGCACGTTATTGTTGAACATGCGGAAACAGCCGTGACTGGTACGCATGCCGATGCCGAATTTCTTGTTCGATCCGTGGATCAGATAGCCCGGCGTGCCGAGGGTGAATTTGAAAGGTCCCAGCGGGTTGTCCGGACCGGCCGGCACCACGTTGGGCAGCGGATCACCATCAGCAGCGTGTTCAGCCTTGATCGAGGCTGGAGGCGTCCAGGTCGGGTTCGGCGTCTTGGCAATGATCGATGTGTGCGCGATTGGCGAACCCCAGCCCTCACGACCGATCCCCAGCGGGAACGTGTACACCACGTTCCGGCCTTTCGGGTAATAGTAGAGACGGTATTCGGCCAGATTGATGACAATGCCTTCACGCGGACCCGGCGGCAGAATGAAACGGGTTGGCAGAACGATCTCGGTGCCGGCGCCGGGCAACCAGGCATCGACACCCGGGTTGGCCGCGAGCATTTCCGAATAGCCCAGATCGTAGGCGGTGCCCAGATCAGCGAAAGTGTCTTCGTACTTGGCTTTGATCACCTGCACCTGACCAATGATGTCTTCACCAGGCGGTGGCAGGGGAAACTCCAATGCAGCAACGGGACCGGCCACACACAGGGCGGCAAGAGACAGGCAGCGGGCGACGGCAGGAAAGCGCGGCAACATCCGGAACATCCTTCGCATGATCAACAAGGGTATGAGCGCGCGATTGTACACCGCACCTCGGGAATTCGGGGAGCCACAAGACCTGCGGCGAGGAGGCTGGCTCTCAAGACGCGGTCAACCTATTGACTCAAGATTTTAGAGTTCGAAGCGCAACTCAGGCCAGATCGGTGAGGTGCCGCGCTTCTGCGACTCCAGAATCGCCCGGCACAGCGAGCACAGGCGCTGATCCTGAAACACCCGACGATCTACGCTCGACCAGCGCGGCTGCGCCGGTAGCAGGCTGCCACACAGGGTCCGATCCGCAGAACCACCGAGTTCCAGTTGACGGGTCACCAGATGCACCCGCACTTCCTGGCAGGCGAACAGATCCAGCTGTTCGTCAGGCTCGATCAGTTGGTAGGCAAAAAGAGACCAGGCAGAACGTGGCATTGGGGGCTCCGAATAAGGGGGCGCCACATTAGCCGAAAGCCTGCCGCTAGAAAAGCCTCATAACAACGGTTTTAGCGTAGGCCAGACATTTTCCAGCAACTTGCCCTGAGCCCCGACTGCCGGGTGCAAACCATCAGCCTGCATCAAGTCTGGATGACCGCCCACGCCGTCGAGGAAAAACGGTACCAGCGGGATCTTTTTTGCGTCGGCGAGTTTGCCGTACACCTGGGCAAAAGCGTCGGTGTAACGCTTGCCATAATTGGGCGGCAGTTGCATGCCGAGCAACAGCACCTTGGCACCGCTCTGGCGGGAGCTGTCGATCATCGAAGCAAGATTTTGTTGCAATTGAATTGGCGGCATTCCGCGCAAGCCATCGTTGCCACCCAGTTCGAGGATCACCAGGTCGGGCTTATGCTCTGCAAGCAGCGCGGGCAGCCGCGCCTGGCCTCCGGCACTGGTGTCACCACTGATGGAGGCATTCACTACTTTGTCGTCGAAACCCTCCTGTTTGAGCCGTTGCTCGAGCAACGAGACCCATCCCAAGCGGGTATCCAGCCCGAAACCGGCGCTGATACTATCCCCAACGATCAGGACAGTACCCGCCGCTGCGTTCTGGGCCATGCACATCAAGGCCAGGCCAGCACTCAAAAACCACACACGCATCGGATTCTCCATGGGCGCAAGCATTCTCACCGCGAAGAACCTCAGCAAAGTGGTTCCCAGCGCGGAAGGTGAACTGACTATCCTGCACGAACTCAGCCTGGAACTGAACAAGGGCGACAGCCTGGCCATCGTCGGCGCGTCCGGTTCCGGCAAATCCACCCTCCTCGGCCTGCTTGCCGGTCTCGATTTACCGAGCCGCGGCGAAGTCACCCTCGCCGGCCAGAGTCTGGGTAATCTCGACGAAGACCAGCGCGCTCGGGTGCGTGCCGAACATGTGGGTTTCGTCTTTCAATCGTTTCAATTGCTCGACAGTCTCAACGCGCTGGAAAACGTCATGCTGCCGCTTGAGCTTGATGGCCGTAAAGACGCCCGCGAGCGCGCCACTGAATTGCTGCAACGGGTCGGCCTCGGCCAGCGTCTGACTCACTCGCCGCGCCAGCTCTCGGGCGGCGAACAACAGCGCGTGGCGATTGCCCGAGCCTTTGCCGCCGAGCCTGACGTGCTGTTCGCTGACGAACCCACCGGCAACCTCGACAGCCACACCGGCGAGCGCATCAGCGATTTGCTGTTCGAATTGAACAAGGAGCGCGGCACCACACTGGTGCTGGTGACCCACGACGAACGCCTGGCCCATCGATGCCGGCGCCTGATCCGACTTGAAGCCGGGCTGTTGGTCGCCCCTCTGGAGCCTTGATGGCACGCCTGCCGCTGTTGCGTCTGTTGAGTCTCGCCATCCGTCAACTCATGCGCGATGCCCGCGCCGGAGAACTGCGGGTGTTGTTCTTCGCCTTGGTGGTCGCCGTAGCGGCAAGTACCGCCATCGGCTATTTCGGTGCCCGCCTCAATGGCGCCATGATGCTGCGCGCTACCGAGTTTCTCGGCGCCGACCTGGTACTGGAAGGCAGCTCACCGGCCCGTCAGGAACAAATCAGAATCGGCACCGAATTACGCCTTGATCACGCGCAGGTCGTGGAATTTTCCAGTGTCATCGCGACCGACAACGGCATTCAGTTGTCGAGCATCAAAGCGGTAGACCGCGCCTATCCATTGCGCGGTGAACTGAAAAGCGCCCCGGTCCCCTTCGCAACTGAAGAGCCCGGAGGCGAACCCCAGCCCGGCGAAGCCTGGGTCGAGTCACGCCTGCTGACCGCGCTGGACCTGAAGATCGGCGACAGCATCGACGTCGGCATGAAGCCCCTGAAGCTGACACGGGTACTGACTTACGAACCGGACAGAGCCGGTAACTTTTATAGCCTGACGCCACGCGTGCTGATCAACCTCGACGATCTCGCCGCGACCGGCGTGGTGCAGCCCGGTAGCCGAGTGAGCTATCGCGAACTGTGGCGCGGCGAACCGCAAGCACTGCAAACCTATCGACAACTGATCAAGCCAGGGCTAGCAGCGAATCAGCGGATTCAAGATGCCCGCGACGGCAATCGGCAGATTGGCGGCGCGCTGGGCAAGGCCGAGCGCTATCTGAACATGGCCAGCCTGGTCGCGGTGCTGCTGGCTGGCGTGGCGGTGGCGTTGTCGGCAAACCGTTTTGCCAGTCGCCGTTTCGATGCCAGTGCATTACTGCGCTGCCTCGGCTTGTCGCGACGGGAAACCATGTTGCTGTTCAGTATTCAACTGACGGCACTTGGGCTGTTCGCCGCCCTCAGTGGTGCGTTACTCGGTTGGCTGGCGCAACTGGGCTTGTTCGCGCTGTTGCATGATCTGCTGCCGAGTGATGTTCCGCCAGGTGGCCTGTTTCCGGCCCTTGCCGGGATCGCGACCGGGCTGGTGGCACTGGCCGGGTTCGCGCTGCCGCCACTGGCGGCGTTGGGGCGAGTGCCGCCGTTGCGAGTCTTGCGCCGCGACATGCTCCCGATCCCGTCGAGCACCTGGATGGTCTATGGCGCGGCGCTCGGCGCGCTGGGCCTGATCATGTGGCGCCTGAGCCTTGATCTGTTGCTGACGTTTGCCTTGCTCGGCGGTGGCGTGGTCGCCGCATTGGTGTTGGGTGGCTTGCTTCTGTTGTTGCTCAAAAGCCTGCGGCGCATGCTCGCCCGTGCTTCTTTGCCGTGGCGTCTGGGCCTGGGTCAATTGCTGCGTCATCCGCTCGCAGCAGCCGGCCAATCGCTGGCATTCGGGCTGATCCTGCTGTCCATGGCCTTGATCGCCCTGCTGCGCGGCGAACTGCTCGACACCTGGCAAAATCAACTGCCGAAAAATGCCCCCAACTATTTTGCCCTGAATATTTTGCCAGCCGACAAACAGGCCTTTACCGATCACCTGATCAACGTGTCAGCGCAAGCGGCGCCGCTGTATCCGGTGGTGCCGGGGCGCCTGATCAGCATCAATGGCGAAGCGGTGCAGCAGATCGTCAGCAAGGACTCTGCTGGCGACCGCGCCATTCAACGCGACTTGAGCCTGACCTGGGCCGCCGACTTGCCGCCCGGCAATAAGCTCACCGCCGGGTCGTGGTGGACTGAACAGCCCACTGACGATGTTCCCGGGGTGTCGGTGGAAGGCAAGGTCGCCGAGAGCCTCAAGCTCAAACTCGGCGATCACATGGTGTTCAGCGTTGGCGGGGTCAATCGAGAAGCGAAGGTCACCAGCCTGCGCGAGATCAACTGGGACAATTTCCAGCCGAACTTCTTCATGATCTTCCAGCCCGGCACATTGAAGGATCTGCCGGCGACCTACCTGACCAGCTTCTATCTGGCGCCTGGACACGACCAGCAGATCGTCGATCTGTCGCGGGCCTTCCCGGCTGTGACCATTCTTCAGGTCGAAGCCCTGCTCGAACAACTGCGCAGCATTCTCGCCCAGGTCACGCTGGCTGTGGAGTACGTGTTGTTGTTTGTGTTGGCGGCGGGAATGGCAGTGCTGTTTTCCGGGTTGCAGGCAACGCTGGATGATCGTATTCGCCAAGGTGCATTGCTAAGAGCACTGGGCGCGGAGCGGCAGTTGCTGATCAAGGCACGTCGCATTGAGTTCGGTTTGCTCGGCGCGGTCAGCGGACTGCTCGCGGCCATTGGTTCGGAAGCGGTGAGCCTGGTGCTGTATCGATACGCCTTCGATCTGCCGTGGCATCCGCACCCGTGGCTGCTGGTGCTACCGCTGATTGGCGCGGCGCTGATCGGGGGCGCGGGCGTCTTCGGTACACGTCGGGCACTCAACGCAAGTCCGCTGACAGTGTTGCGCGAGGGTTGATAGACTCCAGCCGTCTAACTCACAAGAAATTGCCATGAGCCGTTATCGCCCTCCCCGTACCGCCGGCACCGCGCTGATTACCCCCGAAGGTGAAGCGCGGATGCGCGCTGAATTCCATGAACTGTGGCATGTGCGCCGTCCACAGGTCACGCAGTCGGTCAGCGAGGCGGCGGCTCAGGGTGATCGCTCGGAGAACGCTGAATACACCTACGGCAAAAAGATGCTGCGCGAGATCGACAGCCGTGTGCGCTTCCTCACCAAACGGCTGGAAGCGTTGAAGGTTGTCAGCGAAAAGCCCAGCGACCCGAACAAGGTCTACTTCGGCGCCTGGGTGACCATCGAAGACGAAGACGGCAAGCCATCGCGCTACCGCATCGTCGGCCCGGATGAACTGGATTTGAAACTGGGCCTGATCAGCATCGACTCGCCGCTGGCCCGCGCCCTGATCGGCAAGGCGCTCGACGCAGAAGTGCGGGTACAGACACCGACTGGCGAACAGTTCGTGTACATCGTGGCCATCGACTACCCCTGAAAACCCTAGCGACGGGTAATCAAGCCTTGCCGTGCGACGCGAACCAGTTGCGTGATCATGTGCGGCACGTCTTCCTGGCTCGGCGCCTGAATCACGGCCAGATCAAAACTGTCAGTGGCAAACCGTGCCAGCGACTCGCCGTCCTCGACAAACTGGATCAGGAACGCGGCGGGGCCGCCGCTGCGACGTGGCCAGCCATCGAGATAACGCAACAGCGTCGGCTGATGTTTGCCGCCAAGCAGGATTTTTGGATTGCGTTGGGTGATATGTGCCGTGATCGGCGCGGGACGTGCTGGAGGGCGTAGTGCATTCATCGTGTCGTGTCTCTGCCTCAAAAGTCTGCGTGGCAGGTGAGAGGCAACACCGAACCAGCGCTTTAGCGGTATTTCGAAGCCCTGTTCCGGCTTCTGACGGCAACTGTTGTAGTCACCTGGCGCCCCGCAAGTAGCTGTTTAAATCGGCGCATGAGCAGCATCCTAGAGAACGTGACCGATCAGTGTCAAGAATCAGCCGCAACAAAAAAGGCTCGCACAATGCGAGCCTTAGGCGTGAGTCAGAGCGCTCAACCGGCGATGGCGCGATCCACCGAGAGCTTGCCAGCACCTTCGATCAGAACGGCAAGGCTGCCACCGAGCAACGCCAGAGCGAACTCGTAACCGTTGTTGGCCATGAACAGACCGTTGCTGATGTGCACGGTGAAGATCGCAACCAGCGACAGGAACGTCAGGCCCAGCGCCGCCGGACGAACCAGCAGGCCGATGATCAAGGCCAGACCGGCGAAGAACTCGGTACCGCCGGCCAGCGTGGCCATCACATACCCAGGCGTCAGACCCAGGCTTTCCATGTACTGCGCAGTGCCAGCCAGACCGTAACCGCCGAACAGACCGAAGAGTTTCTGCGAGCCGTGGGCAGCGAAGATCACGCCGACAGCGATGCGCAGAAGGGTCAAGCCGTAGCCTGCGCGGGTGAACAGAACCTTATTGATCAGAGAGCTCATGGGGCATTCCTTGTTTTGCGAGAAGTGTGTGTGGATTGGCCGCTATATTAATCAGTAAATTCTATGTTAAAAGCGCAAATATTTCGCCATAACAATCGATTTATTAGATTATTTGCGTGAGACAACTTTCGGCCCACCGGGCTCCAATGATTCCCGCTCCCGGTCGAAGGCCAAGTAATACTTGTTCACGCTATTAACATAGCTGACCGGCCCCATTCCCACCTGCTCCATGGCAATGCGCTCGACCTGGAAGAACCACTGATCAGGATTTAGCCCCCGCCGCCGGGCCTCGGCACGCATACCCTGGACCCGCTCCGGCCCGATGTTGTAAGCCGCCAGCGTGAACGCCATGCGCTCGCGCTCATTGAGCTTGGGGCTGGCGAAGAACTTGCGGCGGATCATCGCCAGGTATTTGGCCCCAGCCTGCACATTCGCATCGAGATTCTGAATATTGTTCACACCGACCCGCCGCGCTGCGGACGGGGTGATCTGCATCAGCCCGGTCGGGCCACTGCCGCTGCGGGCACTGGGCTGCAAGCGCGACTCTTTGAATGCCAACGCTGCCAGGTTCAGCCAGTCCATGTTCTGCGCCGTGGCATGCTTTTGCAGCACGGGGCGCAGTTTCTCCAGACGCTGACGGTCGGCCTTGGCCAATGGATAGTGGACTTTATACAGACGGCGATAGATGCGCAGAAACGCTACATCTTCGTTCGACGGCTTCTTGTAACCGCTGAGGAAGCGATCAATGCTCGCCCGCAGCATCGATGCATCCCGGCGCACGAACCAGTATTCCTCGCCGGGATCGCCGATCCTCAGTTGCCGCTCAACACGCAGCTTGGGCAGGATCTTGCCCCAGCGCTCGGCAATCGGTTGTTCGACGATGGTCAGGTGAAAGATGCCGCCCTGGACCATTTCCAGTACATCCTCGACCGCCAGTGTCGGATCGACCCATTCAATCTTGATCGGCGCCAGCTTATGCAGCGCCAGCTTCTGATTGAGTTGGCTGACCGCTTCCCCGGCCGCACTGCCGGTGGGCAAGGCGAGGGTTTTGCCGGCGAGTTGCTCAAGCCTGGTGTAGCGCCGCTCGCCCTTGATGCCGACCAGCACCAGCGGCACGTCGCTGGCTATCGGCTCACTGCTGGCGACCGCACGGCCGGCTTGCAAATCAAGCAATTCACCGGGCGCCACCAGATCACCCTCACCGCGCTGCAAGGCACCGAGCAGTTGATCCTTGGCTTTGGGAATGATCTTGAGGGTGATTTCCTGGCCGTCACGCGCATGGCCGTTGAGGTATTGCTCGAAGGCGCGCAGGCGATGGTATTCGACGCCGATGGCCTGCCCCTGGACTTCGCCGGAGCTGTTCCGACTCTGGTTGACCAGCACCCGCAGCACGCGACTGCCGCGGATCTCGGACAAGTCACGCACCTTGGCGGCCGGCACGGCTTGCAGCGGCCCGGGCAGGCGCGCTACCGCCGCCATCGGCAGCAGTAACGATCCACACAACAGCAGCAAAACCGAGGGACGAATCATCCACTCTCCGAAAAGAATACGGGGCGATTTCACCGCTGAGAGGTCAAAATCGCCGACGAAAACAGAGCGCCAGGAGCGCTGGCAAAGTGCGAGAGAGTGGCACAGTAGTGGCCACCATACCAACACAAGCCGTCTAGCGGCCTCAACAGACAGTCATAAGCCGTTGTAGTTCTTGGCTTTTATGATGAATCTACAGCTCTGGTATGCTTTCCGGCCTTCGGCCCGAGGTAGCAACCATGCAACTCATCGATATCGGCGTCAACCTGACCAACCCAAGTTTCGCCGACAAACACCAGGCCGTACTCGACCGCGCCTACACCGCCGGGGTCAGCCAACTGGTGCTGACCGGCACCAGTGTCGAGGGGAGCGAACAGGCACTGGAACTGTGCCAGCAACTGGATGACAGTGGGCAACGGCTGTTTGCAACGGCCGGGATTCACCCGCACTCAGCCAGTGACTGGAATGCCGACAGCGCCCGGCGCCTGCGCAGCCTGCTCAAAGAAGCCAACGTGGTCGCCGTGGGCGAATGCGGACTGGATTTCAACCGCGATTTCTCACCGCGCACCCAACAGGAAAAAGTCCTCGAAGAACATCTGGCAATGGCCGTTGAGCTGCAATTGCCGGTGTTCCTGCATGAGCGCGACGCCAGTGTGCGCCTGCTGGAGATACTCAAGGACTTCCGCGATCAACTTCCTGCGGCCGTGGTGCATTGCTTTACCGGCGAGCAGAAGGCGTTGTACAGCTACCTCGATCTGGATCTGCATATTGGCATCACGGGCTGGATTTGCGACGAGCGCCGGGGCACGCACTTGCATCCATTAGTCAAAGAGATCAAGCGCGGCCGGCTGATGCTGGAAAGCGATGCGCCTTACTTGTTACCGCGCACCCTGCGCCCGAAACCGAAGAATGGCCGCAATGAACCGGCGTACCTGACCGAAGTGCTGCGCGAAGTGGCGTTGCACCGGGGTGAAACCGAGGAAGACCTCGCCGCGCACTCGACCGCTTGTGCCCGGGCATTCTTCAACCTCCCCTCCCTCCCCTGACACACACAACAACCATTGTGGGAGCGGGCTTGCTCGCGAGAGCGCTGAGTCAGATAAATAAATAGCGACTGACACAACGCTTTTGCGAGCACAGCCGGACAGCATCGGCTGTTGACACACATCAAGATTTCCAGAGCTGCATAGCGGCACAATGCTGGCACCTTGCCAATGCTGTTTCCGCTATCAGAGAAAACCTCCATGGGTGCCTGGCTTAGCAATATCTCGCTGAAATACAAATTCTGGGCGGTCAACGCGGTCGCCTTCGTCACCACCCTGTTGCTGGTGTTGTACGCCGTACAGCTCGAACAACAGGCCCGCAGTCTCGCGTTACAAGCGTCGGCGCAAGCCCAGGCGCACTTGCTCAAGGCCTGGCCGGCCGGGCAGGTGCTGCCCCAGGCCGATCAAGTGCTGACCTTCAAACGCGGGGAGGCGCCACGCCTCCACGATCAACCGCTGCTGGAGATCACCGACAACAACGGCTGGAACGAGATCAACCACCTGCCACTGTTCGGCGACAACCCGCTGATGGGCGCCGAAGTGTTCAGCCGTGCCGACGGCCAGCAAGTAGCAGTCATCGCCTACGGCCCAAGCCTGACGCAAGTGTTCGGCGAGCGCTTCGCCAACTATGCCGTGGCGGTGTTCATCCTGATGCTGGCGATGCTCGGCGCTTCGCAGTTGTTGATCCGCTTCCTGCTCAGCCAGCTCAACACGTTGAAAGACGTGATGTTGCACGTTGAAAAAAGCGGCGATCTTTCAGCCCGTGTACCGCTGGCCGGAAAGGATGAGGTCGGGCAGATGGCCAACGCGTTCAACGCGATGCAGGCCGGTTATCAGCGCGTCGTCACCACCGTTGCCAACACTGCGCAGCAACTGGATGTCGGCGCTGCGCGTCTGGCGTCGAGCATGAACGAAGTGCGCCACGGCATGCTCGGCCAGCAAAGCGAAACCGATCAGGCGGCCACCGCGATCAACGAGATGACTGCCACGGTTTATCACATCGCCCAGCACGCGGGTGCCACTCGCGATCTGTCGCAGACCGCCGACGGCCTGGCTGGTAGCGGTCAGCAAGTGGTTGCACGGGTGCAGCATTCGATTGCCGGCCTGTCCAGCGGTGTACAACAGACCGCCGAGATGATCCAGCGCCTGGCCGAGGACAGTCAAAAGATCAACGGCGTGGTCAGCGTGATTCACAGCATCGCCGAGCAAACCAATTTGCTGGCGCTCAACGCCGCCATTGAGGCTGCACGGGCCGGCGAAATGGGCCGTGGTTTTGCCGTGGTGGCCGATGAAGTTCGCAACCTCGCCAAACGGGTGCAGACCTCGACCGACGAGATCACCACCATGGTTTGCGCTTTGCAGGCCGGCACGCGCGATGCGGTGGATTTCATGCAGGAGAGTTCGTACAAGGCCGACGACTGTGTGCAGCAAGCGCAGGAGGCTGGCGAAGCACTGGCGCATATCACCGGCGCAGTGGCGCAGATGCGTGAAAGCAATACGCAGATCGCCGTGGCGGCGGAGCAACAGAGCCAAGTGGCCGAGGACATGAATCGCGCGGTGGTGAGTATCCGTGATGTGACCGAAAACACCGTGCAGCAGACCGTGGATTCAGCGACGACCAGTAATGAGTTGGCGAAACTGGCTGGAGAGCTGAGCAAGGCGATTGGGCAGTTGAAACTCTGAGGGCCTCTTCGCGAGCAAGCTCGCTTCCACATTGGACTTGTGAACGACACAGCTCCCTGCGGGAGCGGGTTTGCTCGCGAAGGCGTCAGATCGGCCAACATCGCATCCCGGCGTCGTCCCTATCGCGTCCATAGCCAAGCTTGATTCGCCGACCTTCCCACTCCGGCCTATGCTTCAACCCATGTGTTCAACATGGATCGAGGAGTAGTCAACATGGGCAAACGTCATCCCAACCTTCCCGCGTGGCAATGGCGCGTGTACCCGACCAATCAGCAGCAATCGACCCACCAGGCGCTGCAACTGATTGCCGTACCTTTGTTTATCGTTGCGTTTCTTTTGATCGTGTCCGGGGTGTTCAGCTTGAGCCTGGCCAACGTGGCCATTGGCGTGGTTGGCGTCGTTGCGGCACTGGGTTTGCAGCGCCGTAACCACAACCTGGAGGCGTAAGCCCGCGTTGCGGGCTTCAGGCAAAAATCGTGACGGTCTGGCGGCTCATCGCGATCAGTTCCCCTCCAGCACTCCAGAGCTTGGCGGCGGCATGCCCGTAACCGTCGGCGGCGTACTCGGTTTCCACCCGATATTTGCACCAGTCCAGCGTGCTTACATCGCGCAACGGCTGCACGAATTCGACGGTCCAGGTCAGCGTACTGCCCGCCGCCACTTTCTTCAGGTGCGGTAACAATGACGGCGGCCATGCGTCCACCAGCGCCAGAATGTGCGATTCAGTGACAGGTTCGTCCTTCACATCGCCACGCAAACGCACCCAACCGCCCATGTCTCGCGATGTATTGCCCGTGAATGGCAGGCCACCGACACTCCAGCGCATCGCCAGGTGGCGCATGAACTCAGGGGTCACACCTTTGATGTACGGCAGTTCCTGGCAGTCGTCCAAAGGCTTCATCTCGGGGGCAGGAAGGGCTGGCACGGCCACTTCCGACGCTCGCGAGGCGCCGAAGCTGCCTTGCACCAGCGTCACCACCTGACCGTTCTGCATGGCCCGGCCCAACACCTGGCTGACGGCTTTGCCTTCACGCAGCACATCGACTTGAAAAGTCACCGGGACTTCGGGCTCGACCGGACCGACAAACGTGATCGCCAGCGAACGCACCGGGCGATCGGCAGGCACCTTCGCGCGCATGGCTTCGTATTGCAGCGCAGCCACCAGGCCACCGAAACTGGCGCGGCCCTGTGCCCATTCGGCAGGGATGGTCAGTTCCGGTTCGCGGCGGACCGCTTCGAGCAAATCGCAAAAGCGCATGGCAACCTCAGAAAACGAAAAGTGAATGCAGGGATCTTAACCAGCCAGGCAGAGCGCCGCAGCGTCTATTCCGGTCAAATAGACTGACATCTCGGACAGGATGAAGCCCGCCCACACAGTGACAGTGGATGCAGGCAGGTTTGAGGATTATTTGAAGCAGGTTGAACTGAGTTTTTCGAGTACGCGATCGGCCTTGCTCTCGGCTTTGATCATGGTCGCCCGCCACGTCGCGACGCAGGGCTGCAGATCCGCTTCCTGTTCGGCTTTTGCCAGCCACTGCCAGCAATCGTGCCAATCGCCCAAGGCGCCTTGCGCCGACTTCAAGCGCGCCAGCGCCGCTTGCGGCAAACGGTCCAGTTCAGGGTAGGCCTCGATGCCATAACGCACACGCTTGATCAGCAAGCGCAGGCGATGACGGTCGTGGGCCGGATCGTGCAGCGCCTCATCGAGTTTTTTCCATTGCTTGCCGAGGCGTTTTTCGATGCGTTTTTCCAGCCCCTTGAGCAACCCCTGCCGCTGGGACGCACGCAGAAAACGCGGGAACGCGTCGAGAATCATCAACAGCGAAGCCACCTCGCTGCTCGCCGCCAGCGTCGGATAGGCCTCGGCCATCTTTGCCATGCGCCGTTGCGCGGCTTCGGGTTGATCGTGCTGGAGCAAGTACGCCGCCAGCACCTCACGGTCACGCCACGGCGTGGTCAATTGACCGACGGCCGAAGCGGCGCCCTCAAGTTGCTCCACACCCGGCAAGCCACGCAAGGGCCGCAACAGACTGCGCAAGCGGCGCACCGTCGTGCGCAAATCGTGCAACGCCTCGGGGTCGGTCCGGGCAGTCAACCGCGCCTGACAGGCCAGCAGTCGCACTTCCAGGCTCAGAACATGGGCCACCAACCGGTCAACCAACGCTGACATCACTTGCTCCTGATTCAAATGGCTCGGGGGAAGCGTCTGCCGACATGGCAAAACCGCCTCCCTGCGCTATGTCAGCAGCTTAGCGTCCGGCACGGGATTCGCGAATATAGAAACGCGCCTTCTCGGCTTTCTTGCTGCAACCCTCGAAACCCTCGAATTGTTGCTGGGTCTTGGCGGCTGTCAGGAGCGACAAGGCTTTGGAATAACTGACGGTACCGGCAAAGCCTTCAGCCTTGGCCAGGTCCAGCTCATGCCAAGCGGTGTCGAGTTGGCTGCCGCAACTGTCGCGGTAAGCGGTTTTACCGGCGCAACCGGCCAATGCCAATGCAATCAACGGCACACAGATCCAGGCTTTCATCACTCACACCTCAAGGTTAGGTCAACAGTCGTGCAGTTAAGACGGTCAGGCCGCGAAAAAGTGCCTGACCTGCATATGAAACCGCGCGGGTAAAGAGAATAGCGCCAGAGGAACACGCCGCCGCAAAAAACGACGCTCCCGGCGCCCTGAACGACCCTGGCGATTGAGCCGCCCGCTCGATAAGTGCATTGTGGCCCCTTGTCGGGAGGAAGTTTGATGAAAAAGCGTGTCGCACTCGTGCTGGGCTCCGGTGGTGCCCGGGGCTATGCCCATATCGGCGTCATTGAAGAAATCGAAAAGCGCGGCTACGAAATCGCCTGCATTGCTGGATGTTCGATGGGGGCCGTGGTCGGCGGTATCTACGCCGCCGGCAAACTCGACGAATATCGCAACTGGATCGAAAGGCTGGATTACCTCGACGTGCTGCGGCTCGTGGATGTGAGTTTTCGCCTGGGAGCGATTCGTGGCGAGAAAGTCTTCGGCCAGATCCGCAAGATCGTCGGCGAAATCAACATCGAAGACCTGCGCATCCCCTACACCGCCGTCGCCGCCGACCTCACCAATCAACAGGAAATCTGGTTCCAGGAAGGCTGCCTGCACCAGGCCATGCGCGCCTCAGCGGCGATTCCCAGCCTGTTCACTCCAGTGATGCAGGGCAACCGCATGCTGGTCGATGGCGGGATTCTCAATCCGCTGCCGATCGTGCCGGTGGTGTCCAGCCACTGTGATCTGATCATCGCGGTCAATCTCAACTCGACCAACCAGGGGCATTACAAACTGCCGGTGATCCAGCGTCCGCCGGCGTTTCGCTCGCGCTTCGACAGTTTGATCAGTTCGCTGGGTTCGAAGATGCCGTTCCGTCGCACCCAGGCCGAACAATTACTGCGCCTGGAACAGGAAGCCCTGAGGGCCGAAGCGGCGGACATCAATCCGTGGCTCGAAGGTGCCGAACCCGAAGCCCAACAACCCGCTGCCGCGCCCGAACGCGAAGGCGCACCGAAATCCGCAACTGGCTCGTTCATCATCGATAACGTCGGACCGGCATCATTGCTGGACTTGATCAACCAGAGCTTCGAGGTGATGCAGACCTCGCTGGCGCAGTACAAGATCGCCGGGTACCCGCCGGATATCCTGATCAACGTACCGAAGCGGGTTTGCCGGTTTTTCGAGTTCTACAAGGCGCCGGAGCTGATCGCACTGGGCAGGGAAATTGCTCGGGATACGCTGGATCGGTATGACAGCGAGCAGGGATGAGCGCACCGACGCAGCTGCAATGCATGGTTCAGGGGACTGGTTACCAGCTCCCTGAACAGCGTTCACTCACCGAAAGCAAACCGTTACAGGTTTCTGCCCAGGGAATCAAAAACATGACCCGTGTCATTTGTCTGCTCGACACCGGTTTTCATGTTTTTCGTGTACACATTGTTCCCCGTTTCAATGGGATATGGAGGCGCAGGCTCTGGCGTATCAGCAGATCCCGTCGTCGACCAGAACTGTCCATCGTTCAACGGCCACGCATAGCCAAAGCGCTGATAAAGAATCCTCAACTCATAAATATCTGCCAACCTGACTCTTTCGCGGTTCGCATCGCTTTGTAAGTTGCTCAATCGCCCCGCGCCAAAAGAGAAATAGCGATAACCGTTAGGAATGCTCAATACGTAGCTTTTCTCCTGCCCTGTCGCATCTGAAGCCGTCACTCTGACCTGACCCGAACTGAGTGCGGTGACAAGCCCCTGATCATCAACATGTGCAATGCGTGGATCGCTAACCTTGTAGGTGTACGGTTCTTTGCCGCCGGTAGGCTTGCGCTGAAAAATCGTATCCGGAGATGCTTGAGGCATCAAACCAGAATGAGCCTGCAAAGAGTGAGCTGATCCTGTTATGAAAGCATCAGATACATCCATTTCAAAATTTTTTAGGCCGTCCATAGGTGCTCCGCTTTACGCTGGTTGAGTTCATCACCGATTCGCACACTGTTTGAGTGTGGCGAGTTCGACAAGAAGAACCTACAACCGGCAATGGACAATTGGCACCTGATAGAAATGACAGTCCCGATGAATGGCATAGGGGAGAATACGCTCAGCTTTTACTCAGCAACCTTCACTAGCAATTGAGCCCTCCGGCTCCAGCAACCGATAACCCACCCCCGCCTCCGTCACAATAAACCGCGGCCGCGTCGGATCATCTGCCAGTTTCTGGCGTAAATGCCCAACGACAATCCGCAGATAATGACTGTCCTCGGTATGCGTCGGCCCCCAGATGTCCTTGAGCAATTGCTGCTGGGTGATCACCCGCCCCGGATGCCGCGCCAGTTGCGCCAGCACCGCGTATTCCTTGCGGGTCAGCGCCACTTCGACGCCGTCGAGCAATACGCGCCGGTAGGCCAGATCCACCGTCAGCGGGCCGAAACTCAGCGCGGCCTGCTGCACCTCTCCCGCTGGCGCCTGACGCAACAATGCACGCACCCGGGCGAGAAACTCCTGAATGCCGAACGGCTTGGTCACGTAGTCATTGGCGCCACCATCCAGCGCCTGGACTTTCTGCCCTTCACTGGCGCGCACCGACAGCACCAGCACCGGCGTCGTCGCCCACTCACGAAACTCGCACAGCACTTGCTGGCCGTCCATGTCCGGCAGGCCGAGGTCGAGCACCAGCAGATCGGGTTTGTTCAGCGCCGCCTGCGCCAACCCCTCGGCGCCGGTGCCGGCCTCCAGCACTTTGTAGCCTTGGGAAGCCAGGCTGATGCGCAGGAATTTGCGGATCTGCGGTTCGTCGTCGATGACCAAAATGGTCGCGGTCTGGCTCATGAATTCACATCAACACAAAGGATTGGCAAGAGAGTAGCGCAGTCGGATTCAGGCTTCACTGTCCATCCCCGGTTGCGTCTGCAACGGCAGGTGCAAGGTGATGCAGGTGCCGCGTCCGTCGATACCGTCGGCAACGCTGATGCGCCCGCCATGAGCGCCGACCATGCCCTGACAAATCGCCAATCCCAGACCGGTGCCCTGCCCGCCCCGATCACCGCGGGCGGCGGTGTAGAACATGTCGAAAATCTTCGCCCGCTCGTCTTCGGGAATACCCGGCCCTTCATCGCTGACCGAGAAGAAAATCTCGTCGTCATTCGCTCCCGCACTCAGTTGCAAGCGACCGTGGCTTGGCGAGAACCGTGCGGCGTTTTCCAGCACATTGACCAGTGCCTGCTCGATCAGCGCGGCATGCACAAACAGCAGCGGCAACTCGGACGGCACATCGGTGCTGACCTGCAACGGCGCCAGCACGGCGCGCAGACGATTGAGCGAACTGCCGACGATGTCGGCCGGCGACACCCAATCCCGCGCCAGCTTCAACGCACCGTGGCCGAGGCGGGTCATGTCCAGCAGGTTCTGGATGTAGCGGTCGAGGCGTTCGGCTTCATCGCGGGTGCCTTCGAGCAGTTCGCGGCGATCCTCCAGCGGGATCGCTTCGCCCAGTGCCAGCAGGCTGTCGATGCTGCCGCGCATGGACGTCAGCGGCGTGCGCAGGTCGTGGGACACCGAGGCCAGCAAGGCGCTGCGCAATTGTTCGGTTTCGCCGTGCAAGCGCGCCGCTTCAAGATCGTCGGCCAATTGCGCCCGGGCCAACGCTTGCGCCAGCGGTTGACTCAACGCCGTCAGCAAGCGCCGCCGCTGCCCGCTCAACGTTTGGCCTTCTTTGGCACAGACACCGAGCAACGCCAAGGGGCCGTCCTCGACGGAAAGCGGCCACCACCACCAACGCCCGAGCGGCAGGGTGCCGGTGCCCATGCCGGCCGGTTGATCGTGCTGCCAGGCCCAATCGGCGGCAGCGCGTTCGGACTCGGTCAATTCGAGCGGGGCGCCGGTTTCGACTGTCCAGACGCCCTGCCCGTCGCGATTGAGCAGGCACAGTTGCAAATCGCTCCAGCCATTGAGGTGCTGCGCGGCGGCGTTAACCACCGCTTGGCGATCGGTGGCGGCGGTCAGTTTGCGCGACAGGTCGAGCAGCTCGCTGGTCTCTTCCTGCGTGTCGCGCAACGCCTGCAACTGTCGACGCTGACGCGCCGCGAGGTTGCCGGTGAGCGCCGCCATCAACAAGAAGAACAGCAACGTCAGGACGTCTTCTTCACGCTGAATACTGAAAGAGAAATTCGGCGGTATGAATAGAAAGTCATAGGTCAGAAACGACAGCGCCGCACAGGCCAGCGCCGGGCCGAGGCTGCTACGCACCGCCACCAACAACACCGCCGCGAGGAACACCAGCGAGATGTTCGGCAGCGCCAACACACTCGACACCGCCCACGCCAAGGCACTGGCCAACACCGTCGCCAACAGCGCCAGCGCATAGTCGAACCAGACCCATGTCGGCGCTGATCGCAAGCGTGGTTGATGCTGTTGCTGATCGCTGTCGAGGACGTTGATTTCCAGGCCAGGGGCCTGACGCAACAACCGTGCGGCCAGCCCTCCCCCGAATAAACGACGACGCAGACGCGGGCGGGACTGGCCAACCAGCAACAGACTCGCACGCCGTTCGGCGGCATGCTGGATCAGGGTTTTCGCCACCTCACCGGCACGCAGCAACACCACTTCACCGCCCAGACGTTCGGCCAATTGCTGAGCACTTTGCAGGCGCAAGCGCGATTGCTCGTCGCGCACACCGCCGTTGTCGATGTGCACCAGACTCCACGGCAAATGCCGACGTTGCGCGACCCGACTGGCGTGACGCACCAAGCGTTCAGCCTGCGTATCGCCATCGACGCCCACCAGCAAACGACCGCGAACCGCCGGGGCGGCCTGGCCGAGTTGGCGATAGCCTTGGGCAAGATCGTTATCGACTTGCGCCGCCGCGGTTTGCATGGCCAATTCGCGCAACGCGGTGAGGTTGGTCTGGGTGAAAAAGGCATCGATGGCGGCCCGCGCCTGCTCCGGCACGTAGACCTTGCCTTCGCGCAGACGCTCGAGCAACTCACGCGGCGGCAAGTCGATCAGCAGCAGTTCGTAGGCCTCTTGCAGCACCCAGTCCGGCAAGGTTTCACGCACCTGCACGCCGGTGATGCCTCGCACCTGATCGTTAAGGCTTTCCAGATGCTGGACGTTGACCGTGGTGAACACGTCGATGCCGGCGGCGAGCAGTTCCTGGATGTCTTGCCAGCGTTTGGTATGACGGCTGCCGGGGGCGTTGCTGTGGGCCAGTTCATCGACCAGCACCAGTTTCGGTTTGGCCGCAAGCAGGCCATCGAGGTCCATTTCTTCGAGCATCACGCCACGGTATTCCGAGCGCACCAACGGTTGCTGCGGCAGGCCGCCGAGCAGCGCTTCGGTTTCAGCGCGACCGTGGGTCTCGACGACACCGGCAATGACTTTCACGCCTTGGCGCAGTTGGGTGTGGGCGGCCTGGAGCATGGCGTAGGTCTTGCCAACGCCGGGGGCGGCGCCGAGGAAAACCTTGAGCCGGCCACGGCCGTCGCGGGGCAGGTCTGCTAACAGCGCGTCGGCGCGGCCGGAGTCGCTCATGCTTGATCTCTTCAGTCAGATGTTTATGTGTTGCCAGTTGTGGCCTGCTCGCGAATGGCCGCGCCGCCGGTTCAGAGTTTTTCCAGCGCCATGTTCAGTTCCAGCACGTTCACCACCGGCGGCCCCACCAGCGGCTGTTCGATGTGCGCATCGAGCAGTTGCTGCACGGTCACTACCGGCAGGTTGCGGGCTGCCGCGACACGCGCCAGTTGATAGGCAATTGCCGCCGGTGGCAAGTGCGGATCGAGGCCGCTGCCGGAGGTGGTCAGCAGCGCCAGCGGCACCGGGCCTTGCCCTGGAACTTGCAGTTTGTTGGCGTCGTCGATCACCCGCGTGGCCAGCGCCGGATTGCTCGGCGCGAGGTTGCTGGCGCTGCTGGACACGGTCGCAAACGCGCCCGCCGAAGGACGTGGATGGAACCAGGCATCACCGACGAAATCCTGGGCGATCAGTGACGAGCCGCGCACCTTGCCATCGGCATCGTGCACCAGACTGCCGTTGGCCTGATCGGGGAAGGCAACGTGCGCGACACCGGTCACCACCAGCGGATAGGCAACGCCGGTAACCAGGGTCATCAGCACCAGCAGGCTCAGGGCCGGACGTATCATTGTGGACATTTCAAATTCCTCGAATTCAAACAGCAGATACCGCGTTAAGTCAGGTGGAACACGTTGACCTCATCGCCAGCGGGCGGGCTCCCACAGGGAATGCATCGCATAGGCGGGAGCCTGCCTGCTGGCCAAGGGGTCAAACCAGATGCAGCGCCGTCAACAGCATGTCGATGGCTTTGATCGCCACGAACGGCACCACAATCCCGCCCAATCCATAGATCAACAGATTGCGCCGCAGCAACGCCGCCGCACTCGCCGCCTGCACGCGAACGCCACGCAAGGCCAGCGGAATCAGCACCACAATGATCAAGGCGTTAAACACAATGGCCGACAGAATCGCGCTCTGCGGACTGGTCAGGTGCATGATGTTCAGCACGCCCAGTTGCGGGTAGATCGAGGCGAACAGCGCCGGCAGGATCGCGAAGTACTTGGCCACGTCATTGGCGATGGAAAAGGTCGTCAGCGCACCGCGTGTCACCAGCAATTCCTTGCCGATCTGCACCACGTCCAAGAGCTTGGTCGGGTCGCTGTCGAGATCGACCATGTTGGCTGCTTCGCGTGCGGCTTGCGTGCCGTCGTTCATCGCCATGCCGACGTCAGCCTGGGCCAGCGCCGGGGCGTCGTTGGCGCCGTCGCCGCACATCGCGACCAGACGACCGTCGTTCTGCTCAAGGCGGATACGTGCGAGTTTCTTCTCCGGGGTGGCTTCGGCGAGCACGTCATCAACGCCCGCTTCAGCGGCGATGGCCGCAGCGGTCAACGGGTTGTCACCGGTGACCATCACCGTGCGAATCCCCAGTTTGCGCAACTCGGCAAAGCGCTCGCGAATGCCTGGCTTGACCACGTCCTTGAGATGAATCGCGCCAAGCAATTTGCCGTCGACACAGACCAGCAACGGCGTGCCGCCGCTCTGGGCGATCCTGTCGATTTCCCGCGACAGGGCCGGGGCCAGATCGGCGCGTGGTTGCCCGAGGAAACTCAGCAGCGAATCGACCGCACCTTTGCGATACACGCGGCCCTGATAATCGACACCGGACAAGCGGGTTTCGGCGCTGAACGGCACGGCGGTCAGGGTTTCCGGCGCCGGCTCAGGCTGCGGATGCAGACCACGCAGGTACTCAACGATGGACTTGCCTTCGGCGGTTTCGTCCGCCAGCGAGGCAAACAAAGCGCCCTCAGCCAGATCGCGAGCACTGACGCCTGGCGCTGCATACACCGCGCTGCAACGACGGTTACCGAAGGTGATGGTGCCGGTCTTGTCGAGCAGCAGCACATGCACATCACCTGCCGCTTCGACTGCACGGCCGGACTTGGCGATCACGTTCAACCGCACCAGACGATCCATCCCGGCGATACCGATGGCCGAGAGCAAACCGCCGATGGTGGTCGGAATCAATGTGACCAGCAGCGCCACCAGGAACACCAGTGGCAGGCTGCCGTGGGCGAAGTGAGCGAACGGCTGCAGGGTCACCACCACCAACAGGAAGATCAGGGTGAGGCCGATCAGCAGGATGTCCAACGCCACTTCGTTCGGCGTCTTCTGGCGCTTGGCGCCTTCGACCAGTGCGATCATGCGGTCGAGGGTCGATTCACCGGGGTTGGCGGTGATCTCTACCAGCAGCCAGTCGGACACCAGGCGAGTGTTGCCGGTGACGGCTGAGCGGTCGCCGCCGGACTCGCGAATCACCGGGGCCGATTCACCGGTAATTGCCGCTTCGTTGACCGCGGCGATCCCTTCGATGACTTCGCCGTCGCCGGGGATCATCTCCCCGGCTTCGACGCGCACCACATCGCCTTTGCGCAGGCTGGTGGCCGGGACGACCTGAAAGCTGCCATCGGCCTGTTTGCGCCGGGCACTGAGGCCTTCGCTGCCCGCCTTGAGGCTGTCGGCGCGGGCCTTGCCGCGACCTTCAGCCAAGGCTTCGGCGAAGTTGGCGAACAGCACGGTGAACCACAGCCACAGGGCGATCTGCGCGGCAACGAAGGTCGGCACCTGACTGTCTGGAATGAAGCACAGCACGGTGGTGAAAATGGCGGTCAGTTCGACCACCAGCATCACCGGCGAACGCGCCAACTGCCGAGGGTCGAGCTTGACGAAAGCTTGCACCAGCGCCGGGCGCCACAGGGCCGAGATCGCGGTTTTCGCTTGTTCCGGTGCTTTGACGGCAACGGGTTTGATTGCGGGCATATTCATCATTGACTCCTCAGCTCCCTATACCAAAGGCAGCCATGCTCAAATGTTCGGCGATTGGGCCCAATGCGAGGGTCGGCAAGAAGGTCAGGCCGCCCACCAGCAAAATGGTCACGGTCAACAGGGTCACGAACAGCGGGCCATGAGTCGGGAAGCTGTTCTGGCTAATCGGTGCGGTCTTCTTCATCGCCAGGCTGCCAGCCAGTGCCAGCACCGGGAGGATGTAACCGAAGCGGCCGAGCAACATGCCAAAGCCCAGCATCAGGTTGTGATACGGGGTGTTGGCACCGAAGCCGGCGAACGCCGAACCGTTGTTCGCGCTGGCCGAGGTGTAGGCGTAGAGCAACTGGCTGAAACCGTGTGGCCCGGGGTTCGTCACTGCGGCCACCGGACCTGGCAGGCTCGCGGCAATCGCACCGAGCACCAGCACGCCAATCGGCATCACCAGCAACGTGACCACCAACAACTGCACTTCGCGCGCCTGGAGTTTCTTGCCCAGGTATTCCGGCGTGCGCCCGATCATCAGGCCGGCGAGGAACACCGCGATCAGCACGTTGAGCAACATGCCGTAGAGACCCGCACCGACACCGCCGAAGATCACTTCGCCGACCATCATGTTGACCAGCGCAACCATGCCGCTGAGCGGACTGAGGCTGTCATGCATACCGTTGACCGAACCGTTGGACGCGGCGGTGGTGGTTACCGACCACAGCACCGTGGCGGTGGTGCCAAAGCGCGCTTCCTTGCCTTCCAGTGGTGCGGTCTGTTCGACGGCGACGTTGTTCAGCGCAGGATTGGGTTGGTACTCGGCCCACAGCGAAGTCGCGCCGCCGATCAGAAACAGAGCGAGCATGCAGGCGATGATCGCGCGGCTCTGACGCAGGTCTTTGACGTAGTGGCCGAAGGTAAAGACCAGCGCTGCCGGAATCAAAATGATCGAAGACACCTCGAACAAGTTGCTCCAGGCGCTCGGGTTCTCGAACGGGTGCGCCGAGTTGACGCCGAAGAAACCGCCACCGTTGGTGCCCAGTTGCTTGATCGCAATCTGGCTGGCGGCCGGGCCGAGCGGGATCACTTGATCAACGCCCTGCATCGTCACCGCATTCACATAATGCGCGAAGGTCTGCGGCACGCCCTGCCAGACCAGAAACAGTGCCAGCAGCAGGCACAGCGGCAGCAGGCCGTAGAGGGTGGCGCGGGTCATGTCGACCCAGAAGTTGCCGAGGGTTTTCGCCGACTTGCGACCGATACCACGGCACAACGCAACCAGCACGGCGAGGCCGGTAGCGGCGCTGACAAAGTTCTGCACGGTGAGGCCGACCATCTGGCTCAGGTAGCTCAGAGACGCTTCGCCGCTGTAGGACTGCCAGTTGGTGTTGGTCATGAAACTGACCGCGGTGTTGAACGCTTGCGTCCATTCCATGCCCGGCAGGTTCTGCGGGTTCAGCGGCAGATGATCCTGGAACAACAGGAGCGAGAACAGCACAAGGAAACCGGCCAGGTTGAACGCCAGCAGCGCCAGCGCGTACTTCTGCCAGCTCTGTTCAGCCTGCGGATCGACCCCGGCCACGCGAAAACAGCCGCGCTCGACCGGGCCAAGAATCGGCGTCAACCAGGTGCGCTGGCCTTCCATCACTTTGTAGTAGAAGCGCCCGAGAAACGGCGCCGGCAGCAAGACCACCGCGAAAAACGCGAGGATCAGCCAATAGTCATAACTGTGCATAGCCGCTCCTAGTTCCGATCCGCGCGCAACAGCGCAACCAACAGATAAGTGAACAGCCCCACTGCCAAAAACAGTGACACCCCGTCCAGAACGCTCATGGAAGATCTCCGTGTTACGGCGTATTGCCGTGTGTGCAGGCATTGTCGGAAAGGAGGCTGTAAAGGAACGAGAGCGAGGGGGTTGGCTGGGCATAAAGAAAGCGTAAAGAGTGGGTTTATGCGGGCGTTACAGGAGGTTTTTGCACCAGCAGGGCCGGCGCCTTCGCGTCCCCCTGTGGGAGCGGGCTTGCTCACGAAGACGGCAGCACAGCCACCATCGCACCCAACTGGCGCACAAAAATGCGCCCATCGAGCAGCGAACATCCCCGATACGACAGCTTTCAGCCCATTACGACCTGTTCTCAAAGACTGGCACGCCCACTGCACACACCCTCCCCCGAGCTTTACAAACCGTTCAGGGAGCATGCGTATGAACACACAACTCAAACCCACGCTGGGCACCTTGCACCTGTGGGGCATCGCCGTCGGGCTGGTGATTTCCGGCGAGTATTTCGGCTGGAGTTACGGCTGGGGCGTGGCCGGTACGCTGGGCTTTCTGGTGACCTCGTTCATGGTCGCCACCATGTACACCTGCTTTATCTTCAGCTTCACCGAACTCACTACCGCAATCCCTCACGCGGGCGGACCGTTTGCCTACAGTCGCCGGGCATTCGGTGAGAAAGGAGGGCTGATCGCCGGGCTGGCCACGCTGATCGAATTCGTCTTCGCGCCGCCGGCGATCGCCTTGGCGATTGGCGCTTATCTGAATGTGCAGTTTCCGGCGCTCGATCCGAAACACGCGGCGGTTGGCGCGTACATTGTGTTTATGGGCCTGAACATTCTCGGCGTGAAACTGGCGGCAACGTTCGAGCTGATTGTTTGTGTACTGGCAGTGGCCGAATTGCTGGTGTTCATGGGCGTGGTCGCGCCAGCGTTCAGCTTCAGTAATTTCGCGCTCAATGGCTGGGCCGGCTCGGATGTGTTTGGTGCGCCCGCGATTGCCGGCATGTTCGCTGCCATCCCGTTCGCGATCTGGTTCTTCCTCGCCATTGAAGGCGCGGCGATGGCGGCCGAAGAAGCCAAGGATCCGAAACGCACGATTCCAAAGGCCTACATCAGCGGCATTCTGACCCTGGTGTTATTGGCCATGGGCGTGATGTTCTTCGCGGGTGGCGTGGGTGACTGGCGCACTTTGGCGAATATCAACGATCCGCTGCCGCAAGCGATGAAAGCCGTGGTCGGCGACAATTCAGGCTGGCTGCACATGCTGGTGTGGATTGGCCTGTTCGGGTTGGTGGCGAGTTTCCACGGGATCATTCTTGGCTATTCGCGCCAGTTCTTCGCCCTCGCCCGCGCCGGTTATCTGCCTGCTTCACTAGCCAAACTGTCGCGTTTCCAGACCCCGCACCGCGCCATCATTGTCGGCGGCATCATTGGCATCGCCGCGATTTACAGCGACGGCCTGATCAACCTCGGCGGCATGACCCTCACGGCGGCGATGATCACCATGGCCGTGTTCGGCGCCATCGTGATGTACATCATGAGCATGCTCAGCCTGTTCAAGTTGCGTAAATCCGAGCCGAATTTGGAGCGCACCTTTCGCGCGCCATGCTATCCGCTGGTGCCAATGATCGCACTGGTACTCGCGGTGGTGTGCCTGGTAGCCATGGCGTGGTTCAACGCGCTGATCGGACTGATTTTCCTCGGCTTTATGGCGGTGGGTTTCGGCTACTTTCTGCTCACCGGACAGTTGCGTGCCAACGCGCCAGCCGATGCGATGTTGACCGGGCATTAAGGGACTTCGGGTACACCGGGCATAACAGGCCTAGAATGGAACCACTGCGAAGTCGCTTCGCTCCAATGTGGTATGCAGCATCGCACGGCGAAGTCCTCGCCTGTCGATCTGCCCTTAAGGAGAGCCGTTATGCCTTGGTATGCCTGGTTGATTCTGGTGGTTGCAATCGGCTCGATCGTTGGCGGATTGATGATGTTGCGCGACACCGCCAACAAGGTCGAACTGACCGATGAAGAGCGTAAACGTGTTGCTGAGCGCAATGCCGAAGCGGACGCTAAAGAAGCGCAAGACCGCTGACAAAAACCCCGCCTGATTGGCGGGGTTGGTTTTTCAGCTCTGCACTGAACCTGTCTGCCGGTTTGATAGACGCAGAGCTCCAGCCACCTTTTTCATTGGTTTCCCGACGACATTAGCCCTGCCAGCGTTTGAACAGCACGCTCGCATTCACCCCACCAAAGCCAAACCCGTTGGACAATGCATACTCGATCGGCATCGAGCGCGCCTGACCATGGACGATGTCGACCCCTTCGCTGGCAGGATCGGGATTGTCGAAGTTGAGGGTGGGCGGTACCACTTGATCACGAATGGCCAACAGCGTGAAGATCGCTTCAAGCCCGCCCGCAGCGCCCAGCAAATGGCCCGTGGCGGATTTGGTCGAGGTCACGGCGATTTTATTCTGCACACCGAACAGCGCTTTAATTGCTGCCAACTCGCCTAGATCGCCGACCGGCGTGGAGGTAGCGTGAGCGTTCAGATGCTGGATCTGATCGGGCGTGACGCCAGCCTGAGCCATTGCCAACGCCATCGCCCTCCGCGCACCACTGCCATCTTCAGGCCCGGCCGTCAGATGATAAGCATCGGCAGTCGTGCCGTAACCGACCAGTTCGGCCAAGGGTTTCGCACCGCGAGCCAAGGCGTGTTCCAGAGACTCGATCACCAGCAGTCCGGCCCCCTCACCCATGACAAAACCATCACGACCGCTATCAAATGGACGTGAGGCGCGTTCAGGTGTGTCGTTATAGCCACTGGACAACGCCCGCGCCGCTGCGAAACCCGCAAGGCTGACCCGATCAATCGCCGCCTCTGCCCCACCGCAAACGGCAATATCGGCCTCACCGGCTCGGATCAATCGAGCGGCGTCACCAATCGCTTGAACTCCGGCGGCGCACGCTGTCACCGGAGCGCCCAATGGACCTTTCAAACCATGCTGGATCGATACATGACCGGCAGCCAGATTGACCAGAAAGGAAGGAATGGTGAACGGCGACAGCCGGCGCGGGCCACGACTGTCGGTTGTGCGTACCGCGTCGGCAATGGCACCGAATCCGCCGACACCGGAACCGATAATGGTCGCGGTGCGCTCCTGATCCTTTTCCTCCGCCGGATGCCAACCGGCCTGCTCCAATGCCTGCCGTGCAGCCTCCATGGCGAACATGATGAAGCGGTCCATCTTCTTCTGTTCCTTGGGGGGCGTGGCGCGATCCGGATCGAACCCGGCCTCGGCGTCATCCTCCAGAGACGGCACAGCCCCACCGATTTTTGCCGGCAAATCAGCGACGACCGCTTCTGGCAAGCTGCGCAATCCCGAACGCCCGGCCAGCAGGCGCTGCCAGACAACTTCGACTCCGCTGCCCAAAGGTGAAACCAGGCCCATGCCCGTGACGACTACTCGACGCTGATTCATACCGCGTGTACCTCTGACCGATTCAGAAAAGCTTACTTGTAACGACTCGCTGCCGAACTGCGCGACAGGTTCGGTGCCATCACATGACGCGCGGCCACAAACGCCTGCCATTCGCCCGCATCCGGCAACGAAGGGATGGTGATGAGTTCGCCCTGATCCAGACCTGCCAGCGCGGCATCGACCATTTCGCCGGCCTCCATCACCATTTCTGCCGGGATGCCGCTGGCGTCAATACCCGAGCGTTCCCAGATTTCCGTGCGGGTAACGCCGGGCAGTACCGCTTGCACCTTGACCCCGGTACCGTCGAGTTCGGCATTCAGCGATTGGGTCAGGCTCAACACGTAAGCCTTGCTGGCGCTGTAAGTGGCGTTGAAACGTTCCGGGAACAACGCCACCACCGAGGCGATGTTGATGATCGTGCCGCGACCTGCCTTGGCAAAACTTGCGGCAGCGGCGGAGGCCAGTCGGGTGACCGTGGTGATATTGAGCTGGATCAAACGCTCCAGCTTATCCAGATCGGCATTGGCCAAAAGACCGTCGGCAGCAACACCAGCGTTGTTGACCAAAAGGGTGATGCTTGAATCACTGCGCAGGCGCTGCTCAAGTTTGAGCACATCATCCTTTTGCGTCAGATCCGCCTTCATCACTTCCACCTGAACGCCATGGGCCTCGCGCAATTGGTTGGCGGAGCTCTCCAGCCGCTCCTGATCACGGGCGACCAACAACAAATCGAACCCGCGCGCTGCCAACCGCTCAGCGTAAATCGCACCGATACCGGACGACGCACCGGTGACAAGAGCCGTACCTTGGGCTGCAAAAGAATTCATGACCGTACTCCTTAAATGCTTGAGGGATCGCTATCCGGATCTCGATGATGCAGATCGCACGGAAATTATTATAGGCATAATCCAATACTAATATGATAGCCGTAATTTTTTGCTATCCGACGAGCGTCCCCTTCGCCTTCCCTGCCAAACCCGCGAACAGAAAACAAAAAGGCCGGTCAATGACCGGCCCCTTGGCGTTGAACAATCAGCTTAGTTCACTTCCAGCTTCTCGCGATTGCGATCCAGAATCGCCTTGCCGATCCCCTTCACTTCCAACAACTCATCCACTGACGCGAACGGCCCATTTGTTTCGCGATATGTAACAATCGCCTTGGCCTTGGCCTCGCCGACTCCCGCAAGTTCTTTTTGCAGCGTCGCCGAGTCGGCTTCATTGAGATCGATTTTTGCGCTCTGGGAAGATGCCGCCGCGTCCATCACGATCGGCGTCTTAGGCATTTCCGGCCTTTCAGCCGGCGCGGCAACCGCCAAAATAGAGGCGCTGGTAAGCAGGGCAAAAATCAGCGAGTAGAAGTAACCGGTACGCATAAAGTGACGCTCCATCATCATTTGAGAAAGCAGCTTTTCCGAAGCTGCTCCTCAAAAATAGATCACGATAGGAACAAGTCAAAAATTCGAGCGTTACAGAATGTGAAACAATCAGGGTTCGAGGCGACGTTGTTGGTAGATCCAGTCAACGATCTCGCCGTCGGGGGTGTAGCCGCTGACGGTTTCTCGGAGGAGTTGGCGGACTCGGGAGTAGTCATCAGTTTCGACGGCCGCGAGCAACTCAACCAGCCGTGACTTCAAGACGTCCCAAGCCAGGTGATCCTCATTGGCCGTCATGATCATCGGATGCGGAGTCGCAGCAACATTGTCGCCTATCAGCAACTCTTCGTAGAGCTTTTCGCCAGGACGCAAGCCGGTGAACTCGATGGAAATGTCACCTTGCGGATTACGCTCCGAACGAATACTCAACCCCGAGAGATGAATCATTTTCTCTGCCAGTTCTACGATCTTCACCGGCTCGCCCATGTCGAGGACGAACACATCACCGCCCTGCCCCATAGAACCTGCCTGAATGACCAACTGTGCCGCTTCGGGAATGGTCATGAAGTAGCGGGTTATCTTGGGATGAGTGACCGTTAGCGGCCCGCCGGACTTGATCTGGCTGTGAAACAACGGAATCACCGAACCGGACGAACCTAAAACGTTACCGAAACGAACCATGGTGAAACGGGTTTTATTGACTCGGGAAACATTTGCCTTGTCACCGAACAGAACTGGGGCAAGTTCGCGACTCAGAGCTTGCAACGTCAATTCCGCAAGACGCTTGGTACTGCCCATGATGTTTGTTGGACGAACGGCTTTATCAGTAGAAATCAGCACAAAATTTGAAACACCAGACTGCAGGGCAGCCTGAGCAGTGTTGAGTGTACCAATTACATTATTCAGCACGCCCTCGGCAATGTTGTGCTCTACCATCGGCACGTGTTTGTAAGCTGCCGCATGATAAACAGTCTCGACTTTCCATGTTTTCATCACATCAAGGAGTTTATCCTGATGGCGGATTGATCCGAGAATCGGCAACAGCCGCACTGATACCGACTCCCTATTACCGCGCTGCTCAAGCTCCGAAAGAATGCTGTAGAGATTGAACTCGCTATGTTCGAACAGAATCAGCGTGGTCGGACCCAGGGCAAAAATCTGCCGGCACAACTCCGAGCCGATGGACCCGCCAGCGCCAGTCACCATCACTACCCGGCCCTTGATACACCGGGCCAGCAGGTCAGGTTGAGCCGGAACCGAGTCACGCCCCAGCAAGTCGGCAATATCGACCTCCTGGATGTCTTCCACCCGGACCCGTCCGCTGGCTAGATCGGTAAAGTTCGGAACACTGCGAACATGCAGCGGAAACCCTTCAAGCAAATTGAGAATTTCCCGGCGCCGGGCACGGGTCGACGATGGCAATGCGAGAAGGATTTCCTGCGCGCCTGTCACATCGATCATTTGCTGAATATGTTTAGGCTTATAAACCTGAAGGCCGGATATCGAGCGATCCGAAATCCCCGGGTCGTCATCGATGAAGGCAACCGGACGCATCACGCGTCCCATGCGCAGCGCCGCCACCAGTTGATTGCCAGCCACGCCGGCGCCATAGATCGCTACTTTGGTCAAACCGTCGTCGCGACTGGTGAAGGGAACATGTTGCGCTGCAGTGAACCAGTCGCCCATGAAGTACTGACGCATGCAAAGGCGCAAACCGCCAATAATGACGAGACTCAACCACCAGTAATTGAAAATGATCGAACGCGGTACGACGGCTTCGTGATTGCTGTACCAATAGACAACCAGCGCCAATACCAGAGACGAAAGACTGACAGCCTTGATGATCGCAACTAGGGCGTCATTGCCGAAATAGCGCATGACCGCACGATACATGCCAAAACGCACGAACAGGGGGATGGCGACGCAAGGTGCGCAGACAAACAGCCACAGATGAACTTTGAAGGGGTTGACCATTTCGTCCACACCCAGTCGCACCACAAAAGCCATCCACAAGGCAGCCCAAACAAGGACGATGTCCGTGATAACTTGCAGCATTCTTTTTTGCCGGCGCGGCAGCCCCAGCAAAAACAGCCTCATCCTGCCCATATTGATATCTAGCACCTACGAGAACTCCCTTCAGCGGGCAACAAGATCCGGACGAATTTTACCTTCGTCCCCCACACTTTAAACCTAACCGGTATAGCTTGGGCGTGGTTACGACAATGAATACGATGTTCCGACGAACCGGCCCGGCTTCTAACCCCGGTAAATCCCAAAAAAACCGCTAATCGAGGCTACCGCTTAAAACCCGTTCGTCCATGAAGCCCCCCGAAAAAAAGAGCCATATTGAAATGGCTCTCTTTCCGTCGATGATCAATTTGCGATCAGCTTTCAGTTCAACGGGCTGTAACTTTCGCAGGATTTTGCCGCCCTGTCCTTGGCCATGTTGTAAGCCTCGTGCAACAACTTGTGCCGCCCCAGACGGACATTTGGATCAGCCGGAGTACGGAACAGAGACGTGGTCTTGGCCACATACGTAAACGTATTGCCATAACCGTATCTGAGCCACAGGTTCCAGTCTTCCAGATTGCTCATATCCGTCTCAAAACCGCCCCGTTGCAAGTACAGAGCACGTTGAAAGAGCAGTGACTGGATCGGGATGAAATTGTGATCCAGCAGAATATCGTAGTCATACTCGTGCTTGTAGTACGACGGCGTTTCATGGGTGACCTCTGTGTAACGGCCATCCTCTTTAGTGTTTGTCCCGACTTCCATGGCCAGCGAATAAGCCGCTACCGATTCACGGTTTTTCGCCAATGCCGCGACCAGCACTTCGACGTGATCGGAGAACAACAGATCATCGTCGTCCAAGAACATGCAATAGGTGCCCTTGGCCATTTCAAGACCATAGTTGCCCGTCACCGAGCGCCCCACCTTGTCCATTCCGTAAAAGCGGATCTGGCGACCTTCCGGGGACTGGAACTCAGCTACCAGATCTTTCATGGTTTCGCCGCCATCCTCCACGACCACCAGTTCCACATTCGGATAAGTCTGATTCAGGACAGACATGATCGCCTGGCGCAGGAATTCGTTCCGGTTGCGGTAGGTACGGGTGACAATCGTCACCAATGGCGCTTCAGCCAGCGGCTCGCCTACGCTCCAGAACGCACCGTCACGGATCATCTCGTAATCAAAACCACGGAAAGGATAAGCCGCCTCTATGCTGGAGCCCTTGCCCGACAGAAAGTGAGGTGCCTTGCGCAGTATCTTGCCCATGTTGCCGATCAGGTCTCGGCGAGCACCCGCATACACTTCGGGCCGGAACAACAGGGCCGTTTGCAGTATGAGTGCACCTAATTTGTCGCTAAAGCTCCCGTAACGCAGGCGGAGGTAGGCATTCGCCAGCGTGCTGCCGGTAAACTGGATCGGCTTGACATGGTTTTCGTGTTCATAGGTGTAGTGATACACCACCGCAGACGGGCAGTATTTCAACTGATAACCATAGGAACGGAACCGGTAGGACAACTCGACGTCTTCGCCGTACATGAAGATTTCATGTTCATAACCACCTACTTTGGCGTAAGCGGAACGTCGAACCAGAATGCATGCATGGGAAGACCAGTTGGTTTCTTGGGTTACCGGATCATAATATTTCGGATGTTCATACGGCGCCTGGCGCAATTCCCATGAGGCAAAAGCACCCGAAGTATCCGCATGAGCCGCTGCCACCACTCGGGAGATCGAGTCACGTGCGAAGACAATGTCGATGTTGCTGATCAACACGAATTCCGAATGCCCGGTCTTTATCGCCCTGTCATGGCCCAGACCAAAACCGACGTTCTCGCCCTGGATGATCTCAAAACCTGCCAGTTCGGCGTCCATCTGAGTTTTCCAGCGCTGCAGATCCTCAACAGTGCTATCCCTGGAGCCATTGTCGACAAAGCACAGGTTAAGTTTGTGCAGCGGATAATCTTGCGCTTTCAAAGAAGCAAAGAACCCATCGGCCCACTTACTGCTGTTGTAGGTCACAATCGAAACATCGACGACTGGCTGCACGTCGAACACCGGTGCACTCGGCGCGTAACCAAAACGCCGATCGGCGATGCTCTGTAGAGCCTTGAGGTTGTTCCGGGAATTGATGGCGCGCATCACTTGGGCTCGCGCCGCAGTCACCAAATGCCGCAGGCGCATGCGCATACCGATCAGAAATGGCAGCTTCTGATAAATCGGCCGCAGCACGGCACGCGGGTTCGTGAAGAGGCTACGAAGCTTCCAGTAGCCACGAAACAGCACCCGCATTCCCCAGCGCACAGGTCGGGTCATGCGCCAGGATTTCGAGGCATAGACGTTTTGCAGATCTTGCTTGAGTGCGGCTATCTCGAGATTCAGTTGCTCCTGCTCCACTAGCAGGCGGTTTTGAATCTGCACCAACTCATCATTATCTTGCAGATACCTGTCGTCCAACACTGCTGTGAATTTGTCGTTCACATCCGAAAGTTGATCCTTGGTCAAAAGCAGCTCTTCCCTAACAGTTGACAACTCGTTTCTCGAGGCCAAAAAGATGTCATTGATTGATGTCAACTCATCCTGGGCCTCCTGAACTTTTCCTTCCAGCCAAGCGATATAGGACTGCTGGCGGTAACTTTCCAGATCCGGATCAAAGCCGTTTCTCAGGGGATCAACGGGCGTCGTGCGTGCCAATCGGGCAAGGTGCGCCGAAGGCTCGCTGAACTGCGCCTCGCTCAAGAAGTAGCGCGACTGTGCAAAATCCAGAACCTGCGCGCGCAACTCCGCCGAGCATGGCGTTACCGCACCATGCGCTTGCCACAACGCGTCAAGATCGTGCGGTTGCTCGACATCAATGGTCAGCCCTGTACCCCAGAAAGGCGCCTTGCCCAGTGCATAGACGGTCTTACCTGCCAGCGCCGCTTCGAAACCGGCCGAGGAATTGAGGGTGAACACCACATCGGCGCCAGCGATCAGATCGGCAATGCTGTCTTCCTTGCCTGCCACCTGAACGTGCTCGGGAAGATCCGGCACTTCATCCAGAGGATGAGGTTTGACGATGACTGTGAAGGACCCGCCTTCGACGGCAGCGAGCACATGCTTGACATACTCGGACATGCTGGCGAAAGGCGATCCCATGATGATGTTGGAGTCATCCTGTACCTGGAGCAGGATCAGCACAGTCGGGGTTCGGTTGACACCTTTGAAGTGGTAACTCTCTTCCATTTGCGCAAGTCTTGCCTTCGCGACCTCTGTCGGCAGACCGGCTGACTGTTGCTGATACTCGGCAAACTCGGCGCTGAAGCCGCTGCGCACATTCACGCCACGGACGTCCGAGTAATAAGCCATGGGATTAGGCGCGCGCAACATGCCCAACTCATTGAAGATCAGCGGAATATCCTTCGACGCACAGGCCGTCTCGAGACTGCCATCATGGTTCCAGCAGAACACCAGATCAGGGTCAACATTATCGATCAGGGACGCAACAAACCGGTCATGAAACGCCAGGGGCTCTCCGTTGAGCAAGCGCTTCCAGTCGTTCAACCAGCCTGGATTGCCAGGTTGCGGATATTCACATTCGTAAGTAGCCGGGCTGATCCAAGTATGCCTGAAGTCGGGATACTCGCTTTTCAGTTCGTCGGAGCCGACAAAAAAACACTCCCAGCCTTCGTCAGCGAACTTGTTGGCCAACGGCAGATACACATCAACAATGCTGCTGAACAGCGTAGGACGCTCGCGCAAAACCAACGGCAAGGTGTAAAAAACCACGTGTTTGTATTTGCGTGAAGCCACTTTGACAGCCGGATCCCCCGCCGCAATGCTTTGCGCCGGCACGCTGAATTTCACCACCGAGTTCGCGGCAATGATTGAGCCCCGACCGACGTCAGAGCCGGCCAACACCGATGCGTTGGCGCCGATCCAGACGTCGTCACCAATGCTCACGTTTGCCAAGCGTAATCCCTGATCCTTGATGGGCACATGCAAGTCATAACGATGAGTCGATGAGGTGATGGAGACATTGGGAGCGATCAACACATCTTTGCCGATGGTGACCTTGCCACTACCGTTGATCCACGTTCCGTAATTGACGACCGTACCCGAGGCGATGCTCAGGTAGCCGCCGGCACCGCACTCGATGACGACGTTGTCGCGCAACTGGACACCGTCCTCGATGACGCATTCAGCCGTGTCGTCAACGTGAAATCTGACTGTGTCTGCAACAACCGCATTACCGATCTTAAGCATGATTCAAGCAACCTTTACAACGTTGACTGTAGACGGGCAATAAGCGACTCCCACGATCTGACGCCCGCCCGATACGCTGATTTTTCGCATTGGCCAACGTTGATCCAGTTCAACGCGCTCGCCGTCCAGACTGGCCATTCCGATAAACAGGAAATATTCGCCTGGAGCGACATTGAGCGGGAAGGAAAAGCTGATTTTGTAGGCGCCAGCATCAAGATCGAACTTGCACCCGGCCAGTAACGTGTTATCCCCTGCCACGTCGACACCTTTGGCGTCGCGTAACGAGTACCCCATGACCACTTCCTTGAGCGCCGAGGCGGACTGGACGTAGCAATGCATATTGACGTCTTCGGTCGGTTCGAAGTGATTGGTCTGCGTGCCGTCGGCACTGTAAAAATCCACGGCATTGATCTTCGCTGCGCCGGAACCGAATCGAACTTCCGAGATGTCACCGAGTTCCGTCTCATAAGACATGTCGACGTGCAGTTCCTCTACTGCTGGCGCCGCCGCGGCACTGCTGTTACGGACCTTTTTTTCGTAATTTTTGGTCGCGGTCAGAACATCGGTGCTGTAGTCGATGATCTGGCCGTTCTGCATCACGATGACCGCTTGGCAAAAGCGAATAACCGATTGGGTATCGTGAGAGACGAACAGGATCGTGGTGCCGCGCTCCTGCATGTGTTTCATCTTGAGCATGCACTTGAGCTGAAACCCGGCATCGCCCACGCTCAACGCTTCGTCCACGATCAGAACGTCAGGCTCGACGTTGATTGCCACGGAAAACGCCAGACGCGCAAACATCCCGCTGCTGTACATCCGAACCGGCTGATTGACAAAATCGCCGATGTCTGCGAACTCGAGGATGGCCGCAATACGGGTTTGCATTTCGGCATGGGAGTACCCCATCAGGGAACCCTGGAAATAGATATTTTCCACACCGGTGTAATCCGGGTTGAAGCCGGCACCCAACTCCAACAATGAGGCGACCCGACCCACGACGGTGACCTCGCCACTGGATGGCGTCAGTACCCCGGTGAGGATTTTCAGCAGGGTGCTTTTGCCGGCACCGTTCTTGCCCAGAATCCCCACTGTCTGGCCTTTCTCAACAGAGAAGGAAACATCCGTCAGCGCGTGAAAATCATGGTGCCGGTGCTTGCCGAATAGCGAAAGAGCTTCGACCAGCCTGTCAACCGGCTTGTTGTAAAGCCGATACACCTTGCTGACATTACGGACGCTGATTGCGCTCTCATTCACTGCATTCATTACAAAACATCCGCAAAGTGGGGTCTCAGTTTTTTGAATGTGCGCCAGCCCACCAGCGCGAGGACTATCAATACTCCCCAAAAGATCAGGGTTTGCGTGGGGCGTTCCCAGAACCAGATTCCGCGAATCAGCGAATCCCTGAATCCCTCGACAATGTAGGTAAACGGGTTCAGACGCAGGTAGGAAGCCGCACGGCCGTGGATTGCATCAATGTCCCAGAACACCGGGGTCAGCCAGAAACCGAACTGTGTGGCCATGCTCACCAATTGACTCAGATCGGGAAAGAAGATCACCACCGAACTGGTAATCCAGGCAATCGCGAGCAACAACATGAACAGGCATGCGATGTAATAACCAACCTGCAACCAGTAAAGGTTCGGTTCGTAGCCATAGATGACGAACAACAGCAGGAGAATGAACACAAAGAACACGTGAACGAGTACAGCCGAGGTGAGCTTGACCAGTGGCAACAAGGAAACCTTGAAGACGATCTTCTTCACCAAAAAGCTGTTTTCCTTGACCGCCGTGCAGCCTGAGTTAAGTGCCTCAACCGTGAAGAACCACGGCACCAGCCCACAAACCAGCCACAGAACGAAGGGAAAGTCCCCGTGAGGCGCCGCTTTGAAGCCGAACTGAAATACGAACCATAAAATCAATGTGGTTGCGCAAGGCTGGATAAAGACCCACAGAAAACCAAGATAGTTGGTCAAATAACGGGCTCGAAGATCATTTGAAACCAGACTCAACAGAATCCTGCGATCCGCCAGCATTCCCCTGAGCCAACTCATCGCATATCTCCAAAAATCACAACCACATTCACCACCGCTTTAAAACCACCGCACGACATCATGAATTCCATTTAACGATCCGGGCTCATCGACTTGAGACGTTCACTAGCTTCAGACACAAACACTGGTTTGGCTTCTTCGATGCTAGCCTGAGCCTTGGACTTATCCTTGGGTTTGTACTTCAGCACACGTTTTTCGACCAGATGCCAGGACGCATATCCGAGCACCAGCGTGATAGCAATCGTGACGAACAGGTATACCGGGTACGAGATTTCCGGAAACTTGAGCAGAACAAACTGCTGCACCGGAAAGGCATAGATGTAAACACCGTAGGAACAGTCACCGACACGATTGATCCAACGCCCCAAGCGACTACTGGACAGACCGTAGGCAAGAACGACATAAGGCAAGGTGAACCACAACACTACTTTGGAAATCGGTGCGTATGGAACCACCAGGATAGTTGCGACAATCAATACGCAAACACCCGACAGACTGAACCAGCGTTCGAGCCGCCATTTCGCGAAGCAGGCGCCAATCATGAAGTAGATGCCTGTAAGGAAAATTTGTCGCACATCAGTGCCATAAACAACCGTCACAGGAGCATCGCGCCAACACCAGAAAATCACCGTCAGAGCGAAAAATGCCGCCGCGGCGGCATAGACCCAGCGCCCACTCCGAAAGAGCAGCCCCAGCCCAATGACCACAAGGTACATAAAGAATTCGACGGGCAGGCTCCACAACGAACCGTTGACAGCGTTGGCCACCCTGGCATGCTCAAGCACACCGGGCAGATAGAACACCGGGCTCAAGATGATATTTTTCAGATAAGGCCAGAATTGCGGATGCGCAAAGTAATCGCTTACCGTCAAAGTCGTAAACATCGGCCCAAGAATAAACATACAGATCAGAACAACCACGATCAGCGCTGGAAAAATCCTCAAGGACCGCTTGATCAGAAAGTTGGCAGCTGAGGGAGTGAAATCCCAGCTCTTGACGATCAGATAACCGCTGATGATGAAGAAGATATCGATACCTAGCCCTCCATAGGAGGTCAATCCCAGGAAGCCGGCTGGTGGATTGCCATAAAAAGCAAACGAGTGAGCGTAAAGAACCATCAGCGCAGCAATCAGCCGAAGCAGGTTTAAATTGTTATCCCTATGCTGCATGTAATAGCGCTCCAACGCTGATTGAACTGATCACAATAAAATTGACCGGGTTGCTACGAAAGACACCGGATGCGGATTCAGACATCGACATTCACGATGCCCGACAACTTCGCTCCCGACGCGTAACGCGCGCGCGGGGTCGCGAATCATAGCATTATCCGATACCGCCTCCCACGCTTGGCCAAGCCTCAAGGGATTGGCGGCGCTTCCCGGGTACCGGCCTTGAACCTCGCGGCCAGCCAGAGCAACGGAACATAAGCGACGATCAGTCCGACGACTCCCGGTACAACGCCCAAGGCAACCACGGCGGCCCAAGGCAATAACCAGAAAAGATTCAAACCGACCACCGCGAGCGTGACAGCCTTGTGGCTTTTGAATTGTCGCGATGCGTACTGATAAGCGTGACTGCGATGGGCCTGATAGACCTTTTCACCGTTGAGCAGTCGCCGGCACAGTGTCCACGTTGCATCAACCACAAACGCGCCAAGGAGAATGACCCAACTCCACAACAGCTTTGGTGAATGGGTCGCCGCGTCCAGCGACAGAATGCCCAACGCAATACCCAGAAAACCGCTGCCGGCGTCACCCATGAAGATTCGTGCCGGGGGATAGTTCCAGCAAAGGAAACCGCCAACCGCAGCACTCAGCGCCAACACGCCCCAGACAGGCTCAATCTGACGCACCAACAAGTAAATCAGCGTGATGCCCAGGCAGGCACAGAGAGCTTCAGCGCTCGCCAACCCGTCAATGCCGTCCATAAAATTATAAAGATTGAGCATCCATACCAGATACACCGCCGCAAGCGCATGACCCAGCCAGCCAAGATCAAGGGTGCCATTGAACAGGGCAATCGGGGCCAGCCCATCCAACCAGAACAACGCCCAAATGGCCGCAGCGAAATGCCCCAGCAGACGCCATCTCGCGGCGATGTGCCCGTGATCATCGGCAAATCCGATCAGCGCCACCAACATTCCGCTGCCAGACAGCGCGAACAGTGCAGAGCGATCCATCAGCCCAAGCCAACCCAAAACAGGCAGGGCCAACAAAAAACCGATAACGATCGCCACACCGCCACCGCGAGGCGTTGGCACCGAGTGCGAACTGCGCTCATTGGGAATATCCATCAAGCTTTTGGAGAGCGCGTAGTGACGCCCCCCCCAAGTCAAAGCCCAGGACAACAGAAAAACGGTAAGAAGCAACCCACCAGCAATCATGATTTTTGCGTATCCAGAAAATGGCCTGCGGTACGACGCATGGCGGTGTCTACATCAATCGGAGGAACCCAACCCAGCACTTCGCGGTTTTTGCTGATATCGACCTGCAACGACTCACAGACTCGCTGAGCCACCGCGCGCTTACCGGCAACAGCCGCACAGATCAGCAGCAGTTTCGAAGGAACGGGCAGCAACCGCGCTTTTTTCCCCAGCGCCGAGGCCAAACGACGCAGCAAGCGAGGTGTCGACAGATCATCGCCGTCGCTGACCAGAAAGGTTTGCCCTGCCGCTGCCGGATGTTCCAGACAGGTTTCGATCAAATCGACGAGGTTGCCGATTGCGACCATGCTGCGCTGGTTGCGAATGGCGCCCAACGGCAACACCACACCTTTTTCCAGCCATTTGAGCAGGCTAAGAAAGTTGGCCTTTACGCCCGGCCCATAAACCAGCGGCGGGCGAATAATCACGATTTCCATGCCTGTTTCACTGCCAAGCAAGCGCAGCGCCTGCTCCGCTTCGTGCTTGGAGATCCCGTAAGGATCTTGTGGTGCCGGTACGTCATGCGCCGTAAAAGGACGCCCGAAAGGCGTGCTTTCGCCATTGACCTTAATTGAGCTGATGAAAACGAAGCGCTTGACCCCGACCTGTGCAGCCGAGCGAGCCAACTGCAATGTGCCGTCGACATTCACACGACGAAATTCGGCCAGAGCGTCCTGCGCCGTCTCGCGCATGACATGCACCCGGGCCGCCGCGTGCACGACAATCTGCACGCCAGCCAACTGCAAGGCCGAGTTTGTTCCCAATTCAAAACGGGCAACAGGACACAATCCCAGAAGTCGAGTGGCGCTCCGTACAGCAGCTACAGGTGCAAACTTTCGCCCAAGCAGCAAACGCAAGACCAGCGCCTCACCGACAAAACCGCTCGCCCCGGTGATCCATACTTTTGGCACATTCATTGGGCAGACTTCCCGACAAAGGCAGTCGCCCAGCAGATCAGGAAAAACAAGACACGATCTCTGACTCGGCGCCGACAGCGCCAAGCGGAAAACGAAAGTTTGATCAATTGCCAGCGACGCAACGCAAGCCAGGACCCGACGAAGGGATCACCAGCCTGCCCCGTCAGACGCGCGATTAACGCCACCTGGTTAAACCACCAGCCATCGTGAATGGTTTTATAGCGGGCAATCATCGGGCTGAGGCCTGTGTTCGCCCCGACCTGATTACTTTCGTGCTGCCGATAATCCATCGAAGGGCGCGGATCGATATACCAACGAAAACCATGGCTGCGAGCGAAGGCATAACAGTACCAATCGTGCAGGCTGACATTTTGCAGGTTTCCCCATTGAGCCAACATCGACTGTTTCATCGCTTGCACCAAAGCCCTACTCAGCACGTAGGTACAGCCGGGGCCAGCAGCCTCAAACAGGAAATCCCAGCTTGTCTGCGGTTGCGCCTTGTTCAGCAGTTGAGTCCTGCCGCACTCCCAGAACGCAGTCACGTTACTGGAACACGCATCGACTCCCCGCTCGCGAATAGAAGTGATCGCGCGCTGCAGTTTGTCCTGATGCCAGACATCGTCCTGATCGGCAAAGGAGACGTAATCATAGGCCTGCAAATCGACATCGCGGATCAGGCGAAAAAAGTTGCGCGATGCTCCGCCGAAGCGAGTACCCGAGGGCAAAAGGAAGACATTCGAATGCCTGGCTGCAAAATCCGTGCACCAAGCTTCCGTACCATCGGTGGAGGCATCAACACTGATATGAACGGTGACCTGCACCATCGATTGTCCGAGGATCGAAGCCAATTGCTCTTCGATCCACTGCATTCCGTTGTAGGCAGCCAGCAAAACCGCAACCTGAGGAGTTGTTACTGGCATTCCATTCCTGCTTGCACGGTTCTGACAAAGTGAGCGAGACAACGGGTTTTCAGCGAGTGCTGGAATCAAGGAGTTTCTGCAAATACTGTCCATAGCCGGTTTTCTTAAGGCTTTCGGCCTGTTTTGCCAACTGCTTGGCGTCAATCCAGCCGTTATTGAAGGCGATTTCTTCCAGGCATGCGACTTTCAAGCCTTGACGCTGCTCAATGGTGTGCACGAAGTGACTGGCTTCCAGCAGGGAATCGTGGGTGCCGGTATCGAGCCAGGCGAATCCACGCCCAAGCATTTCAACATTCAACGACTTCTGCGCCAGGTAAGCCTGATTGACATCAGTGATTTCCAGTTCGCCGCGTGGTGAAGGCTTGATGCTCTTGGCAATATCGACCACTTGGTTGTCATAGAAATACAACCCGGTCACCGCATAGTTGGACTTCGGCTTCAGCGGCTTCTCTTCAATGCTTAGCGCCCGGCCCGTGGCATCGAACTCAACCACGCCGAAACGTTCGGGATCGGAAACGTGGTAGCCAAATACCGTGGCACCTTGCTCCTGTACAGTCGCTGCGCGCAGATTGTCGGAGAAGTGCTGACCGTAGAAGATGTTGTCACCCAAGATCAGACAGCACGGATCCTTACCAATGAACTCTTCGCCGATGATAAAGGCTTGCGCCAGACCATCTGGGCTCGGCTGCTCGGCGTAACTGAGCTTGATGCCATAAACGCTGCCGTCGCCCAGCAACTTGCGGAAACAAGGCAAATCTTCCGGGGTGGAAATAATCAGAATTTCGCGCATCCCAGCCAGCATCAAAACCGACAGCGGATAAAAGATCATCGGCTTGTCGTAGATCGGCAACATCTGCTTCGAGACGCCAAGGGTCAACGGGTGCAGGCGCGTGCCCGAGCCACCGGCGAGAATGATGCCTTTACGATTTGTCGTGGTCATTTATTCAGAACTTCCCTAAGCATTCGGGTTACACCACTTTGCCAATCCGGCAAGTGTAGAGAAAAATTGTCGCGCAGCTTCTGTGTTTTCAAACGTGAATTCAACGGGCGGCGCGCCGGAGTTGGATAGGCAGTGGTATCAATCGGATTGACTGCCGTGACAGCAAGCTGTTCACCATGAGCTTTGGCAAAACTGATCACCAGGCTCGCGTATCCGTGCCATGACACTTCGCCGGCAGCCGCCAGATGGTAGATGCCCGAAAGTGCCGGGCGATGCACGACCTGCTGGATCGCCAGAGCAGTAACATCAGCAATGAGATCCGCACCCGTCGGGGCACCTACCTGATCGGCAATGACGCCCAGTGATTCACGATCCTTGGCCAGGCGTAACATGGTTTTGGCAAAGTTGTTGCCACGAGCGCCATAGACCCAACTGGTACGAAAGATCAGATGCTTACAGCCCGAGGCTGCAATTGCCTGCTCACCTGCCAGCTTGCTGGCGCCGTAATGGTTCACCGGAGCGACAGCATCCGACTCTTGCCAAGGCGTCGAGCCTTCGCCGCTGAATACGTAATCGGTCGAATAGTGAATCAGCCAGGCATCCAGGGATGCGGCCTCCTGCGCCATGACTCGACTGGCCTCACTGTTTACACGGTCAGCCAGTTCGGTTTCGGACTCGGCTTTATCGACCGCCGTGTAGGCCGCAGCGTTGACGATAACGTCGGGCCTTACTTTGCGGATCGTGGCGCGCAGTGCATCGAGGTCAGACAGATCACCACTCAAACCATCGACTAGGTGCCGATCGAGGGCAACCAATTCCCCTAGCGGTGCAAGGGAGCGCTGCAGCTCCCAGCCGACCTGGCCGTTTTTTCCCAGCAGGAGAATCTTCATGCCTTATCCGAACGACCGGTGTAGTTTTGGTCGATCCACTGCTGGTAACTGCCGCTCTTCACATGAGCAACCCATTCAGAGTTGCTGAGGTACCACTCGACAGTCTTGCGAATACCCGTCTCGAAGGTTTCCTCTGGGGTCCAGCCCAACTCGCGCTGGATCTTGCTGGCATCGATCGCGTAGCGCTGATCATGGCCCGGGCGATCCTGTACATAGGTGATCAGGCTTGCATGCGGACGATGGGCGGAGTCAGGACGCAGCTCATCCAGAAGTGCGCAGAGGGTATTCACCACTTCGATGTTTTGTTTCTCGTTGTGCCCACCGATGTTGTAGGTCTCGCCGATAACACCCTCGGTCACGACTTTATACAGTGCGCGGGCGTGGTCTTCGACAAACAGCCAGTCGCGAACCTGATTGCCTTTGCCATAGACCGGCAGCGGCTTGCCTTCCAGAGCATTGAGGATGATCAGCGGGATCAACTTCTCGGGGAAGTGGCAAGGGCCGTAGTTGTTCGAGCAGTTGGTGACCAGCGTCGGCAGACCGTAGGTACGAGCCCAGGCACGAACCAGATGATCGGAACTGGCTTTACTGGCCGAGTAAGGCGAGCTTGGCTGATACGGTGTGGTTTCGGTAAACAGGTCTTCCGGACCTTCCAGATCGCCATACACTTCGTCAGTCGAAATGTGGTGAAACCGGAATTTGGCCTTACGGCTGTCATCAAGCGCCGCCCAGTAATGACGCGCCGCTTCGAGCAGAGTGTAAGTGCCTATGATATTGGTCTGAATGAACTCGGACGGACCAGAGATCGAACGATCAACATGGGACTCTGCGGCCAGATGCATGATTGCATCTGGTTGGTGCTCACGCAGAACACGGTCGACCTGATCACGATCACAGATATCAACTCGCTCAAACGCATAACGCGAATCCTGACTGACTTCAGCCAAGGACTCGAGGTTACCGGCGTAAGTCAGTTTGTCGACGTTAACGACAGAATCGGCGGTATTGGAGATAATATGGCGAATCACTGCCGAGCCAATGAACCCGGCGCCGCCGGTAACTAGAATTTTCACGCGAAACCATACCCTTGAGCTGCGGACAGTGACACCAACGATCACCGCCTAATCCATGAATGCAGAAGCCATCAAAACCTGTGGCTTCTGTCAGAGTCAGTCTGAATCGATGTGGGAATGTGCCACTATCGAACAAGGGCTGCATTTTACAGCTTAATGAACGTTTTACTAATGGATATAGACAGGCTGAGGCGCAATTTCGACAGATGCCATGCACCTGTCGTTTTCAGACAATTCGCTTGCGTGCCGCCTTGGACGAACGTCCCAGAAACCAGCCTAGTATCGGGCCAATCAACATACCGATGAGCAATGCCAAAACCACTACCAGCGAGACCGGCAATTGAGGCCCGGAAAAGCCTAGAAACAATAACGACACCGATTGCTGATTTTCCAGAACAAACGCCAGAATCACCAACACCAGCAAAAGAATAAAAACGCCAAGAAGTATGCGCTTGAGGTTACGCATGAGTAACTCCTTGAGAGATAGCGACTGTCAAACCCCCTCCTCCTCTTCCTCGTTCACTCGATCACGCAATTCTTTACCCGGCTTGAAATGCGGAACGAATTTTCCATCCAGACTTACAGACTGGCCGGTCTTTGGATTGCGACCAACGCGCGGCGCACGGTAGTGCAGGGAGAAGCTGCCGAACCCACGGATCTCGATGCGATCACCAGTGGCCAGACATTGGGACATTTGTTCAAGCATGGTCTTGATGGCCAACTCCACATCCTTGGATGAGAGCAGCCCTTGATGGGTGACAATTCGTTCGATCAACTCCGACTTCGTCATATTTTTCCCTTCTTTTTCAAGCAGCTAGATCAGCGCTTGAAAGGTTTTAGCATGCCCGGAAGATTTTGAACAGCCCAGGGATTGACATATCTTCTTCAGCGCTGAAACGCCCGCTTTCAGGGCATAAACTCACTCGCCAGGATCACCCCACGCTCAACGGCATATCACCAGCATGGTCCGGGTCACGTACCCAGCAGGATTGAAACCAAACGGAAACTCATCTTCGTCTTTGGCATCATCAGATCGAGTGATCACCTTGTAACCCGCCCCCTTACACTCCTTCGCCGCTCGCTTTTGACACCTCTCCCAGCCAGAGCCCAGCCCAGAGCAATCAACTTCAATGCCGCTGACACCACGCACCGCATGGGTCTTGGCATTTGTAGTACAGCCTGCAAAAACCAGTACCGCTATGAGGACAATAAACTTGTTCATCCACTTCCTTATGCCAGGCAACGCCCGACTACTACACGCTTAAGACCAAGCTTAGTCGCGAATAGGCGATTGATCCCATTAAAGAAACAGACAATCAGGCGATTGGATTGGTTTCACAGGCAGCACTGATTCGCGCAGAAGAAAACCAGGACTCATCAAATCGCAGGCACAAAAAAGGGCGACCGAAGTCGCCCTTTTTAATGATCAAGCAGAACTTAGTTCTGTTTGGCCATTGCCTGGCGCAGCAGTGCCGCCATGGTGGTTTCGCCGGTAGCAGCTTCCGGAGTCTCTTTCAGGCTCTGGATTGCTTCTTTCTCTTCAGCGTCGTCTTTCGACTTGATCGAGAGCTGGATTACGCGGCTCTTGCGGTCAACGCTGATGATCTTGGCTTCAACTTCCTGGCCTTCTTTCAGCACGTTGCGCGCGTCTTCAACGCGGTCACGGCTGATTTCGGAGGCTTTCAGGGTCGCTTCGATGTCGTCAGCCAGAACGATGATGGCGCCTTTGGCGTCAACTTCTTTCACGGTGCCAGTAACGATTGCGCCTTTGTCGTTAACCGAGACGTACTCGGAGAACGGATCGCTTTCCAGTTGCTTGATACCCAGGGAGATACGCTCGCGCTCTGGGTCAACCGACAGGATAACGGTGTCCAGTTCGTCGCCCTTCTTGAAACGACGTACGGCTTCTTCGCCCACTTCGTTCCAGGAGATGTCGGACAGATGAACCAGACCGTCGATGCCGCCGTCCAGACCAATGAAGATACCGAAATCGGTGATCGACTTGATGGTGCCGGAGATTTTATCGCCCTTGTTGAACTGGCCAGAGAAATCTTCCCATGGGTTAGATTTGCACTGCTTGATGCCCAGGGAGATACGACGACGCTCTTCGTCGATGTCCAGAACCATAACTTCCACTTCGTCGCCGACTTGTACGACTTTCGAAGGGTGGATGTTTTTGTTGGTCCAGTCCATTTCCGAAACGTGTACCAGACCTTCAACGCCTTCTTCCAGCTCAGCGAAGCAGCCGTAGTCGGTCAGGTTGGTTACACGAGCGGTAACGCGAGTGCTTTCTGGGTAACGGGCTTTGATAGCAACCCATGGATCTTCGCCCAGTTGCTTCAGGCCCAGGGAAACACGGTTGCGTTCGCGATCGTATTTCAGAACCTTAACGTCGATTTCGTCACCAACGTTGACGATCTCGGAAGGATGCTTGATGCGCTTCCAAGCCATGTCGGTGATGTGCAGCAGGCCGTCCACGCCACCCAGATCGACGAATGCGCCGTAATCGGTGAGGTTTTTGACGATACCTTTGACTTGCTGGCCTTCCTGCAGGGATTCCAGCAGAGCTTCACGCTCGGCGGAGTTCTCGGCTTCCAGGACGCTGCGACGGGAAACGACAACGTTGTTGCGCTTCTGGTCCAGCTTGATGACCTTGAATTCCAGCTCTTTGCCTTCCAGGTGCGTGGTGTCGCGCACTGGACGGACGTCAACCAGGGAACCTGGCAGGAACGCACGGATGCCGTTAACGTCGACAGTGAAGCCGCCTTTAACCTTACCGTTGATAACGCCCTTGACCACTTCCTCAGCTGCGAAGGCTGCTTCCAGAACGATCCAGCATTCAGCGCGCTTGGCTTTTTCACGGGACAGCTTGGTTTCACCGAAACCGTCTTCAACCGAGTCCAGCGCAACGTGAACTTCGTCACCGACATTGATAGTCAGATCGCCAGCGTCGTTGTAGAACTGCTCAAGCGGGATGAGTGCTTCAGACTTCAGGCCAGCGTGAACGGTTACCCAGCGAGCTTGGTAATCGATATCAACGATAACACCGGTGATGATGGAGCCTGCCTGAAGGTTCAGGGTTTTTAGGCTTTCTTCAAAGAGTTCCGCAAAGCTTTCGCTCATTTTAATTCCTGTAAATGAGGGCGAAGGATACGCCCATCTCCACACCCCAGACGGTGTGGGTTAGTTTCATATAGAAGAAGCGCCGCAGGACTATGACTGGTCCCCTGCAACCTTCTTGGTCACCCGGCGATATCGCGAATGGCGATCTCGCTCATGATGCGTTCAAGCACCTGATCGATGGACAACTCCGTGGAATCCAGCTGTATTGCGTCAGCCGCCGGTTTTAGCGGGGCTACCGCTCGCTGGGTATCACGCTCGTCGCGTGCACGGATCTCATCTAGCAGACTCGACAGACTAACACCCTCGACTTTGCCCTTCAACTGCAAATATCGGCGGCGCGCCCGCTCCTCGGCACTGGCGGTCAGGAAAATCTTCAGCGGCGCACTTGGAAAAACGACCGTGCCCATGTCGCGACCATCGGCCACCAGCCCCGGCGCCTCCTGAAAAGCACGCTGGCGCTGCAGCAGCGCCTCGCGCACAGCCGGCAATGCCGCCACCTGAGAGGCGCCGGAACCGACGCTTTCAGTGCGGATGACATCGCTGACTTCGTCACCTTCCAGAATGATGCGCTGCAACTGACCGTCGGTCGCTGCGATGAATTGCACATCCAGATGAGCGGCGAGCTTCTTCAGCAGCTCCTCATTGGTCAGGTCTACACCATGGTTGTGTGCCGCGAACGCCAGCAGGCGATACAGCGCACCGGAATCCAGCAGGTTCCAGCCCAGACGCTTGGCCAGAATCCCGGCGACCGTGCCCTTGCCCGAGCCGCTTGGCCCATCGATGGTGATGACCGGTGCAATGTTTTTCACGACTGAGCCTCTTGTGCCACACGAATACCGACCTGCCCGCACAGCGCGAGGAAGTTCGGGAACGACGTCGCGACGTTGGCGCAATCATGGATGCGGATCGGTGCAGTGGCGCGCAGGGAGGCCACACTGAAAGCCATGGCGATACGGTGATCGCCGTGGCCATGCACTTCGCCGCCGCCAATCTGGCCACCGTCGATGATGATGCCGTCCGGTGTTGGCTGGCACTTGACGCCCAGTGCCAGCAAGCCGTCCGCCATCACTTGAATGCGATCCGACTCCTTGACGCGCAGCTCTTCGGCACCGGTCAGCACGGTACGGCCTTCGGCACACGCCGCCGCCACGAACAGCACCGGGAATTCGTCGATGGCCAGCGGAACCAGCTCTTCAGGAATATCGATACCTTTGAGTTTAGCTGCTCGCACGCGCAGGTCAGCCACTGGCTCTCCGCCGACTTCACGCTGGTTTTCCAGGGTGATGTCCGCCCCCATCAGGCGCAGGATGTCGATCACGCCAGTGCGGGTCGGGTTGATACCGACGTGCTCGAGCACCAGCTCCGAACCTTCAGCGATCGATGCCGCGACCAGGAAGAACGCCGACGACGAAATGTCGCCCGGCACTTCAATGTGAGTCGCGGTGAGTTTGCCGCCGGACTCGACCGAAGCCGTAGCGCCATCCACGGACACCGAGTAACCGAAACCGCGCAACATACGCTCGGTATGGTCACGGGTCGGAGCAGGCTCGGTGACGGTGGTCTTGCCTTCAGCGTACAGACCCGCCAGCAGCAGGCAGGACTTCACCTGAGCGCTGGCCATCGGCATGGTGTAGGTCAGGCCTTTGAGCTTGTGCCCGCCACGAATGGTCATTGGTGGACGACCTTCGGCAGCAGTTTCGATCACAGCGCCCATTTCACGCAGCGGATTGGCCACGCGATTCATCGGACGCTTGGACAGCGAAGCATCGCCCGTCAGGATGCTGTCGAAGTTCTGCGCGGCCAGCAGGCCGGACAGCAGACGCATCGACGTGCCGGAGTTACCCAGATAGATCGGGCCCGGCGCAGGTTTCAGGCCGTGCAGGCCGACACCGTGAATGGTCACGCGACCGTGGTGCGGGCCTTCAATGACCACACCCATATCGCGGAATGCCTGCAAGGTCGCCAGGGCGTCTTCGCCCTCGAGGAAGCCTTCGACTTCGGTGACGCCTTCGGCCAGCGAACCGAGCATGATCGAACGGTGGGAAATCGATTTGTCACCCGGTACGCGAATCCGACCGGACAGGCGGCCACCAGGTTGAGCCAGGAAGATCAGATCGTTGGAATTCATAGCGTCCACATAGGCCCTGCGGGCCAGGATTTTACTGAAATGCTCGCGGGCAACCCGGGCGCGTGTGAAAACGCCCAACAATTGGTGCCCATCCCCTGCATCGACCGCGTCGCGCAAGGCGTCGAGGTCGCTGCGAAATGTATCGAGTGTGCGCAGGACAGCCTCGCGATTGGCGAGGAAGATGTCGTGCCACATCACCGGGTCGCTTCCGGCGATTCTTGTGAAATCGCGGAAACCGCCCGCAGCGTAACGGAAGATCTCAAGGTTTTCATTGCGCTTGGCCAACGAATCGACCAAACCGAAGGCCAGCAAGTGCGGCAAATGACTGGTTGCGGCCAATACTTCGTCGTGGCGCTCGACTTGCATGTGCTCGACGTCGGCACCCAATTCACGCCATAGACGATCAACAACAGCCAGCGCGGCCGGGTCGGTTTGCTCAAGCGGCGTCAGAATTACTTTGTGACGACGGAACAATCCAGCGTTGGAAGCCTCCACCCCGCTCTGCTCGGAGCCGGCAATCGGGTGCCCCGGCACGAAACGCGCCGGCATGCCGCCGAATGCTTCGGTCGCCGCACGCACCACGTTGCCCTTGGCGCTACCGACATCTGTCAGGATCGCCTGCCCCAGATCCATGCCTGCCAGACGAGCCAGCACTTTCTCCATGGCCAGAATCGGCACCGCCAATTGAATCACGTCAGCGCCACGGCATGCCGCTACCAAGTCATCTTCGCAGCGATCAACCACACCCAACTCGACCGCGAGCTTGCGCGATTGCGGGTCGAGATCGACCCCGACCACCTCGCGGCAGATACCGCTTTCACGCAAGCCTTTGGCAAATGAACCACCGATCAACCCCAGTCCGACCACCACCAGGCGACCGATCATAGGTGCAGCAGATTGCAACGCAGTGACATCACCCACGAGCCAGAACCTTGCGCAGCGCTTCGAGCAAGCGACTGTTTTCCGCCGGCAGACCGATGGTCACCCGCAGGTGATTCGGCATGCCGTAGTTGGCCACCGGACGCACGATCACGCCTTCGCGCAGCAAGCCCTGAAATATCGGAGCAGCTACCTGACCGAGGTCGACGCAAATGAAGTTGCCTTTGGATTCGATCCAGCGCAAACCCAACTCACGAAAACCTGCTTGCAGTTGTTGCATGCCGGCCTCATTGAGCTGACGGCTTTGCGCCAGATACTCCTCATCCTTCAGCGCTGCACAGGCTGCAGCCAAGGCCAGGCTGTTAACGTTGAAGGGTTGGCGCACACGGTTCAGCACATCCGCCACCACCGGGGTGGACAGGCCGTAGCCAAGACGCAACGCCGCCAGACCATAGGCCTTGGAGAAAGTACGCGAAACCAGCAGATTGGGGTAAGCCGCGAGAAAATCCAGACCGTCCGGCAGATCACTGCCTTCGGCGTATTCGATATAAGCCTCATCGAGCACCACCAGCACATGCTCCGGAACGTCCTGCAGGAACTCGTCCAGCGCCTCTGCGCCGAACCAGGTACCGGTCGGGTTGTTCGGGTTGGCGATAAACACGACACGGGTATTGGCATCAATGGCCGCGAGCATCGCAGGCAGGTCATGCCCCCAATCCTTGGCCGGGACTACTTTGGCCTGAGCGCCAACAGCCTGAGTCGCAATCGGGTACACCGCAAAAGCATGCTCGCTGAACACGGCGTTAAGGCCCGGCGCCAGGTACGCGCGCGCGACCAATTCGAGAATATCGTTGGAGCCGTTGCCCAGAGTGACCTGGTTCAGCTCGACACGACACTGCTCGGCCAGCAGGGATTTCAACGCAAACCCGTTGCCGTCCGGGTAACGGGTCAGCTCAGCCAGCTCTTCGCGGATGGCCGCCAAGGCTTTCGGACTGGCGCCCAGCGGGTTTTCGTTGCTGGCCAGTTTGACGATTTTCGCCGGATCCAGACCCAGCTCGCGCGCCAGTTCGTCCACAGGCTTGCCCGGAACGTACGGCGAGAGTTGTTGCACGCCCGGCTGTGCCAGAGCGAGGAAGTTGCCACTCATTTGCTACCGCCCTTAGAGAACTGCTTTCGGGTAGGAACCCAGCACCTTGAGTGCTACCGCTTCCTGACTGATCTTTTCCAGTACACCTTTGACCAACGGATCACGGTGGTGGCCGACGAAGTCGATAAAGAACACATAGGTCCATTTGCCGCTGCGCGATGGACGGGTTTCAATGCGCGTCAGGTCAATGCCGTTGTCATGGAACGGCACCAGCAGCTCGTGCAGCGCGCCAGGCTTGTTGCTCATGGACACAATGATCGACGTCTTGTCGTCACCAGTCGGCGGCACTTCCTGGTTACCGATCATCAGGAAGCGCGTGGAGTTGTCCGGGCGATCCTCGATTTTCTCGGCCAGACGGGTCAGACCATAGAGCCCAGCCGCCATATCACCGGCAATCGCCGCCGAGTTCCATTCACCTTTAACCCGTTTGGCCGCTTCTGCGTTGCTGGACACCGCCACGCGCTCGACATTCGGGTAGTGCGCGTCCAGCCACTTGCGGCACTGGGCCAGCGACTGCGCGTGGGAATAGATGCGGCTGATGCTGTCGGTCTTGGTGTTTTCACCGACCAGCAGATGATGGTGAATGCGCAGCTCGACTTCGCCACAGATGACCATGTCGTGCTCGAGGAAGCTGTCCAGCGTGTGGTTGACCGCGCCTTCGGTGGAGTTTTCCACCGGCACCACGCCAAAGTTCACCGCACCGGCGGCCACTTCGCGAAACACTTCGTCAATCGCCGCCATCGGCTTGCTGATCACCGCGTGACCGAAGTGCTTCATGGCCGCCGCTTGGGTGAAGGTGCCTTCAGGGCCGAGGTAGGCCACTTTCAGTGGCTGCTCCAATGCCAGGCACGAGGACATGATTTCGCGGAACAACCGCGCCATCTCTTCGTTGCCCAACGGCCCTTGATTGCGCTCCATCACACGCTTGAGCACCTGAGCTTCGCGCTCAGGACGATAGAACACCGGCACTTCGCCTTCGGCCAGCGAGGCCATCTTTACTCGCGCGACTTCCTGGGCGCAACGCGCACGCTCACTGATCAGCTCGAGGACTTTGGTGTCCAGAGCGTCAATGCGAACGCGCAGTGCCTTGAGTTCTTGCTCGGACATCAGCCGTGTTCCTTCTCGAATTCAGCCATGTAGGCCACCAGCGCATTGACGGCGGTGATGTCGACGGCGTTGTAGATGGAGGCGCGCATACCGCCCACAGAGCGGTGGCCCTTGAGGTTGAGCAAGCCGCGCTCATCAGCGCCAGCCAGGAACGGCTTGTCCAGACGGTCATCAGCGAGACGGAATGGCACGTTCATCCACGAGCGATCCGATTTGTTGATCGGGTTGCTGTAGAGGCCGCTGGCGTCGATGAAGTCGTACAGCGTGCGCTGCTTGACATCGTTCAGCCTGGCGATGGCTTCAACGCCGCCCTGCTCTTTCAGCCACTGGAATACCAGACCAGACAAGTACCAGGCCAGAGTCGGCGGGGTGTTGTACATCGAGCCGTTATCGGCCGCGACTTTGTAGTTGAGCATGGTCGGGCACAGCGAGCGCGCCTTGCCCAGCAAGTCTTCGCGGATGATGTTGACCACGATGCCGCTCGGACCGATGTTCTTCTGCGCACCGGCGTAGATCATGCCGAAACGCGAAATATCGACCGGACGCGAAAGGATGTCCGAAGACATGTCGGCCACCAACGGCACGTCGCCGGTTTCCGGGATCCACTGGAATTCCAGACCGCCAATGGTTTCGTTCGGCGCGTAGTGAACGTAAGCGGCGTCCTTGGACAGATTCCACTCGTTCTGGCCCGGAATGGCGAAATAATCGTAAGGCTTGGCGGTAGCGGCGACGTTGACGTGACCGTAGCGCGAGGCTTCTTCGATGGCTTTCTGCGACCAGATACCGGTATCGATATAGTCGGCCGAGCCATTTTCCGGCAGCAGGTTCAGGGGAATCTGCGCAAACTGCTGGCTCGCGCCACCTTGCAGAAACAGCACTTTGTAGTTCGAAGGGATATTCAGCAGGTCACGCAGATCCTGCTCGGCCTGATTGGCAATGGACACGAACTCATCGCTGCGATGGCTCATTTCCATGACCGACAGCCCCTTGCCGTGCCAGTCAAGGAGCTCACCTTGAGCGCGTTTCAGGACAGCTTCAGGAAGCGCCGCAGGGCCGGCGCAGAAGTTATAGGCTCGCTTGCTCACATCCAATCTCGCTCTGACTTGGTGATACACAATAATTCGATCATTCTGAAACTTTCATACCGGACAAATAACAAGGGGGCGAATTCTCATCCGCCCCCTCGCTTGTCCGCTTATTCCTGCGGTTCTTCGTCAGCTGCGGCGTCGAGTTGCTGATCTTCAACAGCGTCGTCGATCACGACCTCCGCGCCGGACACCAGCCCTTCTTCACCTTCAAGCTCTTCGCCCTCGACTTCCGACGGCTCCTGAACCCGCTCCAGACCGACCAGCGTTTCATCGGTGGCCAGCTTGATCAGGGTCACCCCTTGGGTGTTGCGACCCAGGCTGGAGACTTCATCAACGCGGGTCCGCACCAGCGTGCCCTGATCGGAAATCAGCATGATTTCCTCGCCTTCCTGAACCTGGATTGCACCGACGAGCTTGCCGTTGCGCTCTTTGGTGACCATTGCAATCACACCCTGACCACCGCGACCACGGCGAGGGAATTTGCTCAGCGCGGTGCGCTTGCCGAAACCACGCTCGGAAGCGGTCAGAATCTGCGCGCCCGACTCAGGAATCAGCATGGAGATCAGCTTCTGATCCTTGAGGATCCGCATGCCGCGGATACCGCGAGCGCCACGACCCATCTCACGCACGGCGGCTTCAGCGAAACGAATCACCTTGCCAGCGTCGGAGAACAGCATGATTTCTTTCGCGCCATCGGTGATGGCAGCCGCGATCAACGTGTCACCTTCCTTCAGCTTCAGGGCGATCAAACCATTGGAGCGCGGACGGGCGAAGCGTGCCAGCGGCGTCTTCTTGACGGTACCGGAAGCCGTGGCCATGAAGATGAATTCGCCAGTCGGCTCAGCGACCAGTTCGGCCGTTTCGCCGTCGATTTCTTCCAGTTCGGCAGCTTCTTCAGCTTCAACCACTTCGCCTTCGATGATCACATCGTCGGCATCATCTTCATCGTCAGCACCGGCGCGTTTTTGCAGGGCTTCGAGGTCGATCTGCAGCATCGTGGTGATGGTTTCATCGGCTTCCAGCGGCAGCAGATTGACCAGCGGACGACCCCGCGCGGCACGCGATGCCTCAGGAATTTCGTAAGTCTTCAGCCAGTACACCTTGCCTTTGCTGGAGAACAGCAAGAGCGTGGAGTGACTGTTGGCAACCAGCAGGTGAGCAATGTAGTCCTCATCCTTGACGCCAGTCGCCGATTTGCCTTTACCGCCACGACGCTGAGCCTGGTACGCAGCCAGCGGCTGGGTCTTGGCGTAGCCACCGTGGGAAATGGTCACAACGCGCTCTTCTTCCGGGATCATGTCGCCCAGAGTCAGGTCGAGGCGTGCATCGAGAATCTCGGTGCGACGCTGATCGCCGTATTCGGCACGGATCACTTCCAGCTCTTCGCGGATCACTTCCATCAGGCGCACGGCACTGTTGAGGATGCGGATCAGCTCGCCGATCTGGTTGAGGATCTCTTGATACTCGGCCAGCAGCTTTTCGTGTTCCAGGCCGGTCAGGCGGTGCAGACGCAGTTCCAGAATGGCTTGCGCCTGTTCTGGCGACAGGAAGTACTTGCCCTCGCGCAGACCGTATTGCGGATCAAGGTTTTCCGGACGGCACGAATCGGCACCGGCACGCTCAACCATCGCCACCACCGCCGAGGATTCCCAAGGCGTGCTGATCAGCGCTTCCTTGGCTTCCGACGGCGTTGGCGACGCCTTGATCAGGGCGATCACCGGGTCGATGTTCGACAGGGCAACGGCCTGACCTTCAAGGATGTGACCACGCTCGCGGGCTTTACGCAGTTCGAACACGGTGCGACGGGTGACGACTTCGCGACGGTGACGAACGAAGGCTTCCAGCAGATCCTTGAGGTTGAGGATCCGCGGACGGCCGTCGATCAGCGCAACGATGTTGATGCCGAACACCGATTGCAGTTGGGTCTGGGCGTAGAGGTTGTTGAGGATCACCTCTGGCACTTCGCCGCGACGCAGTTCGATCACGACGCGCATACCGTCCTTGTCGGACTCGTCGCGCAGTTCGGTGATGCCTTCGAGTTTCTTCTCTTTTACCAGCTCGGCGATCTTCTCGATCAGACGCGCCTTGTTCAACTGGTAAGGGAGTTCGGTGATGACGATCTGCTGACGGCCACCGACCTTGTCGATGTCTTCAACGATCGAACGCGCACGCATGTAAATGCGCCCGCGACCGGTGCGGTAGGCTTCGATGATACCGGCGCGACCGTTGATGATCGCGGCGGTCGGGAAGTCCGGACCGGGAATGTATTGCATCAGCTCGTCGACAGTCAGCTCGGGATTGTCGATGAGTGCCAGGCAACCGTCGATGACTTCACCGAGGTTGTGCGGCGGGATGTTGGTCGCCATGCCCACGGCAATACCGCTGGAACCGTTGACCAGCAGGTTGGGAATACGGGTCGGCATGACCGCCGGGATCATTTCGGTGCCGTCGTAGTTCGGCACCCAGTCGACGGTTTCCTTGTGCAGGTCAGCCAGCAGCTCGTGCGCCAGCTTGGTCATGCGCACTTCGGTGTATCGCATGGCCGCGGCGTTGTCGCCGTCCACCGAACCGAAGTTGCCCTGACCGTCGACCAGCAGATAACGCAGCGAGAATGGCTGCGCCATACGGACGATGGTGTCGTAGACCGCTGTATCACCGTGCGGGTGATACTTACCGATCACGTCACCGACAACACGGGCAGATTTCTTGTACGGCTTGTTGAAGTCGTTGCCCAGCTCGCTCATCGCGAACAGCACGCGACGGTGCACGGGCTTCAAGCCATCGCGCGCATCCGGCAGTGCACGGCCGACGATCACGCTCATCGCGTAATCGAGGTAGGACTGTTTCAGCTCGTCTTCGATATTGACCGGGAGGATTTCTTTGGCCAGTTCGCCCATGAGAAGCCTGATTCCTTTTTCTGGTGAAACCTCGTCATATCCATAGGGATCACGAAGCTCGTCGATGCAGGCTGAGTGCCATGCGCCGACTTACGACAAATCAACAAGTTGGACCCTGGATTTGCGCAGTGAAGACAACCCCGTGGGACTGCCTCGGAAAACGCCGGATGCTACCACAATCGCCGCCACGCACCTATCCCCCACAAGCGCATGGAGCATAGTTAGTTGGCCGGTAATCGCCTGAAAGGGGGACGAGAGACGCTTAGAGCCTCTTCGAATGCAGAATCGGAGGCTTGTTTACGTATGTTTATTGACTTTTAAGGCCCCATCGCTGACAAGCCAGCGATGGGGACCTTTGAGGCACAACAGCCCGTTAATGCAGGCGCTTGCGACACATCAACTGGGCCATTTTCGCGGTATCCGGACGCTCGACGATGCCCTTCTCGGTAACGATCGCGTCGATCAGATCCGCCGGCGTCACGTCAAACACCGGATTGAACGCCTCGACATCTGCGCCGACACGCTTGCCGCCCACCTCCAGCAACTCGGCGCCGTCACGTTCCTCAATCGGGATGTCATCACCACTGGCCAGGTTCATGTCGATGGTCGAACTCGGCGCCACGACCATGAAACGCACGCCGTGGTGCATCGCATTGACCGCCAGTTGATAGGTGCCGATCTTGTTCGCCACGTCGCCGTTGGCGGTGATCCGGTCAGCACCGACGATTACCCAGGTCACACCTTTGGTTTTCATGATGTGTGCGGCGGCAGAGTCGGCATTAAGGGTCACCGGGATACCTTCATTGACCAACTCCCAGGCCGTCAGGCGCGAGCCTTGCAGCCACGGGCGGGTTTCGTCGGCGTAAACGCGCTCAACCATACCTTCAAGGAACGCCGCACGAATGACACCCAGCGCTGTACCGAATCCGCCCGTCGCCAGCGCGCCAGTGTTGCAGTGGGTCAGAATCGCCTGAGCATTGCCCTGATGCTTACGAATCAGGTCGACACCCAGTTGCGCCATGGTCAGGTTGGCTTCGCGGTCACTTTCATGAATTGAGATCGCCTCGGCTTCCAGTGCCGCCAGCGGATCGGCATTGTCTTTCAGGCGCTCAAGCCGATCACGCATGCGGCCCAGCGCCCAGAACAGGTTGACCGCGGTCGGACGAGAGCCGGCCAACAGCGCGAAGTCCTCTTCCAGCACCGCACGCCAATCGCCACCCTCGACAATCCGCGCACGAGCCGCGAGCACGATGCCATAGGCGGCACTGATGCCGATGGCTGGCGCGCCACGCACCACCATTGAGCGAATCGCCTCGGACACGCCGGCGGCGCTGGTGCAGGCGATCCAGGTTTCCTCGAACGGTAAAATACGCTGATCCAGCAGGTGGAGCGCGCCGTCTCGCCAATCGATGGCCTTCACTTTCTCCGCAGCCAACAGTCGATCGCGCATCCCTAACCCCGCACTCATGAACAAAAGCCGCCGATTATAGCGATCCCCCCGCGAAGACGCTCGGGTATACTTCGCCATCCTTTACAAAAGCACTGGAACCGACCCTCGATGCCGAAACCTGCCATTGCGCTCGACTTACTATTGCTGCCGACCTGGCTGGTACCCGTCGAACCTGCAGGCGTTGTGCTCAAGGAGCACGGTCTGGGCATCCGCGACGGTCGCATCGTGTTTATCGGCCCGCGCGCCGAAGCATTGAAGTGTAACGCCACACAAATCCGCGAATTGCCGGACATGCTGCTCAGCCCCGGTCTGATCAATGCTCACGGCCACGCCGCAATGACACTGTTCCGCGGTCTGGCCGATGACTTGCCGCTGATGACCTGGCTGGAAAATCACATCTGGCCAGCCGAAGCCAAATGGGTCGATGAAGATTTTGTCCGAGACGGTACTGATCTGGCCATCGCCGAACAGATCAAGGGCGGCATCACCTGTTTCTCGGACATGTATTTTTTCCCGAAAGTTGCCAGCGAGTGCGTGCACAACAGCGGCATTCGCGCGCAGATCGCGATTCCTGTCCTCGACTTCCCGATACCCGGCGCCAGCAACGCTGATGAAGCCATTCGTCAGGGCGTCGAGTTGTTCGGTGATCTGAAGCACCACGAACGGATCAAGATCACCTTCGGCCCCCATGCACCCTATACCGTCAGCGACGAGAACCTCGAGAAGATCCGCGTGATTGCCGAGGAACTGGATGCATCGATCCACATGCACGTCCACGAAACCGCCTTCGAAGTGCAGCAAGCTGTCGAACAACGCGGCGAGCGGCCACTGGCCCGCCTCGGCCGCCTGGGCCTGCTTGGCCCGCGCTTCCAGGCCGTACACATGACCCAGATCAGCGATGACGATCTGGCGTTACTGGTAGAAAGCAACACCAGCGTGATCCACTGCCCCGAATCGAACCTCAAACTGGCCAGCGGTTTTTGCCCGATCGAGCGATTGTGGCAGGCGGGTGTGAACGTGGCTGTCGGCACTGACGGTGCGGCGAGCAACAATGATCTCGACCTGCTGGGTGAAACCCGCACTGCCGCGCTGCTGGCCAAGGCCGTCGCCGGCTCTGCCACCGCGCTGGACGCCCACCGCGCCCTGCGCATGGCCACGCTCAATGGTGCCCGAGCGCTGGGGATCGAAGCGCAAGTCGGCTCGCTGGAAATCGGCAAAGCCGCCGACATCGTCGCCTTCGACCTGTCGGGCCTGGCGCAGCAACCAGTCTATGACCCGGTTTCGCAGCTTATATATGCCACCGGCCGCGACTGCGTGAAACACCTGTGGGTTGACGGCAAGCAACTGCTCGACGACCGGCGCCTGACACGCCTGGATGAGGCACAACTGGGCGCCACCGCCCGTGCCTGGGGCCAACGCATCAGCGGCCACACCGAATCGTAAACACTGCGCATAACCTGCGCAGCTACAACCTTTTTCAAGTTTTAGAGGAATGGAACATGAGCAACGTCGACCACGCCGAAATCGCCAAATTCGAAGCCCTGGCCCATCGCTGGTGGGACCGTGAAAGCGAATTCAAACCGCTGCACGACATCAACCCGCTGCGGGTCAACTGGATTGACGAACGGGTCAACCTGGCCGGCAAGAAAGTGCTCGACGTCGGTTGCGGCGGCGGCATCCTCAGCGAAGCCATGGCCCAACGCGGTGCCACCGTAATGGGCATCGACATGGGCGAAGCGCCTCTGGCGGTCGCGCAATTGCATCAACTGGAATCCGGCGTCAGCGTCGATTACCGCCAGATCACCGCCGAAGCTCTGGCCGAAGAAATGCCCGAGCAGTTCGACGTGGTCACCTGCCTGGAAATGCTCGAACATGTGCCGGATCCATCGTCGGTCATTCGCGCCTGCTTCCGCATGGTCAAGCCCGGCGGTCAGGTGTTCTTCTCGACCATCAACCGCAACCCGAAGGCCTACCTGTTCGCCATCATCGGCGCCGAATACATCATGAAGTTGCTGCCGCGTGGCACCCACGACTTCAAGAAATTCATCCGCCCGTCCGAGCTTGGCGCCTGGAGCCGCATGGCCGGCCTGACCGTCAAGGACATCATCGGCCTGACTTACAACCCGCTGACCAAGCACTACAAGCTGGCCAACGACGTTGACGTCAACTACATGATCCAGACCCTGCGCGAGGAATAAGCCGATGGTCATCAGAGCAGTCCTTTTCGACATGGACGGCACCCTGCTCGACACCGCACCGGACTTCATCGCCATCTGCCAGGCGATGCGCGCGGATCGTGGCTTGCCGCCAATCAACGACAAGCACATTCGCGACGAGATCTCCGGCGGCGCCAAAGCCATGGTTGCGGTGACGTTTTCGATGGACCCGGAATCGCCGGGGTTTGAAGAGTTGCGCCTGGAATTCCTCGAGCGCTACCTCGTCGGCTGCGCGGTGCACAGCAAGCTGTTCGACGGCATGGCCGAACTGCTGGCTGATATCGAAAAGGCCAACTTGATCTGGGGCGTGGTGACCAACAAGCCGCTGCGCTTCGCCGAGCCGATCATGCAGCAGTTGGGACTGGCCGAGCGTTCGGCGCTGCTGATCTGCCCGGATCATGTCAAAAACAGCAAGCCGGATCCGGAGCCGCTGATCCTGGCGTGCAAGATGCTTGATCTGGATCCGTCGACGGTTTTGTTTGTGGGCGATGATCTGCGCGATATCGAATCCGGGCGCGACGCTGGCACCAAGACTTGCGCGGTGACGTTTGGCTACATCCATCCCGACGACAACCCGCGGCATTGGGGCGCGGATGTGGTGGTGGATCATCCTCTGGAGTTGCGCAAGGTGCTCGATAGCGCGCTCTGCAGTTGCTGAGACTTGACGCAGAGCGTCATTGGCTGCTTTCCCATGCGGAGCGTGGGAATGATCTGACTCTTGATGAGGTTTTTTATGTTTGATTACACAGCTCGTCCCGAATTGCTCAAGGACCGGGTCATTCTGGTCACCGGTGCCGGTCGTGGCATCGGCGCGGCTGCCGCGAAAACCTACGCTGCCCATGGCGCAACCGTTTTGCTGCTGGGCAAGACTGAAGCCCATCTGACACAGGTCTACGACGAAATCGAAGCCGCCGGGCACCCCCAGCCGGCGGTGATTCCGTTCAATCTCGAGACCGCCCTGCCGCATCAGTACGATGAACTGGCCGCAATGATCGAGGCTGAATTCGGCCACCTCGACGGCCTGCTGCATAACGCCTCGATCATCGGCCCGCGCACGCCCATCGAGCAGTTGTCCGGCGAAAACTTCATGCGTGTCATGCAGGTCAACGTCAACGCCATGTTCATGTTGACCAGCACATTGCTGCCGCTGCTCAAGCTGTCGCAGGATGCTTCGGTGGTGTTCACTTCGAGCAGCGTCGGACGCAAGGGCCGTGCTTATTGGGGGGCCTATGGCGTTTCGAAATTCGCCACCGAAGGCCTGATGCAAACCCTGGCCGATGAAGTCGACGGCGTGGCGCCAGTGCGCTCCAACAGCATCAACCCGGGCGGCACTCGCACCAGCATGCGCGCGCAAGCCTATCCGGGGGAAAATCCGCTGAACAATCCGACGCCCGAGGAAATCATGCCGGTCTACCTGTACCTGATGGGCCCGGACAGCACCGGCATCAACGGTCAGGCATTCAACGCGCAGTAATGCCATACGTCGCATTTGTAGCCGTGGCGGATTTCCGTCGCGGCATGCATTAACCGTTATTGGCCGTCAAAATACAGTCAAATATCCAGCACACCTTAGTCTTCCGAAAAGCCAAGCTATTGATTCGTATAGCTTTAAATAAAACCGAACTGAATGGCACGACTTTCGCTCTAATTTTCCTCAAAGCATGCCGTGTGAAGGCAATGGGGCAAGACCTGATTCGATAGCTCACTAATCGTCATCAGGCAGACTAGACTTACACCAAATGTCCTACGGGACTGATGGATCAGTACGACACGCAGCCCATAGCCGCTCTCACCCAGCCTGTAAGACAGACTTACTGCTTAGGGGCTCACGCCATATGAAATCACCTTCCCAGACCAATGCAATTGACTTCGACAGTGCCAAATTGCAGCGCCTGGGTTTCGGTCAGCAGCCGCCTCTTCTGGAGCGGCCCGCCAGTCTTGCGCAATTGCGCCAGCAACTGAGCCTGCAACTGCAAACCAGTCTTGAACCGCAACGCATTCTCGGTCTGTTCTTTCGCGAGGCTCAGCGCCTTGTACCACTGGATGCCTTGAGCTACACGCATCAGGGCAGTGACCTGCGCCTGGAGTTCGGCGCCCGAGGCCATCACTCGGTCAGCTACAGCCTCAGCCACGAAGGCGAGCACATGGGTGAACTGGTATTCCGCCGTAATCAGCGCTTCAACGATCAGGAGCAGGGGCATCTTGAATCGCTGCTGTCGTCGCTGCTGTATCCGATGCGCAACGCCCTGTTATACCGCGCGGCGACCCAGAGCGCACTGCGCGACTCCCTCACCGGTGCCGGCAACCGTATTGCGATGGACCAGACCCTGCAACGCGAAATCGAGATGTCACGTCGCCATCTGCAACCATTGTCGGTATTGATGCTGGATATCGACCATTTCAAGCGGGTCAACGACAGTCACGGGCATAGCGCTGGCGATGACGTACTCAAAGCCGTTGCCGCCTCAATCAAAGGTCAATTGCGCAACGTCGACATGGTGTTTCGTTATGGCGGGGAAGAGTTCCTGATCCTGCTGTCCAACACCAGCCGGGAAGCGGCTGCTCTGGTCGGTGAGCGTTTGCGCTACGCCGCACAGGCTAATGAATATTACGCTGACGGCCAGTTGATCGAGCTGACGGTGAGCCTGGGTTGCTCGACCCTGCTGCCGGGTGAATCGGCAGAAAGCCTACTGCGTCGCGCTGACAGTGCGTTGTATGTGGCCAAGCGTGAAGGCCGGAATCGATTGGCAATGGCGGGTTAGCTCTACCGAACGACCAAACAGTGTGGGAGCGGGCTTGCTCGCGAACAGGGTGTGTCAGTCAGCAGTTGCTAGACTGCGACACCGCTTTCGCGAGCAAGCCCGCTCCCACAGTTACATCAGCTTTCGACTACTGCCCTGCGTTCGCGCACCAACAAACGCTCGGATGTTTCGAGCTGCATGCAACGCTCCAAAAACAGATACATGTAGTCGTAGCTCTTGCAGATCGCCTGACGCAACTCGACCTGCAGGGCCTTGCTCGGATTCATGCCGGCCAGGGTGCAAATGATTTCCAGCGCCTCCCAAGGGTGGGCATCGTCATACTGCGCGTGCATCTTCAACCACTTCATCGCCCGCTTTCGATCTTCCTCCGGGAATGCAGCGGCATACACGCCAGTAGAACAAACCAGTGCCGACCACTCCCCGGTCGCGCCCTCGATTGCATAGTTGGTGGCCGCGATAGCCACGATCAGCGAGTCCGCCGAACTGGTGTGCCAGCACCAATGACTCAAGGCGTGCAGCTCGGGCGGCACATGCTGGGCCTGCAGATCTTCCAGGCTCACACCGTGCGCACGACTCCAGTGCACCCAGTAATCGGCGTGATTCAGCTCGACGCGGATATTGCGCATCAGCCAGCGCCGCGCCATGTCTTCACCGGGGTGACGGGCGAATTTGGTCTTGGTCAGGTTCTGCGCCATGTAAAGAGCGAATTGCTCAACCACCGGCCAACCCCCGATCAGGTACTGGCGCATGGTTTTGGCGCTGAGCTTGTTATCACGCATGCGCAGGTACAACTCATGTTCGACAACCCGGCGCTTGCTCTCGCTGCAATCCTCAATCAGCTGTTGTGCCCAGCCTGGATAACTTGCAGCTTCCATGAGCGGTCCGGCTCGGTTGAATGTGTCGATCACTGTTCGGCTCCTTTTGATTTGTGATTGTAAGGATCGGCGAGAGACTTCAACGGAACGTGCCAGGCGCTTTGAACAACAACGGCTGCGGTCTGGCGGGCCGACTTTGCAAACTGTCACAGGTAAACAATTGCGGTCGTTCGATGACATAACCCTGAGCGTAATCCACTCCAATTTCAAGCAATGCCTGCTCGATCTGGGTTGTTTCAACAAACTCGGCAATTGTCTGCTTACCCATGACATGCCCGATGTGATTGATCACTTCGACCATTGCTCGGTTAATCGGGTCGTCCAGCATATCTTTTACGAAACTCCCGTCGATCTTCAGGAAGTCTACAGGCAAATGTTTCAGATAAGCGAATGAAGACATTCCGGCACAAAAGTCGTCCAACGAGAAATAACAACCCAAGCCTTTGAGTTCATTAATAAATCTAATTGCACTGCCCAAGTTTGAAATTGCACTGGTTTCAGTAATTTCAAAACAAATCATTTCAGGCGGTATCGAATAGTTAACAAACTGTTCGCGCAGAAAGTGCAAAAACGCGTCATCTCCTATAGTAATACCTGACAGATTAATCGCACACATCGCTAATGGGCCTTTATGCTCTTGTGCAATACATTGAGCAATTACCTTAAATACGTTTTGCACGACCCAGCGATCCAACTGGCTCATCAAGCCATAACGTTCGGCGGCGGGAATGAAACTGTCCGGCAGAATCATCCGTCCGGCCTCGTCATGCAGACGCAGCAGGATTTCAATGTGCCCACCCTTGCCGTCACTCGGCTTGAGCGGTGAGATTTCCTGGGCGTAAAGACAAAAACGGTTCTCTTCCAGCGCCATGTGCAGACGCTGGACCCAGGCCATTTCACCAAAGCGCAGCGACAGTTCGGAATCGTCAGCGTGGTAGACCTGCACACGGTTGCGGCCCTTTTCCTTGGCCATGTAACAGGCCATATCAGCAGCACGCAGCGAAGCTTCCAGCGTCGCCGGGGTTTGCACGACATGCACCAGGCCGATACTCACCGTGGTCAGGAATGGCCGCCCTTTCCAGACAAAATGCAGGTTCTGCACGGTCTGGCGCAGCGCCTCGGCAATTTTCTCCGCCGCTTGCGGCGCGCAGTTTTCCAACAGAATGCCGAACTCGTCACCTCCGAGCCGCGCCAGGGTGTCGCCCTCACGCAGCCCCGATTGCAGCAAGGTGCAAATGTGCCGCAACAGTTCATCACCCGCGGCATGGCCGCAGGTGTCGTTGACCAACTTGAACTGATCCAGATCGAGGAACATCAGCGCATGCCGCCCGGACTGGCGCGAAAGGTTATGCAGCGCTTGCTCCAAGCGATATTCGAACTCACGGCGGTTCGCCAGCCCGGTCAGCGCATCATGGGTGGCCTGCCACGAAAGATTGGCGATGTATTGCCGTTCCTGGGTCATGTCGTGCAGCACCAGCACGGTACCGCTGACGTTCCCGGCATTGCGAATCGGCGCACCGACCAGCGTCACCGACAGCGTGCTGCCATCCAGGCGCTGAATCAGTTTGGAGTGTTCACTGCCGCCACTGAGATGGCCACTAAGAATATGTTCGATCAGGGTCAGGCCTTCGGCCTGGGCATTGTCGTCAAGCAAGTTGAACAGCGCCGCCAGCGGCAGACCGGCTGCCTGCTCGGCCTTCCAGTGGGTCATGGCTTCGGCGGCGGGGTTCATGTAATCGATGGCGCCGGAAACGTCGGTGGTGATGACGCCATCGCCAATCGACTGCAGCGTGACATGCGCCCGATCCTTCTCCAACTGAAGGGCCTGGGCAAAAGCATGGCGTTGTTTGAGCAGTTTGTGCGTGCGCCATAAAGCCAGCACGATAAGCCCCAGCGCCGTGGCCAGGTTGGTGAACAAGAGCAGGCGCAAGATCATCCGCGAGCCTTCACCCAGGGCATCACTGAACGCTTTCGCCGCCGGGGTCACGCCATCGTTGATCGCCAGAATCCGCGTCTTCCAGCGCCGGATATCGGCACTGCTGGCAGTGTTCTGCAAGATGCTCTGGTGCATTTCGCGCGCCACGTCATTGAGTTCGACCAGATAAGCGTCACCCACCGTCCAGCGGTCGATTGCGGTTTCCAGATAACTGAAATGGCGGAAGTTGAGGTACAGCCAGATCAGGCTGGGGACGTCGTCCGGGTGGTTGCCGCCCTTGAGAATGCCTTCGCGTGCAGCGGTCAGGTCCGGCGGTTGGTGATCCAGTGCCAGGCGCAGCTCATGGCCGCCCTGAGGAACGGCAATCGCCTTTTTGTACTTGAGAAAAATCGTTTCGTCACGACTGTCGGCGTACAGATTGAGGTAGTAAATGGCGTCTTTCTGCCCCTTGGACCAGAGGCTCTCACCCGCGACATAACCGCGAACGGCCGACAGCACGTAAAGACTCATCCCTCCCAATAAAGCCTGAAACAACACGACAGCAATGAATGGCCAGACGATGCCCAACAACCGTGGCGTTCCGAGAGTCCGCTTCTGATTCATGAGGTCCCTTGCGCAAGCACTGCCAGATATACACCGGGAAATACCGCTCCTGACAGCTCAGCCTAGGCTAATTTTCGGCATGTCGAAGCGACTGCTCGGCCGTCTTCACTGCCGATTGCGCAACCTGCTGCCTGTCAACGCGTTTTGGTGTTTTTTATTTTAAGCAATTCAAACACTAAGCACACAAACGCGCAAAAAACTCAAGAGCACTATATCTGCTGCAAGTGGCCATACAGTTTGGCATACAGCCCGCCATCGGCAATTAACTGCTGATGATCGCCGTCTTCGGCCACTTGTCCGCCATCGAACACCACCACCCGATCCGCCTGTTTTACCGCCGACAAGCGGTGGGCAATGATCAGTGTGGTGCGACCATTGAGGAACCGCGCCATGGCTTCATGCAGGTTGTATTCGGTGGCGGCATCGAGGGCCGAGGTGGCTTCGTCGAGGATCACCACTTTGGGCTCGGCCAGGATCATCCGCGCAATCGCCAGACGCTGACGCTGCCCGCCGGACAGGCGCACGCCGGAGCGCCCGACGATGCTGTCGAGGCCGTCCGGCAAGGCACGGATGACGGGTTCGAGCTGGGCGATTTCCAGCGCCTGCCAACAGGCTTCGTCACTGCGTGTGCGCCCCATGGTCAGGTTGGCGCGCACGGTGTCGTTGAACAGCGCCGGATGCTGCAACACCACCGCAACGTTTTCCCGAACGATCTCCAGACCGATCTCCTGCTGGGTCGACCCACCGAAACGGACGGTGCCCGCGAGCGGCGTGTACAACCCCAACAGCAATTGCACCAAGGTACTTTTGCCACCGCCACTGGCGCCAACAATCGCGACTTTTTCGCCGGGCGCGATAGACAGGTTCATCTGATCCAGCACCAGCTCATCGCCGTAACCGAAACACAGGCCCTGCACTTCAATACCGACGGTTTCGCGCCCTTTGAACGGGTCGACACCCCCCGGATATTGTGGCTCATCGGCACGCGCCAGCAATTCGTTGACCCGCGCCAGCGCACCGCCCGCCGCGTAGTAGGCGTATTGCAGATTCAACAACTGTTCGACCGGGCCAATCATGAACCACAGGTAACTGAACACCGCGAGCATCTGGCCAATCGACAGATCGGAAAACAACACGGTGAGCATCGCCGCCGCGCGGAAGATGTCGATGCCGAACTGGAACAGCAAGCCACTGGCGCGGTTGGACGCGTCGGTTTTCCACTGCGAATTGACCGCGTAGTTACGCACTTCCTGTGCCCGCAGATCCAACCGCCCGAGGAAATAGCCCTGACGGTTACCCGCTCGCACTTCCTGGATCGAATCGAGGGTTTCGCTCAGCGCCTGAGTGAAGCGCGCGGTGCTGTCGTTCTCGAGTTTTTTCAGGTGTTTGACCCGCTTGCCCAACTGCACCGTGGCGTAGATCACCAGCGGGTTGAACAACAGAATCAGCAGCGCCAGTTTCCAGTGCATCCACATCAGAATGCTTGCTGTGCCAACCAGAGTCAGCATCGCCACCAGAAAACGGCTGAGGGTTTCGCCCACAAACTTGTCGAGGGTGTCCAGATCGGTGACCAGGTGCGTGGTCACGGTCCCGCTGCCCAGGCTTTCGTATTCGCCGAGGGAAATGCGTTTGAGGCGTTCGATCAGCCGCACACGGATGCGGTAGACGATGTCTTTGGCCAGACGCGCGAAGAGTCGCGCCTGCAACACGCCAAAACACAGGGCGCTGCAGCGCAGGGTCAGCGTGACCACCAGCATCAGGCCGATGTAGCCCGCCGCTTGCTGCCACATCGACGGCAGCACCTGATTCATGACTTTCAGCGCGGCGTCGCCGTGGCCGAGCAGCACTTCGTCCACCAGCAAGGGCAGCAATAATGGAATCGGCACGCTGCACAGCGTCGCCAGCACGGCCACGCCGTTGGCGATCCACAGGGATTTTTTATGATGCAGTGCCAAGCGCCGGACTTCTGCCCAGCTCAGCCGGTCGACACGCTTTACGGCTGGCGTGTCATCGGCCAGGTCAGGCACAGGCTGCGCGCTCCAGCCAGCGACCGAGCAACGGCGACAGCTCGCTGAGCGGTTGATAGCCATTGGTCAGCAGCGCCAGTTGGCCATTGCGTTCGGCCAGCAACGTCGGGAACCCGGCGATGCCCAGATCCTGCACCCAATTGAAATCCGCCGCCGTGGCTTCGTGCTGATCGGCGCGATCAAACAGTGCGGCAAATTCGATCCGTGGCACGCCAGCCTGCTCGGCCAGTTCCACCAGCACGCTGGCTTGGGTGACGTCGCGGCCTTCGGTGTAAAACGCCTGCTGAATCAGTCCGACCAATGTCCACGCACAATCCGGCGCCAGGCTGCGTGCGGTGACGATCGCACGGCAGGCAGGCTCGGTGTCGTAGACAAAACCATCGGGCAACGCGCCTTCAAACTTGAATGGCTGGCCGGTGGCCTCGGTCACTGCCTGCCAATGCTCGAGAATGTAGCGTCGAGTGGTCGGCTCCAGCGCCGAACCGCTGCCGGTACGCAACCCGCCAACGACAAGGTGCAACTCCACCCCGGCCGCCTGGGCCTGCTCGACCAGAGCCTTGGCCACCGGGGCAAACCCCCAGCACCAGGAACACATCGGATCCATCACGTAGAGCAGGCGCGCAGACATGGTTAAGCCTCGGTGGATGCTTGCTTGTAGTTGTAGCCGATCGGGTGCGGCTGGTTGCGGGCCTTGGCCAGTTCGATCTGCTTCTGCCGATCGATGGCGCTGCGGCGGGTTTTCTCGCTCAGCTTGTCCCAGCAATGCGGGCAACTGACGCCGGCGACGTAATGCTCGCTGGCGCGATCTTCAACGCTGACCGGGGTGCGGCAGGCATGACATTGATCGTAGTCGCCTTCGCTGAGGTCGTGACGCACGGTCACACGGTTGTCGAATACAAAGCAGTCGCCCTGCCACTTGGTTTCTTCCTGCGGCACCTCTTCGAGGTACTTCAAAATGCCGCCCTTGAGGTGGTAAACCTCTTCGAAACCTTCGCCGAGCATGTAGCTCGAGGCTTTCTCGCAGCGGATACCGCCGGTGCAGAACATCGCGACCTTCTTGTGTACGGCCGGGTCGAAGTGTTCTTTGATGTAGTCGGGGAATTCGCGAAAACTGGTGGTTTTCGGATCGATGGCACCTTCGAAGGTGCCGATCGACACTTCGTAATCGTTGCGCGTGTCGATCAACAGCACTTCAGGGTCGCTGATCAACGCGTTCCAGTCTTGCGGATCAACGTAAGTACCGACTTTTTTGTTCGGGTCGACGCCTTCGACACCGAGGGTGACGATCTCTTTCTTGAGCTTGACCTTGGTACGGTAGAACGGCTGCTCGTCGCAGTACGATTCTTTATGATCGATGTCGATCATGCGCGGGTCATTCTTGAGCCAGGCGAGCAGGCCGTCGATGCCTTCGCGAGTACCGGAAACCGTGCCGTTGATGCCTTCTTCGGCGATCAACAGTGTGCCTTTGATGCCGTTGTCGACCATCGCTTGCAGCAGTGGCTCGCGCAGGTTGACGTAATCTTCGAGGGTGACGAACTTATACAGTGCCGCCACGACAATCGGTTGTGTCATGGGTATTTCTCCAGGTGGCTACCCTCGCAAAGGGTGAACCGGATGCGAAAAAAAACGCGCCGGGTGAGCGGCGCGTTGCGGATTCTAGCAAAAAAGCAGCTTCGAGCGGCTAGCTTCAAGCGGCCAGCCATGAACAAGGCGCCGTTAACTTGCAGCTTGCTGCTTGAAGCGTATAGCTACCCTCCTCCAGCACAGGTCGGCGACGCCGGGGCGGCGCCAATCTCTGCCCATTCCTGTGGGGTATAGGTGTGCAGCGCCAACGCATGGAACTCGCCCATCAACTCGCCGAGCGTGCCGTAGATTTTCTGGTGGCGCTTGACCCGGTTCAGGCCTTCGAACTGCGCACTGACCACCACAGCCTTGAAGTGGGTCTGCAACCCGCGACTGTGCATGTGGCTTTCATCCAGTACTTGCAGATGCTCAGGCTGTAACAGGCCCAGCGTTGATTCGATGCGTTGTTGCATGGTCATCGCGAACTCCGCTTACGGCTTTTTCTTGGCCGGAGCAGCGCCTTTCGGTGCCAGCTCGCTGGTCATGTCTTCCAGCAGTTTGTTGACGACAGGCACTGCGCTTTCCAGTTTGGCCTGAGTCATCTGGGCCGATTGCTGGGTCAGTTGCGGCATTTTTTCCAGGACTTTCTTGCCCAGCGGCGACTGATAGAACGCTACCAGGTCTTTGAGCTCGGATTCGCTGAAGTTGCTGGTGTAGAGCTTGACCATGTCCGGCTTGAGCTTTTTCCAGCCAATGGCTTGATCCAGGGCGGCGTTGGCCTTGGCCTGGTAGGTTTCCAGCGTGGCTTTCTTGGATTCCGGGGCCTTGGTCTGTTCAAAGCGCTGGGCGAACATCTGCTGAACCTGCATGTAAACCGGAGTGCCCAGTTTGTCAGCGTGCGCCAGGGTCAGGAAAGCTTCGGCACTGGCGTTGTGGCTGGCGGTATCGGCAAGCACCTGGCCGCTGGCGCAAACCAGTGCTACCGCGGTACAGATGGCACGAAGACGAGTCATCGAGTTTCCTTTTCAGCTAAGCGAGGTAAAACCCCAAGGGCGCTCATTCTGCGCCTAACAATCGCTGCGGCTCAACCCCCAGGCCCTTGCCACACTGGATTGACCGGGTTTTACCGGTCAACAATCGGTTCGAGGGAACCACCGGGGCCGAAGCCAGCCTAAACTGCGCAAACAGACCAACAGGAGTGTGCATGATGAGCCGTATCGAAACCGACAGCCTGGGCCAGATCGAAGTCCCGGACGACGCCTACTGGGGTGCTCAAACGCAACGCTCGCTGATCAACTTCGCCATCGGTCAGGAACGCATGCCGCTACCAGTGCTGCACGCTCTGGCCCTGATCAAGAAAGCCGCCGCCCGCGTCAACGACCGCAACGGCGACCTGCCCGCCGACATCGCCCGTTTGATTGAGCAAGCCGCCGACGAAGTGCTCGACGGCCAGCATGATGACCAGTTTCCTTTGGTGGTCTGGCAGACCGGCAGCGGCACCCAGAGCAACATGAACGTCAACGAGGTGATCGCCGGTCGCGCCAACGAACTGGCTGGCAACCCGCGCGGCGGCAAAACGCCGGTGCACCCCAACGATCACGTCAATCGCTCGCAAAGCTCCAACGACTGCTTCCCCACCGCCATGAGCATCGCCACGGTGAAGGCCGTGCAGGAGCAATTGCTGCCGGCGATTGCCGAGCTGTCCGGCGGCCTTGCGGAACTGTCGGCGCGGCACATGAAATTGGTGAAAACCGGCCGCACGCACATGATGGATGCCACGCCGATCACCTTCGGCCAGGAGTTGTCCGGTTTTATCGCGCAATTGGATTACGCCGAACGGGCGATCCGCGCCGCGCTGCCGGCAGTGTGCGAGCTGGCGCAAGGCGGCACTGCGGTGGGTACCGGGCTCAACTCACCCCATGGTTTTGGCGAGGCGATTGCGGCAGAACTGGCGGCGCTGTCCGGTCTGCCTTTCGTCACCGCGCCAAACAAGTTTGCCGCCCTTGCTGGCCACGAACCACTGACCAGCCTTTCCGGCGCGCTGAAAACCCTCGCCGTGGCGCTGATGAAAATCGCCAATGACCTGCGTCTGCTGGGCTCAGGGCCGCGTGCCGGTTTGGCTGAAGTGCGCTTGCCTGCCAACGAACCGGGCAGTTCGATCATGCCCGGCAAAGTTAACCCGACCCAGTGCGAGGCGTTGTCGATGCTCGCCTGTCAGGTATTGGGCAACGACGTGACGATCGGCATTGCCGCCAGCCAGGGCCACTTGCAACTGAACGTGTTCAAACCGGTGATCATCCACAACCTGCTGCAATCGATCCGCCTGCTGGGCGATGGCTGCAGCAACTTCCAGCAGCATTGCATTGCCGGGCTCGAGCCGGATGCCGAGGTCATGGCCAGACATCTGGAACGGGGGCTGATGCTGGTGACCGCGCTTAACCCGCACATCGGTTACGACAAGTCGGCGGAAATCGCCAAGAAGGCCTACAACGAGGGACTGACCCTGCGTGAAGCGGCGCTGGCGCTGGGTTATCTGACGGATGAAGAGTTCGATGCGTGGGTGCGGCCGGAAAACATGATCGAGGCGGGGGCCAAGGGCTAAGCCTTGTAGCGTTTGAAAAATAAGCTTCGCGAGCCAGCCCACTCCCACATTGGAATGCATTTCCTTGTGGGAGCCGGCTGGCTCGCGAAGAACGATGACGCCGTTTAGCTGGCTGCCATCTTCATCCGCCGTGCCTTGAACCCGGCAATCAATGAAGGCCCCAACGCCACCAGCGCCGAACCGAGCACGACCAGCACCGCCCCGCCATAGCCCAGGGCATTGATCTGCTCGGCATGCACATACTGCGGCCATATCCCGGCCGCTATCGCGACCGCCCCGAACGTCACCAGCGGTGTAATCGCCAACGTCGCACTGACCCGCGACGCCTCCCAGTGCGCCAGCGCTTCAGCGAACGCGCCATAAGCGATCAGCGTGTTCATGCAGCACGCCAGCAATAACCAGCGCTGCACCGGGCTCAGTTGCAGCGCCTCGAGCGGATGCACCCAAGGGGTGAGCAGCAACGCGCAGAACAGATAAATCACCATCATGACCTGCAGCGAATTCCACACCGTCAGCAATTGCTTCTGGCCCAACGCGTAAAAAGTCCAGACGGTCGACGCCAGCAACACCGCCAATACGCCAGCGGTGTAGTCCGATAGCGAGGTCAGCAGTTCGGCCAATCGCTGATTGAAGAACAACACAAAACCGATCAGCAACACCGCCAGCCCCATCCCCTGGCCGATGCTGAAGCGTTCCTTGAACACAAACAGACTGGCGATCAGCAGCATGATCGGCCCCATCTGCACCACCAGTTGCGCCGTGCCGGGACTGAGCAGATTCAGCCCCGTCAGGTACAACACGTAGTTACCCACCAGCCCCAGTACCGCCATGAGCACCAACCAGCCACCCTTGGGGCCCAGCACCTTGCGGCTCGGCAGCCGCTTGACCGAGGCCAGATAAATGAACAGACACCCGCCGGACACCAGCAAGCGAAACCAGGTCACGGTGATCGGGTCCATCACCTGCAACACCTGTTTGAGTTTGATCGGCAGGATGCCCCATAGAAACGCAGTCAGCAGCGCCAGGCATAAACCGTAAACCCAGCGACCGGATGAAATGTGCATGCGAACCTCAAGGCCTGCTGACGAGAGTCCTCATTCTAGGCGCGCCACCGACGGCGACACAGGGACAGTTGGGGCCTGGGCGCGAATAAAACTGTGCAGGTCGCCGTAATAAATTGACGCGCCCCCGTTGATCGGCTGAGCGGGCGGCCCAAGTGATTCAGGCATAAGCTTTTTGAATCACTTGGCCGACAAGAACCCTCAAGGAGCCCCGTCATGTTGGGCATGCGTAGGCAAGACCCCGCCCCTGCCACACACTTTCGCAGCGACCGGGTGTGTCGGGTCAACGGTGAACTGTTCTTCAGCACTCGGGAAAATACCCTTGAGGGGCCGTTCGAGAGCACTGAACAGATAGACAAAGAAATACAGGCTTACATTGCGCGAATGCAGCTTATGAGCTGAGACACATAAACCGAGTCACGTCATTCGCGAGCAAGCCTGCCACAGGGTTGTGTGGTGAACACCCTCTAACTGTCTTAACGCACCGCCTCAAACAACCCCGTCGCGCCCATCCCGCCGCCCACGCACATGGTGACGATGCCGTAACGCAGGTCACGCCGCTGCAACTCACGCACCAGGTGGCCGACCTGCCGTGACCCGGTCATGCCGAACGGGTGACCAATGGAAATCGAGCCGCCATTGACGTTGTATTTCTCGTTGTCGATTTCCAGCCGGTCACGGCTGTACAGGCATTGCGACGCAAACGCCTCGTTGAGTTCCCACAAATCGATATCAGCCACCTGCAAGCCCTTGGCTTTGAGCAGTTTGGGCACCGAGAACACCGGGCCAATGCCCATCTCGTCGGGCTCGCAACCGGCCACGGTGAAGCCACGGAAAAACGCTTTCGGCTTGAGCCCCAGTTGCAGGGCTTTTTCCAGACTCATCACCAGCGTCATCGAGGCACCGTCGGACAGTTGCGACGAGTTGCCCGCCGTCACCGAACCGTCTTCGGCAAACACAGGCTTGAGGCCCGCTAGGCTTTCATAGGTGGTGTCGGGGCGGTTGCAATCGTCACGATCCACGATGCCATCGAGGATCTGCACATCACCGCTGTTCTTGTCTTCGACGCGATACTTGACCGACATCGGTACGATTTCATCGTCGAACAGCCCGGCCGCCTGAGCCTGCGCGGTGCGCAACTGGCTTTGCAGGGCATAGCGATCCTGCGCTTCACGGCTGACACCATACCGCCGTGCCACCACCTCAGCGGTCTGACCCATCGTGTAATAGATGCCCGGCGTTTGTTGCTTGAGCAACGGGTTGATCAGGTGATCGGTGTTGACGCTTTTCATCGTCAGGCTGATCGACTCGACGCCGCCGGCAACGATGATGTCGCTGCAACCTGAAGCGATCTGGTTGGCAGCCATTGCAATCGCCTGCAACCCGGAGGAGCAGAAACGATTGAGGGTCATGCCGGCGGTGCCAGTGCCCAGACGCGAGAGCACCGCTACGTTGCGGCCGATGTTGTAACCCTGGGCACCTTCGTTGGAGCCGGCGCCGACGATGCAATCCTCGACACTGGCCGGGTCGACGTCGTTACGCGTCAGCAATGCGTTGACGCAATGGGCCGCCATGTCATCGGGGCGGGTCTGGTTGAACTTGCCGCGAAAGGATTTGGCCAGGCCAGTCCGGACGCTGTCGACGATCACCACTTCACGCATGGCATACCTCATTGTTGTGGTCGGTTGAGAGTGGACCTGAGCATAAGTCCACCGCATCAACGACCGCGACAATCATTCACCTCGCGTATGCGGATCTATTGGCTCAGTCCTTGTGCTTTTTCGCGTGTTTGTCGGATTTCTCGAACGCTTCTTCCAGCGCACGGTTGATGGTGCGCAATACTTTGATCCGCGCCCAACGTTTGTCGTTGGCCTCGACCAGCGTCCATGGGGAGATCTCGGTACTGGTGCGATCAACCATGTCACCGACTGCGGTGCGGTACTCGTCCCACTTGTCGCGGTTGCGCCAGTCGTCTTCGGTGATTTTGAAGCGCTTGAACGGGATCGCTTCCCGCGCCTGGAAGCGCTCCATTTGCGTGTCCTTGTCGATGGCCAGCCAGAACTTGACCACGATCACCCCGGCATCGGCGATCTGCTCTTCAAAGTCATTGATTTCACCGTAAGCACGCAGCCAGTCGGCCGGGGTACAAAAACCTTCGATGCGCTCCACCAGCACCCGGCCGTACCAGGAACGGTCGAACACGGTGAACTTGCCGCGCGCCGGCAAATGCCGCCAGAAACGCCACAAATAAGGTTGCGCCCGCTCCTCTTCGCTCGGTGCGGCAATCGGCACGATGTTGTACTGGCGTGGATCAAGCGCTGCCGCGACCCGCCGAATCGCCCCGCCCTTGCCCGCGGCATCGTTGCCTTCGAACACGGCCACCAGCGCATGGCGGCGCATACGCTTGTCACGCATCAGCCCGGACAGCCGCGCCTGTTCGGTGATCAGTTGCTCCTCGTAATCTTCCTTTTCCAGACGCTGGGTAAGATCGAGGCTGTCGAGCAAACCCTTATGATCGACGGGGGCGCCCAGCGGCGCTGCGTTGACCTCCTGGGCATGAATCTGCGAACGCTTCAACGCGTTTTGCAGCCCCTCAAGCAGAATATTGCCAACCGCCAGACTGCGATAGTTGGCGTCCATGCCTTCGATGACATGCCATGGCGCGTAGTCGCGACTGGTACGGCGCAATATGCGCTCGCCGTATTTGACGAACTTGTCGTAGGTTTGCGATTGCTGCCAGTCCAGCGGGCTGATCCGCCAACTGTGCAACGGGTCGTCGGCCAAGGCTTTGAGCCGCGCCTTCATCTGCTTCTTGGACAGGTGAAACCAGAACTTGAAGATCAGCGCGCCTTCATCGCAGAGCATTTTTTCCAGACGCTCGGCGGCGCCGATCGCCTGATCCAGACGCGGGTTCTTGAACAGGCCATGCACCCGTCCCTGCAACATCTGGCTGTACCAGTTACCGAAGAAAATCCCCATCCGCCCCTTGGCCGGCAGCATCCGCCAGTAACGCCACGCCGGAGGTCGGGCCAGCTCTTCATCGGTCTGCTGATCGAACGTACGCACCTCGATCAGCCGTGGATCCATCCATTCGTTGAGCAACTTGACCGTCTCGCCCTTGCCCGCGCCTTCGATGCCGTTGATCAAGACAATCACCGGGAAACGCTTTTGCTGCTGCAACTCGAACTGGGCATCGAGCAACGCTTCGCGCAGCGCCGGGACGGCGGCCTCATAGGTTTCTTTGTCGACGGCGTGACCGATTTCAGCGGATTCGAACATAGGACAGCTCCTTCCAGGATTGAGCAAGACTAGCGGATTGGGCACAAGGACGGCGCAGAAATTCCCGCGGGCGGCGGATTGTCATCGAGTCGTCGGCGCCAAGCCTTGCCACGGATCAAGCACCCTGCGCGCGATCGGCTAGAATGGCGACCTTGTCGTTGCCGAGCCTGCCATGAAAGCCGTATTGCCCCACGCCCAACTCGACTGGGATGAACAGGGACGCCCGCGTTCGCGAGTGTTTGATGACGTGTATTTTTCCGACCAGTCAGGTCTGGATGAAACCCGCTATGTGTTCCTCGAACAGAACCGTCTGGCCGAACGTTTTACTGCGTTGCCAGCACATGGACATCTGGCCATCGGTGAAACGGGCTTCGGCACCGGGCTGAATTTTCTCTGCGCCTGGCAGTTGTTCGAGCAACACGCCCCTGTCGGTGCCCGACTGCATTTTGTCAGCGTCGAAAAATACCCGTTGAGCCCGGCCGATCTGAAACGCGCCCTGGCGTTGTGGCCAGAACTCAAGCCGCTGGCTGATCAATTGCTGACCCATTACGTGGCGATCCATCAGGGCTTCCAGCGCATCACACTGGCCAATGGCCGAGTGACATTGACGCTGCTGATCGGCGATGCGCTGGAGCAATTGCCGCAACTGGACGCTCGGATCGATGCGTGGTTTCTCGACGGATTCGCCCCGGCGAAAAACCCGCAGATGTGGACCGCCGAACTGTTCGCTGAACTGGCTCGGCTGGCGGCGCCAGGCTCGACCATCAGCACGTTCACCAGCACCGGTTGGGTGCGGCGTTTGCTCAACGCCGCCGGCTTCAAAATGAAGCGCACGCCGGGCATCGGGCACAAATGGGAAATCCTGCGCGGCGAGTTCCTCGGCTGGCCGTCGGAGGTGGCCCCGCCTGCCCCGGAAAAACCCTGGTTCGCGCGCCCCGCCCCCACGTCCGGTGAACGTCGGGCACTGGTGATCGGCGCAGGCCTTGCCGGTTGTGCCTCCGCGGCGAGCCTCGCGTCACGCGGCTGGAAAGTGAGTTTGCTGGAGCGCCACGAGGCCGTGGCACAAGAAGCCTCGGGCAATCCGCAAGGCGTGCTGTATCTGAAACTGTCGGCCCATGGCACGGCGTTATCGCAACTGATCATCAGCGGCTTCGGTTACACCCGACGCCTGCTCGAAAGCCTGCAACGGGGCACCGACTGGGACGATTGCGGCGTGCTGCAACTGGCGTTCAATGCCAAGGAAGCCGAGCGCCACGCGCAGTTGGCCGCGGCGTTCCCGGAGGATCTGTTGCAGTGGCTCGATCAGCCCGAGGCGCAGGCCCGCGCCGGTGTCGGCCTGGACCACGGCGGTTTGTACTACCCCGAGGGTGGCTGGGTGCATCCGCCCGCGCTGTGCCAGGCGCAGGCCACACAACCGAACATCGAACTGCTCAGCCACCGTGAGGCGCTGGAACTGCGCAAGGTCGATGATCAGTGGCAAGCCTTCGACGGCGACCGCTTGCTTGCCAGCGCGCCTGTCGTGGTATTGGCCGGTGCTGCCGAGATCAAGCGTTTTGCGCAAAGCGCCGAGCTGCCACTCAAGCGCATTCGCGGGCAGATCACCCGCCTGGCGCAGACTGAACAAAGCCAGGCGTTGACGACGGTGGTGTGTGCCGAAGGCTACGTCGCCCCCGCGCGACGGGGTGAACACACCCTCGGTGCCAGCTTCGATTTCAACAGCGACGACCTGACCCCGACCACCGCCGAACACCAAGGCAATCTGGCGATGCTAGAAGAGATTTCCAGCGATCTGGTCTCTCGCCTGCACATCAGCGAACAGGCGGTCGAAACCCTTCAAGGCCGCGCCGCCTTGCGCTGCACCAGTCCCGACTACCTGCCGATTGTCGGCCCGCTCGCCGACCGCGCGGCGTTCATTCACGCGTACGCGGCGCTGAGCAAGGATGCCCGGCAAGTACCGGACATCGCCTGCCCGTGGCTCGACGGTCTATACGTCAACAGCGGCCACGGTTCACGCGGTCTGATCACCGCGCCGCTGTCTGGCGAACTGCTCGCCGCCTGGCTGAACGACGAACCGTTGCCCTTGCCAAGAAGCGTGGCCGAGGCCTGTCACCCCAACCGTTTCGTATTGCGCCAACTGATTCGCGGCAAATAGACCTCAAGCATCGGGCATTGCGCAGAGGCCCAGATCCCCCAAGCGAATGGCCTCTCCCGTCAGGCGCTTGAGCACAGCCTCTTCGGCCTGCTCCCGTTCGAGCCTGATGACGTCCATCTGGTTCAGGTAATCGGCCGTGGAGAGTTTGCTCGCCTGTTCGAACACCGCGTCCAGCCGCGCCGGAAAGGTTTCCTCCAGGCTCGCGAATTGCCTGGGATACGTGCGCTTCAAGTACTCGCACCAGAACGGCTGACGCAGCAGGAACGTCAGCCATTCGGACGACAGCTCAGCGACACTGATCCTGTTCCTGGCAGTCTCCAGATTGGCTTCGGTCACCCCGCCTAGGATGGCAAAACGCATATGACGCGGCTGTCCCGGCAGATCGAACTCTTCGGCCAGTCCGATGCGATAAGCCAGGTTCACCTCCAGCGGATCAGCACTGGTATCGTTAAGCGCATGCTCACGGGCAATCTGATCCAGCTTGTCCAGCCGAAACAGGCCTCGACCAAGTTTGAGCAACGGGTGTACAGAGGTCACTCGGCCACCGGCAAGCCTGGTGATCTTGTTGACTTCCACAGCGAGTTCGAGCTGGCTGAAGTTGACGGCTGCGCTGTCCGTGCAATTGATCGGGTTGGCGGCCAGGTCGAACACTTGCTCACTCAGGATTGCATCGGTTTCGGCGGCTTCAAGCACTGCCCAGACACGTCGACAGGTGTCTTTGGCGACTTTTTCGGAGTCGGCGGTATTGCCCAGCTCCGCCAGTAAATGAAACAGGCCCTCGGCCCGGGGATCCTCCTTGAATAAGGTCCAGATCCGGTCACGCTGGGCCCAGTCCCCTCCGGCGCCGCCCTCGAACCACAGCGAGCGCGCCTTCTGTTCATCGAGACGCGCGTTATCGTTCTCCAGATAGCCCATACCGACACCCACATTGTTTCGATAGTCCGCCAGGTGAGTCCTGCTGGCTAACGACAAGGGATTACCGCGCAGGTCCAGCGCCTCGCTGAAACGTCGCGAGGTCTTGAATAACCAATCCGGTAGCTGCTTGATCTGATTTTCACGCAGATCGACCCAATCCAGATGTGGCAGGCGTTCAAGACCTTTGGGCAACTCGGTGACGCGGGTGTCGCGCAGACACAGGGAACGCAAATCAAACATCTTGCCCACCTCCGGGGTCGCCCCCAGCGGGTTACTGTTCAGATTCAGGGAGTGCAGTGTGCGCAGGTTGGCAAGCTTCACCAGTGTATGTTCGGTCAGTTTGATCCGGTTACCCGCCAGACTCACCCGGGTCAGATCAGGCATGTGCGACAACACCTCAGGCAGGCGCGTGAGTGCGTTGCCGTCGAGGTCCACAGACTCGGCGTGCTTGAATGACTTGAGGAAATAAACCAGGTCGTCGCCCTGCTCCATGTTCTTGAGCGACAACTGCTGGATATGATCGAAGTTCAACCCCGGCGGGAGCGTGGGCAACGTCCCCACCCGCATCCCGTCAAGATTCAATACACAGATCGATTTTCCGCTTTCATCGGTGGCCAGAAAAAGCCGCCGAAACCCATCCTCGATCATCTCTGCCGCCGTCTTGCGGCTGTGCCGCACTTCACGCAAATCCTCCCCCATCAACGTCATGCCTGCCTGATCCTGCGTCCAGACTTCGAGCACCTTGCGCAGTTGCTCCAGATCACGGCGCAAACCTTTCACCCGTGTAGCGCGGGTCAGCGGATCATTGCCCGACCGATCAATGAACTCACTGGCCTGCGCCTCGGTAAAGCCGGGATAGAGCCTTCTCACCTTACGTAATAACGCGCGTGGATGAGGTGATTCAGGCATTGCATGATCGCCCTGAATGCAGGGGGGGTCGGAGACCAGCGGCTCGAACTTGCCGGTGGTCAATACCCGGGCACTGGCCTCACGTTCGTCCAGCGCAATGTTCAGTAACTGGCTGCGCAATCGGGCACTGTCGGCGATCACCGGGTCAGCAAAACCTGCGGTTGTACGCTGAGCCGACGGCAGTGCCTTGAGGATCGCGGCATACAGGTTGTCTGGCTCCGACGCCACACGCCCCAGGGATTTACCGTCGCCAGTGAAGGCTTCGTAGCCGCCACTGGACTTGACCAGTGTGCAGGTCTTCAAAGGCGTCGCCGCTTCGTTACCTACGGCTTCCAGTACAGGCCCGTTCAGCGTCTTGTCCCGCAACGTCAGGCGCAGATTCGGGTCCCAGCCACTCAAACGGGGCAGTAACTGGATCGCCAGTTTTTCACTATCGGCATTGGCGACCTGCGACACGAGCAAACCGCTCAGGGCACGGTCAAGGCGCACGGCGGCAGAGGCCTTGCGGACTCTCTGCGCCAGGCGCAAAGGCACGCGCCCGGTTGAGCGCAAATGCAGACGCTCGACACTCGGCGCCTGGTCAATCAGGCGCTGAGCATAACGCGCAGGAATGTCGGCGAACACGCTGCGTAATGTCTTGACCTCGTCAGCCTCACTCTGGTCGTAGCGTTGATACATACGATCGAAAACCGATCGACGCTCAGCCCTGAACAAGGCTCCCAGTTTCTTCGCCAACGCTGGCTTTTGCGAGCCGGCACTGACCTTGCCCCCCAGCATGGCTTCAACCTCGCGCAGGGACAGGCCATCGATCACCGACTGCAACAACTGCCCTGCGGCCAATTGCTCTTGCGTGACCTGCACACTGAGCGCAGGGACGCGGGTGTTGGTCGCGGGATAGGTTGCCGTGACGTCTCCTTCGCTATCGCTGACCTCGATGTACCGGCCTGTCGGCCAGCCTGACAACTGCGGCAAGCCGTGCAGTTGTTCCTGCGAAGGTTGACCTGCGTGAACTTCCCCACGCTCAAGCTCAGTGATGAGTTGGCTTGACTGGCGCTCGATCCGCAGGCGTTCCACGGTGTCGCGTAACCGGGCAGGCAAGGCCAGATTATCGTTAAAAACCCGGTGCAATTGATCGTGGGAGATCTCACTGATTCGGCGAATCATGTCCAGATCCGTATCCGGGAACTCACTCAGACGCGGATCGATACGCTTGAGGGTGTAGGGAGCGCTATTCCACGTTTCGGCATCCTCAGCCGCCAGTCGCCAGCCGCCCTCGACGTGTTGCTCAAGCCCGGGAGCATAGGCGTTCGGGCGCTCGGGATGATCCAGATGCCAGACCTTCGTGTCCGGATCGAGTGACCCGGAGAACATCCCATAGTCGACCCGGCCGACGGTTTTTTCCTTGAGCGGATGCAACTCGACGGAGTCATCGGCCATCGTGATACCGGCTGGCAGCCGATGTTCATACGGGGTGAGATCTGGCTTCCAAAGGCGCGGTTTACCGGCCGAATCCAGAATCGCGGTGAACTGCCCGAAAAACTCCGGATGGGCCCGAACCAGCTTGCGTCCCAGCGTGCCCACCGCCTTCTGTCCACCCGCGAACACGCCCATCAGCGCAATGTCTTGCGCCACGCTGAGCAGATGCGACAGCGCCTCCTGCTGGTCGCCCCGCTGCCAGTCCTCGACCCCCTCATACACTTGCGCCAGAAGTTGGCCAACCGCGACACCCATCATCAACTGACCGACAACCGGCACGAAGAAACCCGCCACCGTCGCAATGCTCACACCCAGTTCCAGAAAACCCAGCAAGCGCTTGCGTCGCACATCCTCATCAATATCGGCCGTCGGCACGGCGAGTTTGCGGGCGTCGATCTGCATCTTGCCGACATGGCTTTGCACCATGAACTCGAACAGCGGCACTGCAATGGGCAACTGCCTGATGTGGCCCAAATCGGCGGTGTCGGCGAAGGTCTTGAAGAAGTCTGCCTTGTCATCTTCATCAATGCTGTTGGCGAAGTAGTCCTGGTAGCGCTTGTCACTCAGCTTTTGCGTGAGGTATTGCTTGAACGCAGTGAAACTCGAGTACTCATACAGCGGCCTCTCGGGCTCGTTAGCCATGTACACCAGACACCATTCGTTTGGGTATAACTCGATCGACCGGACTGCAAACACCACAACCCCCCAGATGCAACTGTCGAGCACCTCGATGCCGTGCATCATTAATGGACGATTGCTGTAGTGCAGGGTTTTCGCCGAGACCACGTCGTCAGCGGCGATCAGCCTCTGCACGATCTGCAGGCCAGCCGGTGTGATGTGCTGGCTGATTGCGGCCAGATACATGTCCAGTTGCAGCAGAAGTTTCTTCATCGCAGCGATGTCGCGGGTCATCGGACGGGTGGCCGTCACTTTACCGGCGTCGTCCACCAGGCCGAACACCTGCTGAAAATGCGCCTGATAGCGCTTGCCCAGATCCAGTTCGCGACAGAATTTGGCGAACGACGCCGGCGTCAATCCGGCCACGCCCGACGGTACGCTGCTCACCCGCACCTGACTGCCTTCGGGGTAGTTGTCGGTTTCCTCGTCTTCGGTGAAATTCTGCATCGCCGCTTGCAGCAATGTCTGCGTGGCATGTGGAAAGGTTTGAATGCCCTCTGGGTCGGTCGAGGCTGGCGAGCAACCACACTCAACCCCCGGCAAACTCAGCAGATCTTTTTCAACATCGAAGACCGCCGGCCACTTGGCTTTCAGCGCGCGGGTCAACTCAGCAATACAAAAGGCATTCAGAGGTTTGAGCTTGAGCAGATCCTTCTCGACCTTGAGTTGGATCGTGAGCAGGTCTCGCGCGGTTTGATCGAGCGCGACCAGCGTGCTGGTCGCACTGTTAAGCAGCATTGCGGGCAGGCTCTTGTGCAGCGCCTCGGCGTTGTCCAGGTCTCCTGTGGCTTCCAGCAAAACGCTGAGCACTTCATTCTGAGTCGGCGCACGCGGTGCGGATTTATTCTGTGTGGTGGTCATCGGCAATAGTCCTTTATTGCAGGCTTGAGCGTTAACCTTATCCACATCCACTTGGAATTAAAACAGAAGACTCCGACGCAGGTTAATCACATTACAGCAAACACAGACCACACAAAATCGTGCAATACATATGTATATCAAACATTCAAATACCAACCGAAAACACACCCAAAACCATTCAATAATAAAACTGTTTTCATCACGACAAACTCACCTAACATGACATCTCATTTACGAAAGGGACTTCCCGCATGACTTTACCAACAAACAACTCGCCCACCACGGTATCGGACGTTGATGCCAGCGCAAACATTTCCGATGCCGTCCAGATTGAGGACAAGGCAACTGCCGTGCAACGTTTCATTACCCACGGTATGGCAAAAGAAGATCCCACGAGGCTGGCCGCCTTGCGCGCAACGCTCGATGAAGCGCTGCCCTACCAGACTTATATTGATGAATTGGCAGGCAAGCTGGAGACACCGGAAAGTTTCTGCAGACGCGAACTTCGCAGTGAACTGCTACAAACCCATGGGACACGATTCGGCATCAACGACAACATCAGACTCACGCCTGCAAACTCTGCGGACGGTGAGTCATATACCTGTACCCTGCTGCAGGCGGCGATGCTGAACTTCACCGACGAAGAAGCGGCTCCCGGTTACTTCTCGAATGACAGCGAGATTTTGGACATCCTTGGCCAGTCAACCGTTGACGACCCTGACGCGATCAGGGTATCGGCACAAGAGTTTGCGGCTCTAAGTCGCAATCTGGATCTGGGAGGCCAATACCAGAAACATATCGCCAGAACGTTTAAAGTTTCAAACATTGAGCTGATCGGCACACGCCTGCACAAATTCAACATGAAACTCAGCGCCTATGAGAAATACTTTAAAAAAACCGACTTCCCTTTGAACCGGCTTCTCACCGTGCTGAGTCTGACAAAAGGCAACAGGGATATTTACACTGGCGACAACATCAATAACGGTAAAATAAAACTGCATTCGATACAGTTATTTGGCAAGTACACCACAGATGCCGTTCTGATCACCTGCCGTCGGACCGATCAATCACCAATAGACCATAACATCGTATACATACCCAACGACCCGGGTGACGGCTTTTACCAGGACGACAACGAAGACCAGACAAAATACCGATTCTCCATCAACTTCCTGACCAATAAAGAATTCCGGACACGCCTCGTCTCTCAACTAACCAATACCGAAAAAAATGAAATAGAGGCAATGGACCTGAATAGCATTTCGTTTGTCAACGACATAACGTTTATCCCGCTAAAGAAAGGGCTGTACAAACATTTCTTTGATCGCTATCTGGATAAATTGTCCGCGGATGCCAGGGACATTGCGGTGCCGCTCGCCAATGTCAACGAACCCGCCTACGCCAATAGGCGCAAAGCGCATACCCTGCCTGAGAAAGGACGACTATCCGTCAGCCCAACCCATGATTTCAGCAAGCGCTTGCGCACTTACGCCACGGATGAATTGCTGGCCTCCGTGTTCGCCGGTCTGGGAAGCTGGACCGCCATCGAGAAGTACAACGCCCTGTCACGGCTGCTGGATCTGAAAAAGCGATTGTCCCCGCCTGATGCCGAACAACACGGCTTGCCGGTGGACGCCGACTGACAATTATTCAAAAAAAATTGTCGAAAATCCGTCCAATTATCCGCAAGCGGCGAAGAATCAACGCCCGCCTATTACGCGGCAGCGATAGCGTCAAAATCAGCCTTATAACTTATCGTTCTAAAACTCCACTTAACGAGGGGGGTCAGTTTCCGAGTACCCTGTTTTATTGAGTAGTACTGCTTGACCCCTCCCCAACGGAAAAACCGGTAAGGACTTTATGTGCGGATTAGCTGGCGAGTTACGCTTTGATCATCAACCTGCAGACCTTGCAGCCATTGAGCGAATCACCCATCACCTGGCCCCTCGTGGCCCCGACGCGTGGGGCTTCCACGCACAAGGGCCGATTGCCCTGGGCCATCGTCGCCTGAAAATCATGGACCTTTCGGACGGCTCGGCGCAGCCGATGATCGACAGCCAATTAGGCCTGTCTCTGGCCTTCAACGGCGCAATCTACAACTTCCCCGAACTGCGGGCCGAACTCGAAGCGCTGGGCTATGCCTTCTATTCCGGTGGCGACACCGAAGTGCTGCTCAAGGGCTATCACGCCTGGGGAGAAGCGCTGCTGCCCAAACTCAACGGCATGTTTGCCTTCGCCATTTGGGAGCGCGATGCACAGCGCTTGTTCATCGCCCGTGACCGTCTCGGCGTAAAGCCGTTGTACCTGTCGCGCACCGGTCAGCGCCTGCGCTTTGCCTCGGCCTTGCCGGCGCTACTCAAGGGCGGCGACATCAACCCGATTCTCGATCCGGTGGCGCTCAACCACTACCTGAATTTCCACGCCGTGGTACCGGCCCCACGTACCCTGCTGGCCGGCATCGAAAAACTGCCGCCCGCCACCTGGATGCGCGTTGAAGCCGATGGCAGCACCGAACAGAAAACCTGGTGGACCTTGCCCTACGGCCCACACGAGGACGAGAAAAACCTCACCCTCGAAGACTGGACCGATCGCGTACTCGACAGCACCCGCGACGCCGTGGCGATCCGCCAACGTGCGGCGGTGGATGTCGGCGTGCTGCTGTCCGGCGGCGTTGATTCGAGCATGCTCGTCGGTCTGTTGCGTGAAGTGGGCGTGGAGAACCTGTCGACCTTCTCCATCGGTTTTCAGGATGCCGGTGGAGAGCGCGGGGATGAGTTTCAGTATTCGGATCTGATCGCCAGACACTACGGCACTCAGCACCATCAGTTGCGTATCGACGAAAAAGAGATCATCGAACAATTGCCTGCGGCGTTTCGCGCCATGAGCGAACCGATGGTCAGCCACGACTGCATCGCGTTCTATCTGCTGTCGCGTGAAGTGGCCAAGCACTGCAAGGTTGTGCAGAGCGGCCAGGGTGCCGACGAGTTGTTCGCCGGTTATCACTGGTACCCGCAAGTGGACGGTGCGGCCGATCCTTACGCGGCCTATCGCGAGGCGTTTTTCGACCGCAGCTACGACGACTACGCCGCCACCGTGCAACCGAAATGGCTGACCGCCAACGACGCTGCCGGTGACTTCGTGAAAGAACATTTTGCACAACCCGGTGCCGATGCCGCCGTGGACAAAGCCCTGCGTCTGGACAGCACGGTGATGCTGGTGGACGACCCGGTCAAACGCGTCGACAACATGACCATGGCCTGGGGTCTGGAGGCGCGAACGCCGTTTCTCGATTATCGACTGGTCGAACTGTCGGCGCGGGTTCCCGGCCAGTTCAAGCTGCCTGACGGTGGCAAACAAGTGCTCAAGGAAGCGGCACGCCGGGTCATCCCGAGTGAAGTGATCGACCGCAAAAAAGGCTACTTCCCGGTGCCGGGCCTCAAGCATTTGCAAGGCGACACGTTGAACTGGGTGCGTGAACTGTTGCTTGATCCGAGTCAGGATCGCGGTCTGTTCAACCCGGCCATGCTCGACAAATTGCTGACTGACCCACAAGGCCAACTGACGCCGTTGCGTGGTTCGAAGCTGTGGCAACTGGCGGCCCTGAACCTGTGGCTCAGTGAACAAGGAATCTGATCGATGAAACCCCACGCCACGGCTTACAGCCAGCGCCTGTTGCGCGGTCAGACTCCGTCCTATGAACGTTTGCAGGCGCGGCTGGCCGAGGACGGCAGCGAACTGGCCGCCGATCCGATTGCGGTGCATTGCGGCTGGGGCCGGTTGCTGATCGGCCACACCTTTCCTGACTCGGCAACGCTGGCTCAGGAGCTGCTCAACGAGCAACAAGGCGAGCGAGATATCGCGCTGTATGTTGCCGCACCGCAACAGATCCTCGGCCTCGAACCGACGCAGTTGTTTCTCGACCCTTCCGACACCTTGCGCCTGTGGTTCAGCGACTACCGCCAAGCGACCCGCGTGTTTCGTGGTTTCCGCATTCGTCGCGCGCAAAGCGAGGCAGACTGGCAGGCGATCAATCAGCTATACCAGGCGCGCGGCATGTTGCCGATCGATGCCCAACGGCTAACCCCGCATCATCAGGGCGGCCCGGTTTACTGGCTGGCCGAGGATGAAGACAGCGGCGCCGTGATCGGCAGCGTCATGGGCCTGAACCATCACAAAGCGTTCAAGGACCCGGAAAACGGTAGCAGCCTGTGGTGCCTGGCGGTGGATCCGCAATGCTCGCGCCCCGGCGTCGGCGAAGTGCTGGTGCGGCACTTGATCGAACACTTCATGAGTCGCGGCCTGAGCTATCTGGACCTGTCGGTGCTGCATGACAACCGTCAGGCAAAAAGCCTCTACGCCAAACTCGGTTTTCGCAATCTCTCCACCTTCGCCATCAAGCGCAAGAACGGCATCAATCAGCCGCTGTTCCTGGGACCTGGGCCTGAAGCGCAGTTCAATCCGTATGCGCGGATCATTGTCGAGGAGGCGCACCGTCGCGGCATCGATGTGCAGGTGGACGACGCCGATGCCGGACTGTTCACCCTCAGTCACGGCGGGCGCCGCGTGCGTTGTCGCGAATCGTTGAGCGACCTGACCAGCGCCATCAGCATGAGCCTGTGCCAGGACAAAAGCCTGACCCACAAAGTGTTGAAGGCGGCGGGGCTCAACCTGCCTTCGCAACAATTGGCGGGCAACGCCGACGACAACCTGGCGTTTCTCGATGAGCACCAGCGGGTAGTGGTCAAGCCGCTTGATGGTGAACAGGGCCAAGGTGTGGCGGTGGATTTGCAGAGCATTGAAGAGGTGCAGCAGGCCATCGAAGCGGCGAAACAGTTTGATAGCCGGGTGCTTCTGGAAAGCTTTCACGAAGGGTTGGATCTGCGGATTGTGGTGATCGGTTTTGAAGTCGTCGCGGCGGCGATTCGTCGTCCGGCCGAGGTGGTCGGTGATGGCCATCACTCGATTGGCGCGCTGATCGAAGCCCAGAGTCGGCGCCGGCAGGCGGCCACCAGCGGCGAAAGCAAAATCCCGCTGGACCACGAAACCCAGCGCACCTTGCACGCGGCCGGTTATGACTACAGCAGCATCCTGGCGGCGGGCGAGTCGCTGTTTGTGCGGCGTACGGCCAATCTGCACACCGGTGGCACGCTGGAAGACGTCACGGCGATTCTGCATCCGACGCTGGTCGATGCAGCGGTACGCGCAGCGCGGGCACTGGACATTCCGATGGTCGGCCTCGATCTGATGGTGCCGGCGGCGGATCAGCCGGAGTATGTGTTTATCGAAGCCAACGAGCGTGCCGGATTGGCCAACCATGAGCCGCAACCGACAGCCGAGCGGTTTGTCGATTTGCTGTTTCCGCACAGTCAGCCGGCCAACTCGTAATGATACGGCGCCTCGACTGACGCGTTCGCGAGCAAGCCCGCTCCCGCAGGTTTTGTGGTCATCTCACAACCTGTGGGATCTGGCCTGCCAGCGATCAGGCCAGATCAGGCAGCCCAAATTCTCCTCATCGAAACCATCGATGTGCTCAACCCATCAGGAGTTTCCATGACCCTCCAAATTCCCGAACCAGACCTCAACTACCTGCAAAAAGTCCTGCTGGAAATGCTTGCCATTCCCAGCCCAACAGGGTTCACCGACACCATCGTGCGGTACGTCGCCGAACGTCTGGAGGAACTCGGCATTCCCTTCGAGATGACCCGTCGTGGCACCATCCGCGCGACGCTCAAGGGCAAGAAAAACAGCCCTGACCGCGCGGTCTCGGCGCACCTGGACACCATCGGCGCCGCTGTGCGCGCCGTCAAAGACAACGGCCGCCTGACCCTTGCCCCGGTCGGTTGCTGGTCTAGCCGTTTCGCCGAAGGCAGTCGCGTCAGTCTGTTTACCGACAACGGCGTGATTCGCGGCAGCGTGTTGCCGCTGATGGCCTCCGGGCACGCGTTCAACACGGCCGTGGATGAGATGCCCATCAGTTGGGATCATGTGGAGTTGCGTCTGGACGCCTATTGCGCGACCAAGGCTGACTGCGAATCGCTGGGCATCTGCGTCGGCGACGTGGTGGCGTTCGATCCGCTGCCGGAATTCACCGAAAGCGGCCATATCAGCGCTCGTCACCTGGATGACAAAGCGGGGGTTGCGGCGTTGCTGGCGTCACTCAAAGCCATCGTCGACAGCGGCCAGGAACTGATGATCGACTGTCACCCGCTGTTCACCATTACCGAAGAGACCGGCAGCGGCGCAGCGGCGGCATTGCCGTGGGACGTCAGCGAATTCGTCGGCATCGACATTGCGCCGGTCGCGCCGGGGCAGCACTCCAGCGAGCACGCAGTGAGTGTGGCGATGCAGGATTCCGGCGGGCCTTACGACTATCACCTGTCACGACATTTGCTGCGTCTGGCCAGCGAAAACGAGTTGCCGGTGCGCCGTGACCTGTTCCGCTATTACTTCAGCGACGCGCATTCGGCGGTGACCGCCGGCCATGACATCCGGACCGCCCTGCTCGCCTTTGGCTGCGATGCGACGCACGGTTATGAGCGCACGCACATCGACAGTCTGGCGGCACTTAGTCGGCTGCTGGGGGCTTACATTCTGAGTCCTCCGGTGTTCGCCAGCGATGCGGCGCCGGCCAATGCGTCGCTTGATCGCTTCAGTCATCAGATCGAGCATGAAACGCAAATGGAGAGTGATACGCGCGTGCCGTCGGTGGACAGTCTGGTAGGGCAACGTTCGGACAGTTAAATCCATGGTGCCCGGACCGCTCCCACCGTTGGAATACGTTTCACTCTGGGGGCGGACTTGCTCACGAAGGGCCGGCGCAGGCAACACAAAACTGGCAGCCAAACATCAATCGCCGTAGCATCCCGACATTGATTTAGCCGAGGTGCCCATGCTCATCCCCTACGACGCTCTTGAAGTCGACACCCTCACTCGCCTGATCGAGGATTTCGTAACCCGCGACGGTACCGACAATGGCGACGACACGCCGCTGGAAACCCGTGTGCTGCGTGTGCGTCAGGCGTTGACCAAAGGCCAGGCGCTGATCGTCTTCGATCCGGAAAGCGAGCAGTGCCAGTTGATGCTCAAGCACGACGTGCCCAAGCACCTGTTCGACTGAAACCCTCAGCGGGCCTTTTGCCTGGCCTGCTGACGCTGGATCCGTTCGTAGACCTCCGCGCGGTGCACATTGACGTTCTGCGGCGCCTCGACGCCAAAGCGCACACTGGAACCGTTCACGGACAGAACGCGCAGGGAAATGTCGTCACCGATTGAGATCAACTCACCGACGACACGGCTGAGTACAAGCATGAGATTCGTCCTTCAGGGTTAGCGAACGCTGAAGATGCGCGGCTTGCCTGCGCCCCACAATGCATGATCGGCAAATCAGTCTTGCCCTACACCCCCTCAAGCGCAGGGCTGTCAGATACTTCCCACAAAACCATCCGTTCAAGCGGCAGAAAACCGCGGCCCGAATAGAATCACGCTCGCACCGATCACACACAACGCCACACCAATCCAGTCCGAACCCAGTGGACGAACCCGCTCCACCACGGCCAGCCAGCCAATCGAAGCCACAATGTAGATCCCGCCATAAGCGGCATAGGCGCGACCGGCATAGGCCGCTTCGACACGGGTCAACAACAGGGCGAACAGCGTCAGACTGAGCAGCGCCGGGATCACCCACAGAGCGCTTTTGCCTTGACGCAGCCACATGAAGAAGGCGAAACAACCGGCGATTTCAAACAGCGCCGCGAGCAAGAACCACAAGTAATTGAGCATTGACGCGTCTCGACAGGATGACCATTGCCGCCACCCTAACGACGCGTCCCCCCTTCAGGCAAGTTTCACCCGTTGTTCTGCTTGGCCTTGGCGCGCATTTTGTCGGCCATGGTGATCATTTCGTTGTAGAGCAGTTGCGGGTTCTTCTGCTTGATCGCCCAGGCCATCCGGCCCTGTTCGTGAGGCAGGATCATGAACTCGCCTGCGGCCACTTGTTGATAGATGTAGTCAGCGATGTCCGCTGCGCTGATCGGCGAACTTTCCAGCAACTTGCCAACCTGCGCTTTCATCGCCGGGGTCGGCCCACGGAAGGAATCAAGCAAGTTGGTCTGGAAGAATGACGGGCAGACGACATGCACACCGACTTCCTGTTGCGCCAGTTCAATCAACAGGCTTTCCGACAACGCCACCACGCCGGCCTTGGCCACGTTGTAGTTGCTCATGGCCGGGCCTTGCATCAACGCCGCCATGGAGGCGATGTTGATGATTTTGCCCTTGCTTTGCTCAAGCAACGGCAGAAACGCCTTGCAGCCCTTGACCACGCCCATCAGGTTGATTGCGATCTGCCAGTCCCAGTCCTCCAGCGACAATTCGCTGAAGAACCCACCCGAGGCCACACCGGCGTTATTGACGATGATGTCGATGCCGCCGAGTTTCTCTTCGCACGCCTGAGCAAACGCGGTGAGCTGGCTGTAATCACGCACATCGCAGCGCTGAATAAAACCGTCGCCGCCGGCCTCGCGCACCTGTTTCAGGGTTTCTTGCAGGCCGGGTTCGCTGACATCGGACAAGGCCAGTTGCCAGCCTTCACGCGCCCAGCGCAGCGCGATTTCGCGACCTAAGCCTGAGCCCGCGCCAGTGATCATCATGCGATTTTGCATAGCAGACAGCCTTGTTGTTCCGGGGAAGATGCGCGCAGTGTAGCGAAGGATGTGCCGCCAGCCTCGCTCCATCAGATTGCTGAATGGTAGGGAAAAACCGTGGCGCGTTTGATTCGTTGGGAGGGACTAAGTTCTGAACTTTCGCAAGGGGAAAAGGAAATAAGCAAGCGATCCAAATACATTAAAAAAACATTGAATCTTCTTTCATTCGCACCAGTCGGAATTTATAAGCCGCCTGGAATTACTGAGTCTCCAGTCGACCAGAACACCAAGACTTCTCGAACGTTATCAACAAGGAAATCGACATGGGCACAATTCTTATCATTATCCTGGTCCTGTTGCTGATCGGTGGCCTGCCGGTCTTCCCGCACTCCAGAAGTTGGGGTTACGGTCCATCCGGCATTATCGGCGTTGTGCTGGTCGTGCTGTTGGTACTGTTGTTACTCGGTCGGATATAACGATTCAAGCGTAAAAAAAAGAGGCCCTTTTCAGGGCCTCTTTTTTTTTTGTGTGGCGTTTTATTGCGCGGGCATCAGTCTGGTTTGCCGCTGACCACACCGGCGGTGTTTTCCATCAGGCTCTTGGTCGCCGTTTGCAGGAACGCCTCAAGTTTGAGTTTCAACTCGGCAGTGCGCGGAGCATTCGCAATGATCTCCCCACCCGGGTTGGCGCCCAAATGGTACTGATAGATTTTCGGCGCCATTTCTTTCTCTTTCGGCAGCACCAGAACCTGGTCAGCCGTGACGATGGCAGTGGTCTGCTCGCTGCCCGACGGCTTGATCACACCAAAACCGGTGTCGCCTTCCGGCAGGTTGAGCAAGTCACGGCCCCAGCACTGATGGCGCACTTCGCCACCCAGACGCCCCATGATGGTCGGCACGATGTCAATCTGCGTACCCACGGTGTGGTCACGCGTACCAAACTTCTCCTGGATGCCCGGGGCGATCATCAGCATCGGTACATAGAAGCGGCCCAAGTCCATTTCGGTAATCTGACGCTCGTTACCGAAACCGTGGTCGCCGACGATAACGAACAGGGTTTCCTTGAAGTACGGCTCTTTGCGCGCTTTCTCGAAGAACTGGCCCAGTGCCCAGTCGGAGTAACGCATGGCGGTCAAATGCTCGTTCAGCGAACCCCGATCGGTGACGCGCTCAACCGGCAACGGTGTCGGCAAGGCGTAAGGCGTGTGGTTGGACAGGGTTTGCAGCAATGCGTAGAACGGCTTGCCGTTTTCGCGGGCCTTGAGCTCCTGCAGACCACGGTCAAACATGTCCTGATCGGACACGCCCCACGTCGGATCGGAGAACACCGGGTTGACGAAGTCGTTACGGCCAACGAAGTTGGTCATGCCCTGGTTGCTGAAGAATCCCGACTGGTTGTCCCAGGCGAAGTCGCCGTTATAGACGTAAACATCGTCAAATTTGCGTGCACTGAGCAACTGCGGCAGGCCGGACAGTTTGTGGCTGCCTTCCGGGGTCTGCATCAAGTATTCGAAACCCGGCAGGTTCGGGAAGCAGGCCATGGTGGCAAACATGCCCTGATGGGTGTGCGTGCCGTTGGAGAAGAAGCGATCGAACAGCAGACCTTCCTTCGACAGTTTGTCGAGGTATGGCGTGATGTTGCCCGGTGCGCCCAACGCGCCGACCGAGTGACCGGCCATGCTTTCCATCAGGATCACGACAACGTTTTTGATCGGCAGGGTCTTGTCCGCCGGCGGCATGTAGTCACGGCGCACGGCAGCGATATCGGCATCGACCAGTTTGTCGTCCGGCATGACCAGCATCTCACGCACGACTTTCTGCGCTTGCTCTTGTGGCAGCGTGGCTTTCCAGATGTTGTTGCGATCCTCGCCCATCCGATCCTTCGCCGCCGCGATCAGCGACAACGTGCCGTTGAGGCCGAGCTGGTTGGCGAAGTTCGAATTGGTGGTGTAGACGTCACCCCAACGCAGCGGCGGGCCCTGACGCAGAGTGCCACGGGCGGCCACCACGCAAATCAGCAGACAGACCACGAACACCGCAAGGCGCGTATACCACGGCGCGACCTGACGCGTGCTGACACTGCCACCACTGAAAGGCCCGCGCGGGCGCGTGGCTCGGTCGGCGCCTTTGAACGCCAGCGTCAGGATCACGGTGCCGACGCCCCACGCCAGCAAATAGCGAACCACCGGAAAACCGTACCAGAGCATGCTCATCACGGTTTTCGGGTCTTCTTTCACGTATTGGAACACCAGACCGTTAAGGCGCTGGTGAAACTCACGGTAGAAGTCCATCTCCATCAGACCGAGGAACAGGGCGATGCTCGAAGCGAGGGTCAGCCACAGACGGAAAAATCCGCGCGCCGCCATGGCCCGGGCACTGAACAGCGCCAGTACCAGCGGAACGCAAACGTAGACCACCAGGCGCAAGTCGAAACGCAACCCATTGACGAAAGCTTCAAGGAACGTCGAAACCGGGGTATCGAGGATCATTTCGCGGTTGTAGACCAGCAGCGCGAGGCGCAGCACGGAAAACATCACCATCATGACCAGCGCACAAAGCAGCGTGTAGGCCAGATGCGATTTGACGGTCGGTTGCAGTAGACGAGCAGAAGCTCGCTGCTGATTCAGGGCGTCCGGGATTGCCATGTCGTTTTAGGACCCATTGGAAGTTGAAGTTGCAAAATACAGCGGCGCCATGCCCTCTATTGGTCATTCCAGACCCCGGGGCGTGCGCGGTGCGCAAATGTTGCACGATCACCGGCACCATTGCCATTGATTAGTGCCCCGCCACCAGACACTTTCATTCAAAGCGGCGGCAGACAGGGACAGCGTGGAAACAGCGCGGGCGAATTGTCTTGAACGCTTTGTGAAAATTTCGTTCAACGCCTATCTGGAAACACAAAAAGTCATAAAACAAAACGCCCCGAATCAATCGGGGCGTTTTGCTGAATCCGGGGCGTTTACTTCTCGGCGAGCTCTTTCAGGGCTTTCAGGGTCTTGAACGGAGCATCAACGACAAACTTGTTGGCAACCATCGCCGGCACGCTGCCGCCTGGCTCGGTGTGCACTTGATAGGTCACTTCGACCTGATCGCCTTTTGGCACAAACTTCCAGAAGCCTTTGACCTGAGCCACCCGGACAAAACCTTTTTCCTCCGGAACATACTTCGGCACACCTTCCATGTTACGGGTCAGGCTGCCGTCGGCGCCTTCAACGGTCGTGATGTGCAGCACCGAATCACGCGGAGTGACCGGCCAAGGCGTATTGAACTGGGTGTAAGTCCAGCTCTGATCACCTTCGTGCTTGAGCAGTTTCTGGGTCTTGCATTCGTGAATCCAGGCGCAGGCGCCGGAAACGTCCTCCTGCAATGCACGCAGTTTGGCAACGGTGGTCTTCATCAGAGCAACGCCCTGATAGGACTTGTAGTCCGAACCCGGCACTTCGCTCAGGGAAACCTTGATGCCATCCTCGTTCTTGGCGACCTTCCAGTCTTCAGCCTGCGCGACCGACGTCACCAGCACGGCAGTCAAACCACACAACACAGCGATACGATGCAGCGAACCCATAGTCTTATTCCTTATTGTTGAAGTTCCGTTCGTTTGACACATCAAGCCGCCGTCATTTGCTCCCACCAACCGATCAACCTGATCGCTTCTTCCTGGCTGCGGCCACAGACTTCGATATCGGCGGCGAAACCGGAACAGACCGCCGGGCGCTCTGGACGGCCGAAAATGTTGCACAGGTTTTCGACCGAGAGTTGCACGCAACGTTCGCCGGCAGGTTTGCCATCAGGCATGCCGGGAATCGCCGAACTGATGGAGGGGGCAATGCAGCAAGCGCCACAGCCTTCACGGCATTTCATGACGAACAAGTCCTCGCGACGGGCAATGTGTAAAAGGGACGCGGACAGAGTAACCGCTAAAACGGCTGTTTCAAATTCCCTGAACCGGGGTTTTTACGGATAAGTGAATGTGACTGACCAGTCTGCGACAAAGCGCCTGCTTCGCGGGTCACAGACGGGTTGTATTTACTGCTTGAATTCGAAATCCAGCGCCGCGCCATCAATATCCCGGCGCTCTTCGTTACGCAGTTGCAACTGCATTTCGTTGCTGAGCAAACGGCCATTGAGCTGGAAGCCGCTGGTTTTCTCGCCAAAAAACTGCGGCAGGATGCCCTCGTGCTTCGGCAGCGAAACGGTTCCCTTCGGCTTCAATTCCTGGACCATCTCCTTGGGCAAGCTCAAGTCCAGTGTTGCCGGCGGCAGCTTGGTTTTAGCCACCTCACTGGAGGATTTCGACCTGGAAGCCACAGGTGTGCGTTTTTTCACGGTTTTCTGCCGGGAGTGCTCGGCAGGCACTGCCTTTTTCACTACTGGCGGCTTTTTCACTGTGCTCCTAGCCGCTGGTTTTTCTGAAGTTGCGCCCGCCAAGACACCAGGTGCATGACCGATCATCAGCAAACACAGCAAAACCCACATGGCAGGAAGAAACGCTTTCATGGACCCAACGACGCTAACGGCAGAGGGCCATATGCTCGCTTGTTGGACGTCACAAGACAAGTTTGACCCGCCACTGGCTCAAAATCCGCCAGCCGTTTCCTGACACAGTTGGGTCGCCAGCAGTCCCAGCGTCATCAACGCCCTCTCCGCCTCGCGGTTCCACGGGGTGCCACAGTTCAGGCGGATGCAGTGGTTGAACTGCTCGGTATTACTGAAGATCAGCCCGGGGGCGATGCTGATGCCCTGTTGCAGCGCACGAACATGCAACTCCTGAGTATTGACCCTGCCTGGCAGGCTCACCCACAGAATGAAACCGCCCGTGGGCCGGCTCATTTGCGTACCTTCGGGGAAGTACTGCTGCACCGCCAGTTGAAAAGCACTGAGATTTTTTCGGTATTCCTGGCGGATGTACCGTAAATGCCGGTCATAACCGCCATTCTCCAGATAAGCCGCAATCCCCATCTGCGTGACACTGCACGCCGAATGGGTGCTGAAGGTCTGCAAACGCTGAATTTCCTGCTGATACTTGCCAGCGATCATCCAACCGATGCGTACTCCGGGCGACAAGGTCTTGGAGAAACTCGAGCAGTAAATCACCCGATCCAATCGGTCATAAGCCTTGAGCGCCTTGGTGCGACCCTGTTCGAACATCAACTCGCCATAAATATCGTCTTCGACGATCTGGATATCGAAATCCGAAGCCAGACGCAGCAGTTGTTTCTGCCGCTCTTCAGGCATGGTGCCGCCCAACGGATTGCTCAGACGTGTGGTCAGCACCAACGCCTTGATCGACCATTGGTTGGCCGCCAACTGCAGGGCCTCCAGGCTCATGCCAGTGGCTGGATCGCTGGGAATTTCGATGACCTTCAGACCCAGCAGGTCAGCCAACTGCAGCAGGCCGTAGTAAGTCGGCGACTCGGCGGCGATCAGATCGCCTGGTCGGGTCAGCACCCGCAACGACATCTGCAGGGCATCGACACAACCATGGGTGATCACCACTTCAGAGGGATCAACCACCACACCGGCATCGCGCATGCGGATCGCTACCTGCCGGCGCAGCGGTTCGAAACCGGGGCTGAACATGTAGCTGAACGCCCGTGGACTGTGAAACCGGGTGACCTTGGCCAATTGCTGATGAAGTGCGCGCACCGGCAAGTAATCGACACTGGGCACCGCGGCACCCAACGGGAATACGCCTTCACGGCGGGACTCGACCAGAACTTGTTGAATGATGCTGCTGCGAGTCACCAGACCTGGCCGTTCGACGCGGGCGATGTCGGGCGTCGGGGCCGTCAGCGCCGGGGTCTGGTGCACGTAATATCCGGACTGGGGCCGTGCGCGAATCAGCCCCTGATCTTCAAGGTTGGCGTACGCCTGCAACACCGTCGCATGGCTGACGTTGAGTTGCGAACTCATCTTGCGCACCGAAGGCACGCGCTCCCCCGGTTGATAGACCCCACGGCGGATGTCTTCGGCCAGTTGCTGAGCAATACGTTGGTAGAGCAAGAGATTGGTCATGACGCAGCACTCGATTTCACGGGCATTTTATTCTTGTGTGAAACAATACCGGAACAGTTTAGAAGTGTACTGGGACAGTTGTCACTCTAGTCGACCATACAGTGCAGTGTCTGCCTCAACTGTATTGATTTGCGAGCTATTCGACAGACGTAAAAAAGCCCGGTGCTGCCTGACAGCCCGGGCTTTCCAGTGACGCCGCCCTCAGCGGGCAGCGCCGAGCTGGCCTGTTTCGTCGGAGAAGACAATTTCCACACGACGGTTCTGTGCCCGCCCACGCTCGGAAGCGTTGGCGTCTACAGGGTATTCGTCGCCGTAACCTTCGACCTGAATGCGTTTTTCGTCGATGCCCAGACCCGTCAGCACATCGGCAACGGACTGCGCACGGTCGCGGGACAGTTTGAGGTTTTCCTGCTTACCACCGGTGCTGTCGGCATAACCCTCGATGCGCACCACGCGTTTCGGGTTGAGTTGCAGGAACTGGACAATTTTCAACACAACACGGTTGGCCGAGTTTTTCAGCTCGGCTTCCCCAGTGTCGAACAGCACATCACCGAGCGTCATCACCAGACCACGGTCGGTCTGCGTGGTCGCCAGCGCGACTATTTGTTCTTCAAGCCACTTGCCCTGCTGCTGCACGCTGAGCAGTTTGGATTCGCGCAAGGCCAGTTGCAGGCGCTGACGCTCCAGTTCGAGCTTGGCCGCACGCTCCTCGTTGAGCACCTGATTGGTGTGCTCGCGGGCGATTTCACTGTAGCGCTGGCTGAGATAGGCGTAATGGACCACATCCGCCCCGCTGCCCCAATAAGTCGACAGGCGATCGGCGCGGGCCAGCGATTCACCGGCGCGGATCACGTCTTTCGGCGCGATGCGCAGCACGTTGGAATCTTCCTTGACCTTCTGGAAGTCGGCGCTGGCCCCTTGCAGAGCGGATTCGCTATGTTGACCCGCACAACCGTAAAGACTGGCGCAACCGGCAAGAATGAAACCGCCGAGAACTCTGGAGTTGAGGCTCATTGGGCATCTCCCAGTTGCTTGCGCAGACGGACGATGCGGGTGTTGAGCACATTCAACTGTTCTTCACTCTTCTGGGTCAGCACTTTGGCTTCCGCCAGGCGAGCATCCAGTTCGGCCTGCTCGGCACGCATGCGCGCGTTCCGGTAGGACTCATCAGCCATGTTGCCCTTTGCCCGGTTGTATTTGGTTTCGGCCAGTTTCATTTCCGGCACGTCATCGCCAGTGGCACCGACAGCCTTGGCTTGAGTGATGGCCTGCTCGGTCAGGCGCATTTGTTCATTGGGTGCCGGATCGGTCGCGCAACCGGCCATGGCCAGAACGGCCACAGCCGCGAAAAGAGGTCGAATACTCACTAAGAATCCCTACTGTTTTGGGGTACTGACAGGTTGTTGCGGCTGTTGCTGCTGCGCCTTCCAACGCTCGATATTGCGTTGCAGCGCAGCTTCCGTCAGTCCGGACGCGGGCAATTCTGTCATCTTTTTGGCCAACTGTCCGCGCAACCACGGATCGTTGCACGCCGAGTTGTGGGAAACCGCGAGGAACAGCCCCGGTCGATCGATCGGTTGCTCGAAGGCCAACAGGTCATTGGCCATGCCCAATGCCTGTGCGGCTGCCATGCCCGAGTAGCGACCGGCGAGTACATATTCGACTTCACCCAGAAGCAATTTCTGAAAGGCCTGGGTGAGGTTTGCTGTCCGGGTCAGGGTCAATTGCTGCTCGGCGAAAGTAACGAATGCCTCGCTCATTCGAGACTTTTCCGACAAGCCACCGGTATGCCCGTGCAGGTCCTGCGCTGCGTTGTAAAACAAGGTCGAGCCTTTGCGCGTCCACACCAGATAGTCGTTTTCCAGCAGCGGCGGATAGATGTAGTCGAGGTTTTCGAGCTCATTGAAGGTCAGCGGAGCATCCGCGAGCAGGTCCATACGACCGCTGCGCACTTCATCCAGGGCTTGCGAGCGCTTGCCGGCGTAGAGCAATTGGACTTTGATGCCCAGCTCTTTGGCCACTTGCTGCAAAAGATCAGCACTGGCCCCCATCAATTGCTTGGGGTTCTGCGGGTCTTGCCACAGGTACGGCGGCGCATCCGGGCTGCCGGTGACGACGAGACGTTCGCACTTGCCGGCGGCCGCCACCAATCCCGGCAACAGCGCCAGTCCCAACAATAGCGAGCAGTGCAACCTGCGGCGCAGTTCCATGGCAAAACACTCCCACTCAATTGCGAGACAAAAAAAAGCCCGACCAAAAGGTCGGGCTCTTTATAAGTGAAGCTGCCGGATTAGACCAGCTTCTCCAGCTCAGGCACCGCTTCGAACAGATCCGCCACGAGACCATAATCGGCCACCTGGAAGATCGGCGCTTCCTCGTCCTTGTTGATCGCAACGATCACTTTGGAATCTTTCATGCCGGCCAGGTGCTGGATCGCGCCGGAAATACCGACGGCAATGTACAGCTGTGGCGCAACGATCTTGCCGGTCTGACCGACCTGCATATCGTTCGGTACGAAACCTGCGTCGACCGCAGCGCGCGAAGCACCGACGGCAGCGCCCAGCTTGTCGGCCAGGGCGTACAGGTGTTTGAAGTTGTCGCCGTTCTGCATGCCGCGGCCGCCGGAAACGACGATCTTGGCAGCGGTCAGTTCGGGACGATCGGACTTGGCCAGTTCTTCGTTGACGAAGCTGGAAGTACCGGCGTTGTGCGCGGCAGCCACGGCTTCAACAGCCGCAGAACCACCTTCAGCAGCCACCGGATCGAAACCGGTCGCACGCACGGTGATCACTTTGATCGCAGCGGTCGACTGTACGGTAGCGATGGCGTTACCGGCGTAGATCGGACGCTTGAAGGTGTCAGCGCTTTCTACCGAGATGATTTCGGAGATCTGATCAACATCCAACTGCGCGGCAACGCGCGGCAGGATGTTTTTGCCGTTGGAGGTGGCAGCAGCCAGGATATGGCTGTAGCCAGCGCCAAGCTCGGCAACCAGTGGCGCGACGTTTTCCGGCAGCTGATGCGCGTAAGCGGCATTGTCAGCGTTCAGGACTTTGCTCACACCTGCGATTTTCGCAGCGGCTTCAGCCACGGCGCCAGCGCCTTGGCCTGCGACCAGTACGTGGATGTCGCCACCGATTTTGGCAGCGGCAGCCACGGTGTTCAGTGTGGCCGGGGCCAGCACTTTGTTGTCGTGTTCGGCGATTACCAAGATAGTCATGATCAGATTACCTTCGCTTCGTTTTTCAGTTTCTCGACCAGTTCAGCCACCGACTTGACCTTGATGCCCGCGCTGCGTGCAGCCGGCGCTTCGACTTTCAGAGTCTTGTTGGTGGAGGCGGTGGAAACGCCCAAAGCGTCCGGAGTCAGCACTTCGAGAGGCTTCTTCTTGGCTTTCATGATGTTTGGCAGGGACGCATAACGCGGCTCGTTCAAACGCAGGTCAGTGGTGACGATCGCTGGCAGTTTCAGGGAAACGGTCTGCGCGCCGCCGTCGATTTCGCGGGTCACGGCAACGCTGTCGCCAGAGACTTCGACTTTCGAGGCGAAAGTGCCCTGACCGTAGCCGCTCAGTGCCGCGAGCATCTGGCCGGTCTGGTTGTTGTCGCTGTCGATGGCCTGTTTGCCCAGGATCACCAGTTGAGGCTGTTCCTTGTCAACCACGGCCTTGAGCAGCTTGGCCACGGCGAGGGAAGTCAGATCTTCAGCGGATTCGACGAGGATGGCGCGGTCGGCACCCAGAGCCAGCGCAGTGCGCAGTTGCTCTTGAGCGGTGGTCGGGCCGATGGAGACGACGACGATTTCAGTCGCAACACCTTTCTCTTTAAGGCGTACGGCTTCTTCCACTGCGATTTCGCAGAACGGGTTCATCGACATCTTGACGTTGGCGAGGTCTACGCCGGAATTGTCCGCCTTGACGCGAACCTTGACGTTGTAATCCACAACGCGTTTGACAGCTACAAGAACCTTCATGGATTCCTCGTTACTCTCCGGTGAAAAGAAAGTCGCCTAGGCGAACCTGGCGGTTGATGCTCATCGGGCTAAAAGGGCACCTCTAAAAACGCCGGCTTGTGTCGGGGTGATTTCACGAAGTGGAGTGCGATGACCGTTCGTCAGTAGTGACCGATAAGTCATTGATCTTCACGCTGTGTAAACTGCGCGCCAGGCCTGCGCTGCGCATCACCTTGTATTGCCTACGCCCTGTCTTTAGAGGTGCTCTTGAAACCGCCAGTCTGCCTACGGCGAGCGCAAAACCGCCCGTATATTGACCGGAACGCCTATTCCGGTCAATACGGCAAAATGGTCACTCATAAGCCGCGCTTCTTTGATTTCTCTGGGCTGGAGCCAATTCAAACAAACGTTTGTATTGGACGCTCGGAGTGGTGTAGATATAATGCGCCCCCTAGAGAGAAAGGTGGGTTTTCCAATATTCCCTTTGACGTTAACGTAAAGGCAATAGCGGATGCGACATCGAACCTCCAAATTAGAAAAAAAACTGTTGAGCCTTGAGTAGGAGATAGCCTGTGGAACGCGAATACATGGAATTCGACGTGGTCATCGTCGGTGCCGGCCCCGCTGGCCTGTCCGCCGCCTGCCGTCTGAAGCAGAAGGCCGCCGAAGCCGGTAAGGAAATCAGCGTCTGCGTGGTCGAAAAAGGCTCTGAAGTCGGCGCACACATCCTTTCCGGTGCCGTATTCGAACCCCGCGCTCTGAACGAATTGTTCCCGGACTGGAAAGAACTCGGCGCCCCGCTGCACACGCCGGTGACCCGCGATGACATTTTCGTGCTGAAAAACGCCGAAAGCGCGCAAAAAATCCCCGACTTCTTTGTGCCCAAGACCATGCACAACGAAGGCAACTATATTATTTCCCTCGGCAACCTGTGCCGCTGGCTGGCTCAGCAGGCCGAGAACCTGGGTGTGGAAATCTACCCGGGCTTCGCAGCTCAAGAAGCGCTGATCGACGAACAAGGCGTGGTCCGCGGGATCATCACCGGTGATCTGGGCGTTGACCGCGAAGGCAACGCGAAAGAAGGCCTGTACACCCCCGGCATGGAACTGCGTGGCAAATACACGCTGTTCGCCGAAGGTTGCCGTGGCCACATCGGCAAGCAACTGATCAAACGCTACAACCTCGACAGCGATGCCGACGCCCAGCACTACGGCATCGGCCTCAAGGAAATCTGGGAAATCGACCCGGCCAAACACCAGCCAGGCCTGGTGGTACACACCGCTGGTTGGCCGCTGGACATCATGGGCACCGAGAACACCGGCGGCTCGTTCCTCTATCACCTGGAAAACAACCAGGTTGTAGTCGGTCTGATCGTCGACCTGTCCTACAGCAACACCTACCTGTCGCCGTTCGACGAGTTCCAGCGCCTCAAGCATCACCCGGTGCTGGCTCAGTACCTGGAAGGCGGCAAGCGCATCAGCTACGGCGCTCGTGCCATTTGCAAGGGCGGCTTGAATTCGCTGCCGAAGATGGTCTTCAAGGGTGGCGCGCTGATCGGTTGCGACCTCGGCACCCTGAACTTCGCCAAGATCAAGGGCAGTCACACCGCGATGAAGTCCGGCATGCTCGCCGCCGAATCGGTGGCCGACGCGCTGTTCGCCGAAAAGGATGGCACCGAAGAGCTGAGCACTTACGTCGACGCGTTCAAGAAGAGCTGGCTGTACGACGAACTGTTTGCCAGCCGTAACTTCGGCCCGGCGATTCACAAGTTCGGCGCCATTGTCGGCGGTGGTTTCAACTGGCTGGACCAGAACATCTTCGGCGGCAAACTGCCGTTCACTCTGCACGACACCAAGCCGGACTACGCCTGCCTCAAGCTCGCCGCCGACTGCAAGAAGATCGACTACCCGAAACCCGACGGCAAACTCAGCTTCGACAAACTCAGTTCGGTGTTCATCTCCGGTACCAACCACGAAGAAGAACAGCCGTGCCACCTGAAGCTGACCGACCCGAGCATCCCGATCAGCAAAAACCTGCCGTTGTACGACGAACCGGCGCAGCGCTACTGCCCGGCCGGCGTCTACGAAGTGATCACCAAGGAAGACGGCGAGAAACGCTTCCAGATCAACGCCCAGAACTGCGTGCACTGCAAGACCTGTGACATCAAGGACCCTGCGCAGAACATCACCTGGGTCACGCCGGAAGGCGCTGGCGGCCCGACTTACCCGAATATGTAAGCCGAACCGCTGAACATCGAGGCTCCCGAAATGGGGGCCTTTTTTTTGCCCGCAATATTTGCATCACCACGAAACCCGCTCCCTCAGGCACTGTGGCAACTCAGGCTACGCGCTCGTCCCCCGGGCTGCGCTCGAAATAACGTTTGTACTCGCGGCTGAACTGCGAAGTACTCTGATACCCCACCCGATGCGCCACCTGCGCCACACCCAACCCCTCCGCCACCAACAACGTCTGCGCCTTCAACAACCGCAAGCGCTTGAGATACTGCACCGGCGACAACAACGTGCTGCGTTTGAAGTGTTCGTGAAACGTCGAAACGCTCATGTTCGCGCAACTGGCCAGCGTCTCGACATTCAATGGCTCGGTGTAATGCGCATGCAGATGGCTGATCGACGCCGCCACCCTCGCAAATTGCCCCTGCTGCTCGACCAACGCCCGCAACACATCGGCCTGCGGCCCCCGCAATGCGACGAACAACAATTCACGCACCCGTGCCGGCCCGAGAATCTGGCATTCCAGCGGATCGTGCAGACAGCTCAGCAGCCGTTCGACACAACCGCGCATGTCATCGTCGAGCACCACCGACGTCATCGACTCTGGCGTCTGCGCCGGAATATGCCGCCCCGGCGCGAGTCCCATCGCCAGCACCAACTCGCCCAGCAACACCCGATCAATCGCCACCGACACCCCTAGCAACGGCGCATCCGGCAAGGCGAAGGTTTCACATTCAAAAGGCACCGGCAGCGCCTGAATCAAATAGTGCCCGGCACCGTATTCCATCGTCCGAGGCCCAAGGAACGCCAGTTTGCTGCCCTGGGCGATGATCATCAGACTCGGCTCATAAATGTGCGGGCCACGGGCGACGTCGCAACTGGCGCGCAACACCCGCACACCCGGCAGTCCGGTCCGGGAGAAACCGTCGCGCAGTGCCAGCGGTTCAATCAGTGAAACCAGCCTGGCATTGGCATCAAGGTGACGGGTCAATTGCATCGAAAGTGTCTTCACAAAATTCATGGAAAAAGGGATGAAAGCATCATCGCAGATCCTTTTGCCTATGCGACCGATCAAACCTGCATGCCGGAGGATTAGGCATGAGACCCGGAGGAATCGTCATGGCCGGACCGGCGCACGGCGCCCAAAATGCGCCGCCTCACCTGTCACTGCTTTTGCGAGGTTTCACATGTACACCGCCATCGGCTATGCGGCCCAATCGGCCACCACTCCCCTCGCCCCGATGAAGTTCGAACGTCGCAGCCCACGGGCCGATGATGTCGCCATCGAAATCCTCTACTGCGGCGTCTGCCACTCCGACATTCACCAGGCACGCAACGAATGGGGCATTGCTGTTTACCCGTTGATGCCTGGCCACGAGATCGTCGGAAAAGTCACCGCCATTGGTACGAATGTCACCCAGCATAAAGTAGGCGATCTGGTCGGCGTTGGCTGCATGGTCGATTCCTGCCGCACCTGCGAAGCCTGCCAATCGAACCTTGAGCAATATTGCCTCGAAGGCCCGACCATGACTTACGCCACCCCGGATCGGGTCGACGGCAGCAACACCATGGGCGGTTATTCGGACAGCATCGTCGTCAGCGAACACTTCGTGGTCCGCATTCCGGAAAAACTGGCATTGGCCAGCGCCGCACCGATCCTCTGCGCCGGCATCACCACGTACTCGCCGCTCAAGCACTACGGCGTCAAGGCTGGCGACAAGGTCGGGATCCTCGGCATGGGCGGCCTGGGCCACATGGGCATCAAGTTCGCCAAAGCCATGGGCGCTGAAGTGACCTTGTTCACCCGTTCGGCGAGCAAGGCTGAAGAGGGCCGTCGTCAGGGCGCCGATCATGTGATCGTCTCCACCGACGCCGAGCAGATGAAAGCCGCCGCCGGTTACTTCGACTTCCTGCTCGACACCATTCCCGTGCAACACGACCTGAACCCGTACCTCGACACCCTGCGTTTTGATGGCGTACACATTCTGGTCGGTCTGATCGAGCCGGTTGATCCACCGGTGCACGCCGCCAAACTGGTATTGGGTCGTCGCGTACTGGCCGGTTCCTTGATCGGCGGCGTCGCCGAAACCCAGGAAGTGCTGGATTTCTGCGCCGAGCACAACATCACCTGCGACATCGAAATGCTCGATATCCGCCAGATCAACGAAGCCTACGCCCGGATGATCGCTGGTGACGTGAAATACCGTTTCGTGATCGACATGGCAACGCTCAAGGTTTAAATCTTAAGCCCGAGCTCTGCCGACAGCCGGGCTGTGACCCCTTTGATCAGGGGAATCAGCTCGGCCATTTTTTCCAGTGGCATGTACGGCACGGTGCTGGCAATGCTGATCGCCGCGACGATACGTTTGCTTGCATCGCGGATCGGCGCCGCCACGCAACGGATCGACGGTTCATTGTCTTCCAGATCGAACGCGTAGCCACCAGCGATGTATTCAGCCATTCGCTGCTCAAGCTGTTCCCAAGATTGCTGGGGATGCTGCGGCCAGAACTGACTTTTCCCACCCGCCGGCAGGCTGATGTCGTACAGGCGCTGCCAATCCTGCGGCGAATCATCGAGCATCAAGGCCTTGCCGATCCCGGTGCGCGCCAACGGCATTCGATGGCCGACCCGCGAACGCATTTCGGGGCCATTGCGTCCCGGATTCTTCAGCAGATACAGCACTTCGTCGCCTTCGCGAATCCCCAGGTGAACGGTGTCTCCGGTCAGCGCTGACAACTCGTCCAGATACGGCCCGGCCAGACTCACCAGCGGCAACTCTTCGCGCGCCTGAAACCCCAACTCAATCAGCTTCGGCCCGAGCAAATACCCGACCTGCGGCACCACGCGCAGATAACGCTCGTCGACCAGACAACTGGCCAGTCGATGAGTGGTGCTGCGCGTCGTGCCGATCAGCCGTGCGATCTCCTTGAGATCGCGGGCGCCACTGGCCACGGCCTGCACCACGCCCAAGCCGCGCAGCAGCGTTTGCGTGCCGGTGGGCGCGGCGTCCTTGGTTTTTTCCGGGGCGTCTTCCTGCATATCCAGCCTTTACCGTTGAGCGAGGGAACGGGCGGCATTATGGTCGCCCGATGCTGACCACTACAACTTGATACGTTCGACCTTGCCCACCAGCAGCACGTAGGACAAAGCGCCGATCAACGCGAGAACCGCGATATAGGTGATCGCCGGGGCAAATGAATCGCCACTGGCGAGGAACCCGATCACGATCGGCGTGGCAATCGCCGACAGGTTGCCGATGAAATTGAACACCCCACCGGTCAGGCCGAGCAGCCGCGCCGGCGCGAGGGTCGACACCAGCGACCAGGTGATCGATGCCAGGCCGTTGCCGAAAAACGCCAGGGCCAGGAAGGCGATCACCAGCGGCGTCGACTCAACAAAGTTGGCACCGATGATCGACGTGGAGATCAGCAACCCGCCGATGATCGGCAACTTGCGCGCAAACCCTACGGTGTAACCGCGACGAATCAGCAAATCGGAAAAGAACCCCGAACACAGCACGCCAATGAACGCCGCGAGAAACGGCAGCGACGCCAACAGGCCGGACTTGATGAAGTCCATGCCGCGGTATTTCACCAGATAAGTCGGGAACCACGTCAGGAAGAACCACAGCGTCGAGTTAAGGCAGAACTGACCGAGGTAAATGCCCCACAACTTGCGCTGGCTGAGAACGATGCCCAGATCTGTCCAACTGAATTTGGCTTTGACCCTGGCAGACTCGGCCTGGATATCCACCAACCCGCCGCCCTCACGAATCAGATCGATTTCCGCCTCATTGACGCCTTTGAAATCTCGCGGCTCGCGATACACCGCGTACCAGATCGCCGCCCAGATGATGCCCACTGCACCGGTCGCAACGAACACCATGTGCCAACCGAATTCGTGTTGCAGCCAGGCCAGCACCGGGGTGAGAAAGGCCAGTCCGACGAATTGCCCGGAGGTATAGAAACCGATCGCCGTGGCGCGTTCGCGCTCAGGAAACCAGGTGGTGACCACGCGGCTATTGATCGGATAGGCCGGTGCCTCCAGCGCGCCGACGGCCATGCGCAGGACGAACAGCGCGATGAAACTGGCGGCGAAGCCAAGCATCACCGTGGCCACCGACCACAGCAGCAGCGCGACGCTGTACAGGATGCGTGGCGGCACTCGATCCACCAGCCAGCCGCCGGGGATCTGCATGGCGGCGTAGGTCCAGCCGAACGCGGAGAAAATCAGGCCGACGTGAATCGGGTCGATGCCCAGCTCAGTGGTCAGCGCCGGCGCGGCAATCGACAGGTTGCTGCGGTCGAGGTAGTTGATCACCACGGTGATGAACAGCAACACCATGATGAAAAAACGCTTACGGCTAGGCGTGACTAAAGACGCCTGCCCGGTGAGGGGTTGCGGTTGCATGGGGATGCCTCTTGTTATGTTTATTGAGGTCGTTGAATGCAGATACCCCATCCATGGAGATCTAAATGGTGGGAGCGGGCTTGCTCGCGAATGCGATGTGTCATCTGATGCAACATCGACTGACAAGCCCTCTCCCACAGGGGGACATCAGTGATGTCGGTGACTCACCACTCGGCAAAACTGCCATCGGCATGGCGCCAGATCGGGTTGCGCCAGCGGTGGCCGACGGCCGCACGTTCGATCACGTATTCCTCGTTGATCTCGATCCCCAGGCCGGGCCCATTCGGGATCTTCACGAAGCCTTTGTCGTAATCGAATACCTGCGGATCTTTCACGTAGTCGAGCAAATCGTTGCTCTCGTTGTAATGGATGCCCAGGCTCTGCTCCTGGATAAACGCGTTGTAACAAGCCGCGTCCAGTTGCAAACAAGCCGCCAGCGCAATCGGCCCCAACGGGCAATGCAGCGCCAATGCCACGTCGTAGGCTTCGGCCATGTTGGCGATCTTGCGGGTTTCGGTGATGCCGCCCGCGTGGGAAGCATCCGGCTGGATGATGTCGACGTAACCTTCGCTCAACACCCGTTTAAAATCCCACCGCGAGAACAGTCGCTCACCGAGGGCAATCGGCGTGCTGGTCAGCGGCGCCAGCTCTTTCAACGCTTCATAGTTTTCGCTGAGCACAGGCTCCTCGATAAACATCAGTTTGTACGGATCGAGTTCCTTCATCAGCACCTTGGCCATGGGCTTGTGCACCCGGCCATGGAAGTCGACACCGATGCCCACGTTCGGCCCGACCGCATCACGCACGGCGGCGACGTTGGCCAACGCGAGGTCGACTTTTTCGAAGGAGTCGAGAAATTGCAGCTCTTCGGTGCCGTTCATTTTTACCGCGGTAAAACCACGACTGACGGCCTCTTTCGCGGCGCGTGCTGTATCGGCCGGACGGTCGCCACCGATCCACGAATACACACGGATCTTGTCGCGCACCTGACCGCCGAGCAGATCGCTGACCGACACACCGAGGGCCTTGCCCTTGATATCCCACAGGGCCTGATCGATGCCGGCCAGTGCACTCATGTGGATCGCGCCGCCACGGTAAAAGCCGCCGCGATACAGCACCGTCCAGATGTCTTCGATGTTGCGTGGGTCTTTGCCGATCAGGTAGTCGGACAATTCTTCTACGGCGGCCGCCACGGTGTGCGCGCGACCTTCAACCACAGGCTCGCCCCAACCGGTCACGCCTTCGTCGGTTTCGACTTTGAGGAAACACCAGCGCGGCGGGACGATGAAGGTGGTGAGTTTGGTGATTTTCATCTTGTTGTCTCTCTTGTTGGATGCGCCAGCGTTCTTAGCGAAGGACTTTCCAGGCAGTGACATAGGCCTTGGCATTGACCGCCACTTGCTCCGGCGTCATGCCCGGTTTGAATAGCCCGGAACCGAGGCCGAAACCTTTCACTCCGGCGTCGATAAATACCTGCATGTTGTCCGGGGTAATGCCGCCGACCGGCGCCAGCACCGTGCCCGTCGGCAACACCGCCAGCCAGGCTTTGACGACCGCCGGGCCCATCTGCTCGGCGGGAAACAGCTTGAGAATGTCTGCGCCCTCCGCCAGCGCCGCAAACGCTTCGGTCGGTGTGGCCACACCCGGCGACAGGTACAGCCCCGCCGCTTTCGCGGCGCGCAGTACCTTGGCATCGCTGTGCGGCATGACGATCACCTGGCCGCCCGCCTCTTTCACCAAGTCGACCTGCTCCGCCGACAACACCGTACCGGCACCGATCAGGCAATCGGCGGGCAAGGTCTTGCGCAGGATGCGGATACTTTCGTACGGCGATGGGGAATTAAGCGGTACTTCTATGACGCGAAATCCGGCTGTATACAGGACTTCTCCGACAGCGGCGGCTTCCTGCGGATACAGGCCCCGCAGGATCGCGATCAGACCGTTTTGCGCCAATGCTTGCTTGAGCATGTCAGGCCTCCAGTCAGGGTTAACGGGATGAGGGATCAATCAGTCCGGCGGCCAGCGCCAGTTGCCACAAACCACGCTCGGTGGCCTGTTCGGCCAGCGTGACCTTGGCGAAACCGCAGGCATCGAGCGCGCGGCTATAGCGCGCGCAGAGTGGCGCGTTGCCGATGAGGATGATCGAAGGAAGATTCGGGTTGTTGCGGCGACGCCGTTGCACTGAGGCGAGCGCCGCCAACTCATGACCGATCATCAGGCCGGACAGATAATCCGCTTGGGCCGTCGGGCTCAGTTCACCGGTCAGCCCCAAGGTACGGGCGCTAAACAACGTCGAGAGCACGCCGAGTTCACCGTCCGCCGACAGAGCCACCTGTATGCCCCGGTCAAACGCCTGACCATCGAACGCCGCACCTTGCTGTTGGGTACGGCCGAGGATGCTGTGGTCACTGAGCACGGCGAATACTTCGCCGGTCATGAAGGTGTCGAAATGCGTGATGCAGCCATCGACCACCTCCACCCATTTCGAGTGACTGCCCGGCAGGCCGATCAACAGCTCATCGCCCGCCTCGACCGGAAGATTCTGCAGAACGCCGAGGACTTGCGTTTCTTCGCCGCGCATTACGTTCGGCAGACGCGAACGCTGAATCACGCCCGGCACGATATGCACTCGCGTACCGCGAAGACTGACAACTGTTTGTAGGGAGTTTCCGAGATTGGCGACGTTCGCCGGCGTCTCGCCGTAGGCCGCTTCGCGCCAGCCCTGAGCACTGCCGACCATGCCGCAAGCGATCACCGGCAGATCCGGCTGCGCATCGAGCCAGTCGCCACACGCCTCGTCGAAGGCCAGTTCAAAACCATCGGTGCATTCGCGACCGTTGATGACTCGCGGGGTTTTCGGCAGTTGCATGATCCCGGACGACAGCGAGCGCTGCTCCAGCACCACACCGCCCGCCGCAAGTTTGTAAGCACGTAATGAGGTCGTCCCCCAGTCGAGCGCGATCAATTGCGCCTGCATCGCTTCACCTGTTTTGTTTTTGGCAGTGAGTGCGACGGACTATAAACCTTGGCGCAGGAAAATCTCAATATATAAATATCAATCCCATATTATGGGATACGAGTGTACGGCAAGTATTGCTTTTCGCAGCCTTTAACATGCCGATCCGCTTCCACTCGGCCATCGCGCACCGGACATGTTCAAGGAAGAAATGTGTACGAGCAGGCGTTCATTCTGACTCTGCATACGATTAAATTTCGCTCCTCTAATTCAGCGTCCAAGTCCTTGCAGTTCATCTGCGTTTCACTCGATGAGTCCTTCACTCTATAAAGCATGAGGCCCGCTTTAAAGGCTACCCCGTTGGGAGGCGATCCACCCCTCACCATATTCATTCAGACTCCTGAGACCAGGCGCTGGAAACTTTCATGGCTTTTTCGCGGAGCGCTCCAGCACATACCTAAAGTATGAAACGGCAACGCACCAACTCCACCCGCGGGGCTTGTCAGTTTGCAAGAACAGCAAATAAACGTTATTCAAACACAGAAAAAAATCGCTCACACCCGCCCGAGTTCTGAGCCTCGGACATGTAAACAATGCCTACGTATTAGGCTGACAAACATCCTACAAGGGCTCTGCAGTCTGGATAAGCGAATTCAATACCAACTTTATTTCTGAAGCGGGATCTTTATGCCCTTGCAATATCAACCCCTCCGACAGAGCGGTGAATGTCTTTGCAAGATTGGCGCACTCCAACGGAGGCTTCTTTCCTGAATGATTGAATATAATCGCAATCAACTTGCCCAAGGCCTCACTATTCTCCTGATGCAGAGCGTAGTAATGCGCTGAAAACTCCTCATCGCGCAAAGCAATCAGTTGTAACTCCGCATCCAAAATGGCACAACTGGCGTTATTTTTAAGCGTATCGATATAAGAATTCAATCCATGCACCAGTTCTTCTGATGAATACCCGGCAGCCAGCGTGACGCCCAGCCGATCGATTTCAACCCGCTTGAACCTCTGGGTTAATTGCAGAAGCAAGTCTGACTTGCTGGTAAAGTTTGAAAAAAAAGCTCCCTTTGAAAAACCCGCCTCCTCAGATATAGCATTGACACTCGCGGCATGAAAGCCTTTTCTAACCATAAGATCAGTGGCGGTATCGAACAATTTATCCCGTGTTACTTGCTGGCTTTCTTCACGCCCCATTCTCTTCTTAATCACACCCTCGGCTCCTCTGGCCAAACAAAAAAAATCTATTTGTAACTAAATGTAATGAACTTGCCATTCACTGCGAATACTAATTTAACGACTATACCTTATACCAGACTACCTTAATCAATTTACATTTAAGCTTTTAAAATGTGCCATGTAAATGCCATGCATGGAAACGGAGGCGGCGAAATGCACTGCGTCGACATGCAACCCCGACAGTGCAAGCGCTTGCAACTCATAAAGAGGTGGCAACTGCAGCACGCTCAGGCACTTCGGTATCCAACCGGACGCGTGGCCCACCCGATCGAATCAGCAAGGCTGTCTTGGGGCTCCCCCAAAGGAAAGCGGCGAGCGACGAAAAATTCCCTTCAATGGCCTCAATTCTCCCAAACCAGGTGAGACGACCACTACCATAAAATCTACAAACTGCTGATTTTAATGGATTTTAATCCAACTCAACGACCTCCCCCCTACAACCAAAACGAAATACCGCTTGATTTTCAGATACCGAATGGTTTTTACTTGCGCCGTTGGTTCAGCCAACACCTGATCAGAGCATTGAGCCCCGTGACATCAATCTCAATGCAGCAGCAGGTTACCCCACAGGAGCTGGATTTTAATGGAATATGCCTTTGTTACAGGCGCTACTGGCCTGCTCGGTAATAATTTGGTTCATGCGCTTTTAAAGCGAAACATCAAAGTAAAAGCACTGGTTCGTTCCGTAGAGAAAGCCAGGAAGCAGTTCGGCAGTCTGCCTGTCGAATTTGTCGAAGGCGATATGCTCAATGTCGACGCCTTCAGCCATGCCCTGCAAGGCTGTGATGCCTTATTTCATACCGCTGCCTACTTCCGCGACAGTTATAAAGGTGGAAAACACTGGCAGAAACTGTATGACACCAACGTCACCGGGACCGAGCAATTATTGCAAGCCGCCTACGCCGCCGGCATTCGTCGTGCAGTCCATACTTCATCCATTGCCGTATTGAAGGGCAACAAAGATGAGGTAATCGATGAGACGATGTCCCGCAGTGAATCGGAAGCTGATGATTACTACTTGAGCAAAATACTGTCCGAGCAAAAAATCCAGGCGTTCTTGTTAAAACACCCGGACATGTTTATCGCGATGGTATTACCGGGCTGGATGTTCGGCCCCGGGGATATCGGCCCGACCTCATCAGGACAGTTCCTGCTCGACTTTGTCGGAATGAAATTGCCTGGTGTGCTGCCAGGCAGTTTTTCCGTAGTAGACGCCCGGGATGTGGCGGAACATCAGCTCGCAGCCATCACACGCGGCCGATCCGGAGAACGTTATCTGGCAGCCGGCAATCATATGAACATGAAAAGCATCTTCCAGGTTCTCTCCAGTGTCAGTGGCGTAAAAGCCCCGGAGCGAAAAATCCCGTTGTTCATGCTGCGAATAATTGCCTTGATGTATGAAGGTTATTACCGAGTGACAAAAAAACCGGTGCTCATCAGCACTTCCACCGTAAAACTCATGGAGCAAGAGCAAGGGCGCACTCATTTCAGCCATAACAAAAGCCTGAAAGAGCTGGAATGCAAGTTTCGCCCCGTAGCAGAAACACTGACCGACACTCTGGACTGGTATCGAAAGAACAACTACACAAATGCATAGTTGAAACACTTTATCTGTAGCCTGCCTCTGTATTACTTTTTTTGTCTAACCATTACTTCAAGGATTGAGAGGGGTTGGTAAATGAAAAGCCTTTCATATAAAGAAGGTTTTCTGCATCGTTTCGTCGGTTTTTCAGAATCGTTCCCGGACCACGTTGCGATCAGGAACCTGGACGCGGAAGAAGAGACTGTCACTTACCGTGGGTTGCGAATAAAGGCTGAAGAGTGCAACGGCGCACTGAAAAATCTAGGTGTATTACCAGGTGACAAAGTGGCGGTTGTTCTACCCAATGGGGTGGAGTTCATCGCTTACTACCTGGCGATCATCGGGCGCGGAGCGACTCCGATTATCCTCAACTACAAACTGACGCCATTCGAAATGAGCAGCGTCATCAGTATTGCCCGCCCGACGCTGGTCGTGACGACCGAAACGCTATTCAAGCAACATAGCGAGACATTTCAGCCTGCCTACGGCGTTCATCACTCCTTGGTGTTGAACACCGCAAGCGAGCCATCCCCTTCCCTGCCCGACAACGCAACGGCCGAATCACAGCTTCCTCGACAGACCGAACCTTTGTTATTGCCTGAAGGCAATCCGATCGTCTCGGTACAGTTCACGTATAGGGGCACCGGCAAACCTCTGGCCGTTCCTCACCGCTACCTTGATCTGACGCAATCGAGCGATGGACTGCATGAGCATTTTCATCTTCAAGGGGTCGGATCCGTTCATCTGGTGACGCTGCCGCTGTATGCCATCTTCGGACTGTCCGTGATGATGGTCTTTCCATTGAGCGTGGGCGCCACCCTGCTCATGACCAACACCCTGCTCAATAGGGATCTGGCGGAAGTCTTGTCCCGTCATCAGGTCACTTTTGCCTGCCTGGTGCCTGACGTCATTCGTTACTTCAATACGCGACTGGCCAAACGCAAAGGCGCGCTGTTGCCGATGCACCCACAACTGATGATTTATTCAGGTGGCAGCCATCTACCGGCAGACGAAGCCGACAAACTGGGAAGGCTGCTGGGGTGCAATCCGGTGCTGCAAGGCTATGGATTGACCGAGAGCATGCCGGTGATAGTCCAGAGCTCGATCGACAAGGTCCATCGTGGCGCCATGGGCCAGCCGATTCGCAACGTAGAACTGCGGGTCGTCGATGCTCAGGGTCAAGACGTCGCAACGGGGCGTATCGGCGAACTGTTGATACGCGGCCCGATGGTGATTGACGGATACAACGATGCCGCGCAAGCCAATGCCCGGTTCTTTCGTGAAGGCTGGCTGCACACGGGAGATCTGGTCTGGCGGGACGATGAAGGACACGTGTTCTTCTATTGCCAGCGCCTGCGGATTTCGAAGATCAAAGCGCAAATGGTCGACTTGACCGAAATCGAATCCATTGCCCTGAAGCATCCTTGCGTGGTGCGCGCGAAAGCTTACATCGTCCCTGACAACAAGGAGGTCAACGTATTGCACCTGTGCGTCGAAGGGAGCGGTGACCTGACCCAGAACGCTCTCTCCACCCTGCTCTCGCGCTACCTCTCAAGCTTCAAACTGCCTAGAACCATCGAGATTGTCTCTCTCAAGGAAGAGATCCATGCCAGCAAATAGCACACAACCGGTACTGGCCGTTTTCGACTTTGACGGCACACTGACCGACAGACATACGTTCTGGCGCTACATGCGTTTTATCGTGGGAACCCAGTCGTTCTGGCTAAGGATCGTTCCCCTGCTGCCCAAAATGCTCAGTGTGATCCTTGGCATCACACCGTTGATGCAGGCGCGCCTGGCGTTCATTGCCTGCTACCTGGGCGGCCTGTCAGTTGAGCAAGAGCGCGAACATGCCAAGTATTTCATTAGCGAACAGCTACCGCTCTGGCTCAGGCCCGAAGCCTTGCGCCGGCTGCAATGGCATCAGTCCATGGGCCATGTCACGGCACTGGTCAGTAACTCGCCGGAGAACTATCTGATTCCCTGGGGGCAGGCAGCAGGTTTTGACTATGTATGTGGCACCCGCCTGGCGACGGCGAAGAACAAACTCACTGGCGGGATATCAGGTACCAACTGTGTTGAGAGAGAAAAAGTCACACGGCTCAAAGGCTGTTTGAGCAACCTTGATGATTTTTACATTTATGCCTACGGAGATTCATCAGGTGACGATGCCCTGCTCGGCATTGCCAACTCTCCCTTCTATAGAAACTGGTACTAACAGATGAACACTCTGAGCACGTTGGCACCCAAGCACCTGGGCCTCGGTAGAAACCCGACCGTCATGATCGTCGGTGCTGGCCCTATAGGGCTGTCCCTGGCAATCATGCTGAAGAAGTGGGGCGTCTCTTTTCGCATTATTGAAAAGAATGCCGGCCCCTCCACCGCCACCAAGGCAATGGCCATTCACTCCAGAACCCTGGAAATTTTTCGCGATCTGGGTGTTGCCGATCAGGCCATCAGCGACGGGTTCACGATCAACCAGTTTTCGGTGCAGTCGAACGCCAAACGGGTACTGAACTACAACTTCTCCTACCTGGATACAACCTATCCCCTGCTTCTCAGCCTGCCACAGCCGCAAACAGAAAAGATTCTGCTTGAGCGCCTTGGCAAGTTGGGGGTGGAGGTCGAGTGGAATACCGAACTGGTCGATATAGAAAACCTGCCGGGTTCCGTGCGAATGACGCTTCATCATGCGGACGGTGACGACGAATCCTTCAGCAGTCGGTGGGTGGCCGCGTGCGACGGTGCTCGCAGCAACATCAGAAAACGTCTTGAGATGCCCTTCGAAGGATCGTCCTACGACCGTTTCTTCATGCTGGCCGATGCCGATATCGAGTGGTCTGGCAGCAAGGACGAAGGGGCTTTCTTCCTCGGTGCGCAGGACGGCTATGTGGCGGTCGCACCGATCAGCGCGCAATCGCGTTATCGACTGTTCATCGAGATGCCCTACGACCTGCCGCCAGAAGGCGAGCGTCCGTCCTTGAGCCTGGAGAACTTTCAGCGGTTGTGCGAAGGGCGCGGGCAAAAGATGACGCTGTCCAATATTTCATCGACTACCATCGCCTCCTTTCAACATCGTCGCGTGCAGTCGCTGCAACAAGGCTCTGTGTTCCTGGTGGGCGATTCGGCTCATATCGGCAGCCCGATCGGCGGGCAATGGATGAACCTGGGTGTTTCCGAGGCCTACAACCTGGCGTGGAAAATGGCCTATGTCGATCAGGGCCTGGCGGATCAATCACTGCTGGAAAGCTACAACGAAGAACGTTATCCGGTTGCCCTGGAAGTCGAGAACACGGCACACCGACTGACCGCATTGATAACCCTCAGGCATCGCGCCCTCGTTTGGCTGCGCGACAATGTTCTGCCACTGCTGAGCAACAGGCGCAAGGTTCAGCGCACGTTGCCCACGATGATTTCCGGTCATCAGTACCACTACGGCAAAAGTGATTACATTCAAGAATCACTGACGAAAAAGCAGCGCATGAATTGGGACAAAAAAGGGAAGAAACCCGAATTCCAGACGACTGCACCTCGCGCAGGTCAACTGGCTCCCGATGTAGAGTTGTGGCAACGGCAGGGTTTGCCGCAAAAACGCTTGATCGACTTGTTCCAGGGAACCTTCACACTGCTGATTTTCAGCGCAGCCGATCAGTTTTCTCCCTTGCTACCGGGCTATTGCTCGCTGGCCGAGTCGGTAGAGAAGGATTACCCGGGCATCAAGGCTTATTGCATCATTGATGCATTGAGTAGCTCCGAGCTGCCTTTCTGGCACTCAACGTTGTTGGACCCCGATTGGCGGCTGCACAAGCGCTACCACGCCAAAGAGGGCACATTGATGCTGATTCGTCCTGACGGCTATATCGCTTTCCAGGGGGCTGATGCAATCACGCTCTTCACTTATCTGAACGTAAGATCCGGGCTGCTCAAAGGGGCCAGAAAAACAACATCTTCCGAGATCGACGCAGTGGAACTCCAACTTTAAGTCTCTATATGGCTACTGCCTGTTTGCTTCATTGAGTGACACAGGGCCCAGCCTTGGGCCATGACTTTTGATTTCTTGTTGATAGAAAACATATACCGACTTTGGTTAGGAGAACCCCATGCGCGCCCAACTCAACGATGTTGTGCAGGAATTCATCGTGTCCAATGGAAAAATAGCGCATAGCTATTTCTCTCTTTCAGAAAAAATCATTGATTCACTTTGCGATTCCAATATCGAAAAAGAGTCCATATTGATGCGTTTGCTAGAGCAGGCCGAAACGGTCACTGCGCATTACTTCAACGCTCATCAACAAGTCCTGGAAGGTGTTTATGCCAATGGGGTTGAAACCCCCGTCAATAGAAGCCTGCCCGCCCTGGAGCCCGTACACGCCAACCCGGTAGTGCTGGCATCGGCAACCGTTGCCGACCAAACGCCTGCGCTCAGCTACGCGCAATGGTTGCGCGCCGAAATAAGTTCGGTTACTGGATTCAAGAAGGAACAAATCGACTTCGATCAAAGTTTCGAGAGTTTGGGCATCGACTCCCTGGGGCTGGTCGATATTTTCGAATCCCTGGCTCAACACTTTCCGGAAAAGAAAGAACTTACCTCATTACTCTTTGATGCGCCCTCGCCTACCGTCCTGCTGGCACGACTTGAAGCCAATCCGCAGGCGCCTGTCGTGAATATCGAAACATGGGTACTTGAGCAACTGGCGAATATCACCGGTTTTACCGCTGACCAGATCGACCAGAAGCAAAGCTATGAAAGCCTGGGCCTGGACTCCCTGGTGCAACTGGACTTCCAGGAAGCGATCGTCGCTTTGTGGCCGTCACTCAAGGCCAACAGCACGGAGTTGGTCAACGCCAAGTGTCCACAGGAAACAATCGTATTGATTAAAGCCGCCCTGGCCATCCCCGAATCCACCTCAGGCATACCCAGCCAAACGCAACCATCCAGCACACCAGCCCCCCAGGAGCCGCTAAGCAATCTGCTTTTAAACGCCCTGTCCCCCCTGATCCCCGACGCGCCACAGCCGATCGACATCGAGACGCCTTTCGCGCAGTTGGGGCTCATCGGTTTTGCCCGCGAAACCCTCTGCCAATCAATGGCGCAACAGTGCCCTGTCAGCGAATTCGCCGGTGAGGCGCTGATGTCGCGTCGTACGCCGCAAGACGCCGTGTCGCTGCTGAAAAAACTGGGCTGAGCCGCTGTAAAAAAATGGAATGGAACCCGGTGATCGCAAAGATCACCCGGCATTTTGACAACCAGGAGAACGGGTATGAGTGGCGCGGTAACGACAGAGGGTGATTTTTGCTTCAGTGCAATGGCTGGAGAGTTTCCCGGGGCCCCCTCAACGGATGCGCTTTGGCACTTGCTCGCGCAGGGACAGGTAGCGCCCATCGATTCGATGCTGACACGCTGGGAGCTGGATAAGGCGACAATCTATTCGGCCAAGAAAGGGGAAAAGGATCGTACTTACCTGGACAGTGCTTTTTGCCTGACCGATGACGCATCGACCCCTTCACGCCATGAAGGACGGCAGGTCGCCATCGGCAAGAAAGTACTCCAGACACTCCTCACCCAGCTTGCCGCACAAGGCTCGGTATTGATCAAGGAGCGCACCGCGTTGGTGGTCGCGACGTCCTGGAGCGATGAGAGTTACTTCGTCACCGGCGTCTGCGCAACAGCCAATACACCACGCGGTTATACGCCGGGTGAGCAAGTCGCTGAACTGGCGGCGGCGTTTGCCTTGGGTGGCCCCGCGTTATCAGTAGACACCGCCTGCAGTTCGTTCCCCTATGCAATCGATATGGCCCAAGCACTGGTCAACAGCGCACAGGCAGACAACGCGATTGTCATGGCACTGAACACCGTGCTGCCGCCGGCGCTGTTTCTGGGGTTCTCGCAGTTGACCGCTTTTTCCTCCCGAGCCCAAATGCAGGCGTTCGGCCAGGACGCTGACGGCATTGTGCCGGGCGAATGTGCGGTCGCCTTTCTGGTCGAGCCTGTCTCGCAGGCCCTGATTGCGAAGCGCCGTCCCTTGGGGGTTTTGCGGGCATTGGGACTGTCGGCCGACGGCGCCGAAGGTTCGGTGTTTGCGCCAGGCAAACAGGCTCAATGCACGGCTTACCAGCGTGCCTATATCGGTCTTGACCCCAACGACGTCGACTACATCGAGACCCATGGCACCGGTACACCGCTAGGGGATGCGACAGAGCTGGACTCGTTGAACAGTTTCTTCGCCCCTCATCGCACAGCTGGCAAAAAGATAATGATCGGTTCGATCAAATCCGTCATTGGTCACCCATTGGCCGCCGCCGGAGGCGCTTCGCTCGCCAAGGCATTGATGATATTGCGTCACAAAGGTATTCCCCCTCAGCCCGACTACCGCCCCAGCGCAAAAGTCGATGAGACCTGCCTGCAGTTGGCCACAGCGCAGGTACAGCCCCTGGCAGATCGTCCGTCGGCGATTCGGGTTGGCATATCCAGCTTTGGTTTCGGCGGCGCCAATGCGCATCTGGTGGTGGATGAGTACATTCCCGACAACCGCGCTGCCGTCCCCCGGGTCGCCCCCGGCGTGCTGATGCTGGACCTTGCCATTGTCGAGGCTGAAGCGGCGATCGGCAGTCACTTCTCATTGCAGGCGCTCAAGCAACAACTCGATCAGCCAGCAGCACCGTCAGTCAGTTTCCCTTATGGGCGCTTCGTTGATTGCGCCGCCACTGCGGGCCAGCCGTTACTGGGGAAATTCCTGTCGCAGGATCGCGTCATTGATATAGACGGTTTCGGCATGGGGCCCAAACATCTGGCCCATGTCGATCCGTTCAAGCTGTTGGTCACCGATCGCATCAATCATTTACTGCAACGCCTGCCAGGCGTGGCCGGCTCACCCGGCACTGCGATGGTCATGTGCTGCAACATGGGTGGGGAGCGTTTCAGCAATGCGTATAGCGGCGCCCACACGTTCTATTCCAAGGCTCAAGGCATGCCGCCCGGTGTGGAGGTGACGGATGTGGCCACCATGTTGCCGAACATGTTGTCCGGCTACCCGGCGAAAATTTTTGACTTCAAAGGTTTCCATCAAACACTGGTCGGCACCCCTGGCTTGTTCTGGCAAACCTTGCTGGCATCGCAGCAGTGGCTCAAGGGCGGCGTGACGACGCTCTTGCTCGGTGCAGGGCGTTTTATCAGTGGCGAAATAGAGATCGAACGCGCCCGGCACTCAGCGACACGGCAAGGCGAAGGGGTGGGGGTGATCGCTCTGCGCCCCTATCTACCAAGCTCCAGCGACAAGCCTTTACTGGTGATCCGCGCAGCAGTCTTGGCCCATGCCGCGAACACGCTGCAAGAGGCTTGCCAACTGCAGGGCAAAGCGCTGAGTCAGTACCAGAACATTGAAGTCTGCGAACTGCAGCCTGATGCAACTCATGCCAGCAGTTCACTGCAAGAAATGACCGGTTTTTTGGCCGAAGCCAGTGGCATCGAAACCCTGTTGGCGGTGCTGTTGAGTGCCTCTGTTCACACGGTGATCGAGGTGCGCGAAGCCGGCAAGGCTGTGATGTGGTTATTTACTGAAAAACTTCGGGAGTGGCGCACGACCGCCGCCGAACCCGCCGCGGCCGTCAAGCATCCCTTCACGTTGCGTTTCGCTCACTCGGCGCCCCAGGCGTTGCAGAAGGTCATCTCGCCTGCACACCCTGTCAGCCTGGTGAGGGAGCCGCGACACGACGGTGTCGACGTACTGGAACTGAGCGAGTTGCTGACCAGCACCCTGCTCTCGGGGCTACGTGTCAGAACTCGCGCTGTGGAGGGACTTCTCGCACTGCACCGTGGCGCTGAAGCCCAGCGCCCCGCGCACTGGCAACGTCGCCCGGAGAATATCGTGATCGCCAACGTCCAGCGTGGCCCTCAGTCACTGCACGCCCAACTCGTGGTGAATGAAGCGCACCCTTACTTCTTCGACCATCCACTTGATCACATCCCCGGCATTTTATTGCTCGAGGGCGTGTTGCAACTGATTGAACTCGCCATGCCCCCACTGAGCGGCCGAGTAGCCTATGTCAAAAACCTGAGTATCAAGTTCCAGCAATACGTACAGAAGCAGGGTGCGATTGAGCTTCATCTGGAGCAAGGCAAAGACCCTCAGGTCTTCAATGCCAAGGTCATGCAGGCCGGCAAGTTGATGTGCACATGCATCCTTGGCATGGCTTACAACTCGGCGTTCGAAACATCGCCCGCCGGCGAATTCACGGCTGTTCGCTGCCGCGACAAGGCGTTGCTGCACAAGGCCAGAGAAGAAAACATCATCGTCAGTGACATAAGCGGTATCGCCCAGGGTTTGAGCGTAGACACGCTCAAACTGCCGGAAGAGCACATCTTCCAGGAGGGCGATCCAGAGCACTATTCGATGGTCTATTTCCTCGAAGTTGCCCGTCAGTGCTACATGCAGATTGCTCACAGCCATCTACGAATCCCACTCAATACCCCGATGAACCTGCTTGCCTTGAGTTTCACTCTCGATCGGCCAATCCCCAGAAACAGTCCCCTGTCATTGGCACCGCAAACCGGTTTTGACGCGCAGGATCAGCCCTTCAAAACGAACCGGATCTACATCGACCTGTTCAACCGGGGCGAAAAAATCGGTCAAGCGAATATTACCGCTCAAGTGCTGAGTCAATCCGCGCCGGCTGCGTGACAGCCCCACACAACAAAGGTGTCGCCGTGAACGATGTAAATGTGCAAGTCCGAGTCAAATCGCCTCCTTCTGAAATCTGGGAGATCTGGAGCAACTTCTCAGAAGCGCCGTTATGGGATACCGACGTCAGACATTGTGAACTCGATGGCCCGTTCCAGCCTGGAACGCGGGGCAAGTGCGTCCTCAAAAATGGCCTGAGCATGCCACTGAAACTGGAAGCGGTGCGGCTGCATGAAAGCTATCGGAACACGGCAAGACTGCTTTGGATCGACCTCGAGTTCGATCACCGGATGCACAGGCTTTCCCCGCATGAAACCCAGGTCACCCACAGCGCGAAGATCTCCGGCCCCTTCAGTTTTTTATACCGCGGGCTATTACGAAAGATGCTGACGGCAGCCATGACCACCGCACTGACCAACCTGCGCACCCTGGCGGAACAACGAGCTAAAGCGATGAACAACCTCGTGTTCGAAAAACCTGACGCGCATTGCCAGCACTAAAAAAATACCGGGAACGGGCGTGTTGAACGCTCTCGCCTGAGCAAGATTCGTCTACTTATCGATAACGGCACACTTCGGACCGAGCATGAACTTACTAAAAAACACTCAGTATCTCGTGATGGGCGTCATAGGCATGGGTTTCGTCAGCCCGGCATCCAGTTCCGCCGACACACTCGGCCCCTACATCAGTGTCATGGGCGGCCTGAACTGGGTTGCGCCGCAAAACCTTAATCAGAACAACCTCGATTTTGTCGAGATGCAGTTCAATCACCCCTTAAACTCCGGCTACGCCACGGGACTGGCATTGGGCTGGCGCTTCCCCGTCGGGCTCAGACCCGAGGTGGAACTCAGTTACCGCAAAAACACACTGACCCAATTCAATAACCGGGTCTACGAAGGCGGCGGGAGCATCCCGGGCAAAGGCAAAGAGGAAGTCACCAGCCTGATGGCCAACCTCTGGTATGACTTCCTGAACCTCCCGGCGCCCTTCCGTCGGTTCACGCCCTACATGGGTGGCGGCCTGGGCTACAGCACCGTATCAATCAGTGGCCTGGAAGCCGGCGGCGTCCACTTCGGCAATACTCACCGCGACAACGTGTCGGCCTATCAACTCGGAGCCGGGGTCAGTTTCGAGCTCACCGATCAATGGTCCACGTCCCTGGATTATCGATACCTCAAGACGCGCGATGCGCACTTCGGCGACATTCAGGGCCTGCCCCAAGGCGATGTGCGCACTGACTACAGCGCCCAGTCATTAATGCTCGGCCTGCATTATTGGTTCTAAGCGGTTAAATGCATCGACGCCCGGCACGGCGTCGCTATGACAAGCCTGAGGATTGAATAACGCCACTGCTGTTCCACGACGATATTCGGTGTCACTTCATTTCGTTGTCACAGTGCCTGTTGAAGTTGGCCAAATTTTCATGGCCAATCTCAAAGCAGATGTCTGCAGCCGACATCACTGTTTGCAACAACAGCCGGCCGGCGCGCTGAAGGCGTGCTGGCCAGCGTGTTCAAACATTAAAACCAGGTTTCCATTTGTATCCCGTATTGCCAAACACCTCCGGCGTTGAAGTCCGTCTTGCCGAAGTTGTCTGTGGAACTGTATCTGTCCAGATCCGAAGACCAGTTCATGAAACTGGCGAATACTCGTAATTCGGGACGTGTGAGAAGGTCTCCAACGTCAGGCTTGAAGGTCGGAGCGACCGTGAATTTCCAGAAGTTACCGTCGACCGCATTGCGTTGCCTGTAGCCCTTGGGGTCGAGGTCCATGGTTTGCCAGCTCATTTCGTAGGCCATCTCGAAATTGCTGTTGATTGCATTGGCCAAACGCACGTTCAGGGTCATCCAGCGGTAGTCGTCACCCTTGACGTATCTGTCCTTGCTCTGTTCGGCCAGCAAGCTGGGGCCGATACGCCAGCCGGGGGCAATGGGTGTCTCACCATAAAGCGCCAGGCGCAGAGCGCGGGCGTCGTCGATCAGTTCGCCATCCGAACCGATGTTCTTGACCTCTGCCCCCAAACCTTGTCCATAGAGCAGCGCCGTTTTGAAGAAGCCTTCCCGGCCGAAGAAGTTTTTCTGATGATTGGCCAACATGCTGTGCAAGCCGGAATCCGCAGGCGTCAGGCCTGCTTGATTGCTGCGATTGCCGAAGTCGTTTTTCTTTGAGCCAATGCCATTGAACATCCACTGCCACTGACCATTATCGAAGAACTGGTTGGAGGTCAGGATGTAGCTTTGCACATCGGCATTGACACCGCCCTCACTGAAATCCCCATAGCTACGCCCGATCAAAGAGTAGTTGGAGCGCCAGTTCTTGTTCATCTGCACATCGTAGATACCACCTCCGGTGCCGGCCAGATAGACCACGTCGGAGTCCAGCCAATGGATATCGAAGTTATCCCTGTCGAATCGTTTGCCTGCCCACAAGGTGGCGTTCTCGAACACTGAGTTGCCCTTGAAGGCGGCAAGATGATCGAGCTCGGTAAAGACCTGACGCACGTTCAGGTTGCTCTCGTCGGCCGTCCAGTCATTGGAGCTCTCCACACCATCGGCGATGGACACCGTGAATTTGGCGCGGGTGCCGTTCTGCGCATAGGTTTCTTTCGACAGGTCTATACGCATGTAGGTGTCGTCTTCGTTGCCGAGTCGCCCGACAGCACCACCAACTGAGCCGGCCGGCGTTGTATAAGGCCCGCCACGGCCTCCACCAAGCCCCTCGTCAATCAGCAATCCGGAGCGGGCATAGCCTTTGAAGCTGAACCCGTCTGTAAGGTGTCCAGTACTGCCCGTTTTTTCCATGCTGTCCTGACGGGCTTCGAGTTTTGCCAGCCGGGTATCCAAAGCAGGCGTCGAATGGGCGGCGGCAGTGGACGCAGCGGGCTGCAAAGCGGGAGTGGCGAGTTTGATTTGCTGCAGTTCCCTGGCGAGCGCCTGGGTTTGCTGTTCGGCTGCGGCTGCACGCTGTTCCGCTGCGCTGGCACGGGCTTCAAACGCGGCCATGCGCTCTTCCAGAGTCGCGGCCTGAGAGGTGGCCGCCGATGTGCCGAGCACGCCTGCGAGTAGCCAGCCTGATGCTTTCTGCATGTGGATTTCCCTGTTTTGTTTTTATTGTTTTGTTCCCGCGACCGGCCATTTTTCGTCAGTTGTGAATTGTCGCAATCGACGAAAAAAAGGATGCCCCATCGCAAATACGCTGCTACATTTGGCGATGTTAACGTTAACTTTTCTAAAAACAAAAATAAAGGGTGCTCAATGAAACATCTGAAATCTCTCCTGCCAGCCACACTGTTCGCCCTCTGTGCCGGGTTTCCATCCCTCTCGAACGCAGCCCATTTGACGATCTCGTGCGGTGCGGTGGGTGCGGAGTTACAACTCTGCAAGGAGGCTGTCGAGGCGTGGTCGAAACAGACCGGCAACAATGTAGAGGTGGTTTCCACGCCCAACTCGGCGACCGAGCGGTTGTCGTTCTACCAGCAGATCCTCAGCGCGCAGTCCGCCGACATCGACATCATTCAAATCGATATGGTGTGGCCGGGGATGCTGGCCAAACATCTGCTGGATCTGCGCGAGGTGCTTCCTGCCAACGCGACCCAGGGCTACTTCCAGGCACAGGTGGATAACGCCACGGTGAATGGACGGTTGGTGACGATGCCGTGGTTCACTGACTCGGGCCTGCTGTATTACCGCAAAGACTTGCTCGAAAAGTACCACCAGCCAGTTCCCCAGACCTGGCAAGAAATGACCGCGACCGCCAGAAGTATTCAACAGGCCGAACGCGCTGCCGGGAACCCCAATGCGTGGGGTTACATTTTTCAGGGGCGCGCCTACGAGGGCCTGACGTGCAATGCGCTGGAATGGATCAGCAGCCAACCGCAAGGCGGACTGGTCAATCCACGAGGCGACATCGTGGTCAACAGTCAGGCCTCGAAAACGGCTTTGACCCTGGCGAAAAGCTGGGTAGGAGACATCTCCCCGCGTGGCGTACTCAACTACACCGAGGAGGAAGGACGTGGCGTATTCCAATCGGGAAATGCGCTGTTCATGCGTAACTGGCCGTATGTCTGGGCCTTGGTACAAAGCCAGGACAGCGCCGTAAAAGACAAGGTTGGGGTCGCTCCCCTGCCCCGCGGCGGCGAAGCCGGCACACATGCCTCCACCCTCGGTGGCTGGGGCCTGGCGGTATCGCGCTACAGTGCCAACCCAAAACTTGCCGCAGAGCTGGTGAACTATCTGACCAGTGCCCAAGAGCAAAAACACCGTGCCCTGATTGGCGCCTATAACCCGGTTATCGAGTCGCTGTATCAAGACCCCGAATTGCTCGCGGCCATGCCTTATTACGCTCAGTTGCACAGCATTCTCAACGATGGGGTGATGCGCCCCGCCTCCATCACTGCCGATCGCTATCCACGGGTCTCCAATGCGTTCTTCGATCGAGTGCATGGCGTGCTGGCGGGCGAGTTGCCTGTCGATCAAGCGCTGGCCGAACTGGAAAGCGAACTCACGCGTATCAAACGCCGGAACTGGTAAGCCACAAGGAAGGAAATCACCATGTCAGCCTCCACTACACTCGCCCCCGGCGACGAAGAGCACCTGCTCACTCGGGAAACGCCGGTACAACGCCGTCGCGTTCGCGCCGCGTGGCTATTCCTGAGCCCGATGTTGCTGTGCCTGGCCCTGGTGGCGGCCTGGCCGCTGCTGCGCACATTCTGGTTCAGCCTGACCGACGCAAGCCTGGCCGAGACGGGCGATGCAACCTTTGTCGGCTTGAGCAATTATCTGTTTCACAGCAGTGCCGGCTGGTCGGGCATCCTGGTCGATCCGCAATGGTGGAATGCGGTGCGCAATACGTTGCATTTCACTGTGGTGTCGGTGGGACTGGAAGTCGTCCTGGGGCTGCTGGTGGCGTTGCTGTTGAACATCAAGTTCACCGGCCGTTCGCTGGTGCGTGCGTTGATTCTGATTCCCTGGGCGATTCCAACCATTGTCTCGGCGAAGATCTGGTCATGGATGCTTAACGACCAGTTCGGCATCATCAATCACCTGATGCTGAGCCTCGGCCTGATCGATGCGCCTCTGGCCTGGACAGCCGATGCAGATCTGTCGATGTGGGCGGTGATCATCGTCGACGTCTGGAAGACCGTGCCTTTTGTCACGCTGCTGATGCTCGCGGCCTTGCAGATGTTGCCGAGCGATTGTTACGAAGCCGCCAGGGTCGATGGCATTCATCCGCTGAAAGTGTTCTGGCGTGTCACGCTGCCACTGTTGATGCCTGCTCTGCTGGTGGCGGCCATCTTCCGCATCCTCGACTCCTTGCGGGTATTCGACGTCATCTATGTGCTGACCTCGAACTCATCAAGCACCATGAGCATGTCGGTCTATGCCCGCCAACACCTGGTGGAGTTTCAGGACGTCGGTTACGGCAGCGCCGCTTCGACCTTGCTGTTTCTGGTCGTAGCGGTAATCGCCATGGCTTACCTGTACCTCGGACGCCGTCAACTGGAGGTCCGCTCATGAGCCCGCGCCTGCTGAAAAAAACCCTGCTGCGTCTCGGGTTCTGGTGCCTGATCGGGGTGTTGCTGCTGTATGCGGTCTTCCCTTTCTACTACGCCATCGTGACGTCGCTGAAGCCGTCCAGCGCCTTGTTCGAGGTGAGCTACTGGATCGAAACTCCCGACTTCTCCAATTACACGACGGTACTCCACCAAGCCTCATTCCTGCGGGCGATTGGTAATTCGCTGGTGGTTGCGTTGTGCGTAGTGACACTGGCGCTGTTCCTCAGCCTGACCGCCGCCTATGCCTTGGGAAGGGTGAAATTCCGTGGACGTGGCACGGTATTGATGATGGTTCTGGGCGTGTCGATGTTTCCCCAAGTCGCCGTACTGTCGGGGCTGTTCGAAGTGATCCGCGCCCTGGGTCTGTACAACACGTCTTTGGCGTTGATCCTGAGCTACACGATTTTCACCCTGCCCTTCACCGTCTGGGTGCTCACCACGTTCATGGGCCAACTGCCCCATGAACTGGAAGAAGCGGCAATCATGGATGGCGCCTCGCCCTGGGTCACGCTGACCCGAGTGCTGTTGCCGTTGCTATGGCCCGCACTGGTCACCACGGGTTTGTTGGCCTTCATCGCCGCGTGGAACGAGTTCCTGTTTGCCCTGACCTTCACCCTCACCGACACCCAACGCACCGTGCCAGTCGCCATCGCTTTGATTTCCGGCGGCAGCCCCCATGAGTTGCCTTGGGGATTGTTGATGGCCGCCTCCGTGGTGGTCACCGTCCCACTGGTGATTCTGGTGCTGATCTTCCAGCGCCGAATCGTTTCCGGTCTCACTGCCGGCGCGTTAAAGGGTTGATGCCCAACAAAGACAAGGAACAGCATCGTGATCAAATTGAAACTGGACAACGTGAACAAACAACTGGGCGGCGTACGGATTCTGCGCGACGTCAGCCTGGAGATCGCGGCGGGTGAATTCGTGGTGTTCGTCGGCCCTTCGGGCTGCGGAAAGTCGACCCTGCTGCGATTGATCGCCGGACTGGATTCGATCTGCGGCGGCGACCTGCTGATCGACGGGCGACGGGTCAACGACCTGGAACCGCGCGAGCGAGGCGTCGGCATGGTATTTCAGTCTTATGCGCTGTACCCGCACATGAGCGTCTACGACAACATCAGCTTTGGTCTCAAACTGGCCAAGACTGAAAAGAGCAGCCTGCGCGAGCGCGTGCTGAAAACAGCGCAAATCCTGCAATTGGACAAACTGCTGCAACGCAAGCCAAAAGAACTGTCCGGTGGGCAGCGTCAGCGTGTGGCCATGGGCAGAGCCATGGCGCGCGAACCGGACATTTTGTTGTTCGATGAGCCGCTTTCGAATCTGGATGCATCCTTGCGGGTGCAGATGCGCAACGAAATCGCCCGGCTGCATGATCGACTGGCCTCGACCATGATCTACGTCACCCACGATCAAGTGGAAGCGATGACCCTGGCTGACAAAATTGTGGTGCTCAATGGCGGTCGCGTAGAACAGGTCGGTTCACCGCGCGAACTCTATGAGCGCCCGGCCAGTCGCTTTGTTGCCGGTTTTCTCGGTTCGCCAAAAATGAACTTCCTTGCGGCGCGCCTGCATGCGCCGGGCGAAACCAGCCTGATCGACACCGCCGTTTTGGGTATGACCGCCCTGCCCTTCGACAGCTCGAACCTGGCGGCGGGCACGCAGTTGAGCCTCGGAATTCGTCCGGAGCACGTCTCGCTCAAGGCGGCGGATGGAACCGCCGGCGTCGTCGTGACCGGGGTCGAATACCTGGGCAGCGAAACCTATGTGCACCTGGATACCGGTCAGGACGAGCCGCTGACCTGTCGTTGTGAGGTCAGCGCCGGTTGGCAGGTGGGCGATCGGGTCGAATTGCAACTGGACATCGACAACCTGCACCTGTTCGACGCCGACGGCGCAGCCTTGAAGCGCCATCCTCAAGCCACTGAAACCCTGCCCGACGGCGTCCCTCTGCGCCCGGTACGAGCACGCGCCCTATGACCTTGTCTTTGAAGACCCTGAGCGATCCAATGCCTTGCACCCTTGACCTTGCGCAGCGTGCGCTGAGTGATGGCCTGTCCCGCGTCATCCAGGATTATCGACCCGGTTATCATATTGCCCCCCCGGCAGGCTGGATGAACGACCCTAACGGGGTCGTGTACTTTCGGGGCGAATATCACGTTTTCTATCAACATAACCCCTTCGAAGCGAAATGGGGCCCGATGTATTGGGGTCATGCCAAGAGTGCCGATCTCGTTCATTGGCAGCACCTACCCATAGCGCTGGCACCGGGCGATGACTTCGACCGTGACGGATGTTTTTCCGGTAGCGCTGTGGTGTGCGCAGATACCCTGGCACTGATCTACACCGGACACACCTGGCTGGGGGAAGTGGGTGACGAGCGCTTGATCCGTCAAGTGCAGTGCCTGGCAACCAGCACCGATGGCATCCGGTTCGTCAAGCATGGCGCCGTCATCGAGACCGCGCCGCAAGACACGATCATGCACTTTCGTGACCCCAAGGTATGGAAGGAGGATGACTATTGGTACCTGATTGCCGGCGCACGCCTGGGCGATAGGCCGCTGCTCCCGCTGTACCGTTCCACGGATCTGCACGTTTGGGAGTTCCTTGACTATGTATCCAGCGGCAGCGAGGGCGATGGCTATATGTGGGAGTGCCCGGATCTGTTTCGACTGAACGGACGCGATGTGCTGCTGTACTCCCCCCAAGGCATGTCATCCCAAGGTTACGACCGACTCAACAAGTACCAGACCGGTTACCGAGTGGGCCGACTCGACAGCGACTGGCACTTCACTGGCGGGCCTTTTATCGAGCTGGATAACGGCCACGATTTCTATGCCGCGCAAACGCTATTGGCCGCCGATGGCCGGCGCCTCGTGTGGGCATGGCTCGACATGTGGGAAAGCCCGATGCCGAGCCAGGCCCATCACTGGTGCGGCATGCTCGGTTTGCCACGCGAACTTGAACTGTGCGCCGATCGCCTTTGCGTGTTTCCGGCACGGGAGCTCACCGCTCTGCGCACAGCGCCATTACCGGGCACGCTTTGGTGGGAGGAGTCGGGAGCCCGGTGGGTGCCAGAAGTGAATGGCGATATGCTCGAAATCCATGTGCATCTGGACTTGCTCGGCTGCACCGACGGCCACCTGGGCATCGCCTTGCGCTGCAGCGTCGATGGCCAGGAAGAAACGCGGCTCTACTACGATGCGTCACTGCAGCGTCTGGTGCTTGACCGTAGCCGCTCGGGTACGCAAGTCACAGGTCAACGCAGCGTGTCGATAGACCCGACACAAGCGCGACTGGAACTACGGGTGTTCCTCGATCGCTCATCGATTGAGGTGTTCGACGAAAACGGGCGCTTCAGCCTCAGCAGTCGCCTCTACCCAAAGCCCGACAGTCTTGGCGTGAAGCTTCTTGCAAGCGGCAGTGGCGGGCGCGTCTCGATTACCAGGGCATGGCCTCTCGCCTCGGGATGGCTATGAGCAGCGTCACTCGAGTCGCGAGAAGCGCGGGCGATGTGTCATGATTCTGCGTCAATCTGATCGGTTTCGCCTGACATGACTTCAGTGAAAGACGTTGCACTGCTGGCCGGCGTGTCCCTGATGACGGTTTCTCGAGCGCTCAACAACCCGGAAAAACTGAGCCCCGAAACCCTTCTGCGGGTGCGTCGCGCCATCGATGAACTGCAATTCGTACCGAGCTTGTCGGCGCGCAAAATGCGCGGCGACAACCTCCAGTCGCGAACCATCGGTGTGTTCGCGCTGGACACCGCGACCACACCGTTTGCCGTCGAGTTGCTGCTGTCCATTGAACAGACCGCGCAGCAGGCGGGCTGGAATGTGTTCATCCTCAACCTGTTGAGCAACCCACCCACCGACCAAAACATCGACCTGATGTTGTCGCACCGTCCCGACGGGCTGATCTTCAGCGCCATGGGCTTTCGCCAGGTGTGCATTCCCGAGCGTTTGAAGAGCAAACCACTGGTACTTGCCAATTGCCTGGCGGATGACAGTCGCCTGGTGAGTTATGTGCCCGACGACGAAACGGGGCAGTATCGCGCTGTACATCACGCATTGAGCCAAGGCTATCGGCGCCCTCTGTGTATCAATCTGCCAAAACAGAGTCTGGCCTGGGACCTGCGACAAAAAGGCTTGCAGCGTGCCTGCCAGGCATTTGGCCTTGCGCCTGACGCAGTCCTGCAATACGACCTTTGCGATCATGATGCCTATGGTGAAGCCGCCGCCATCCTCGACCGGCACATCATTGAGGGTCGTCCCCAGTTCGACATTCTGATCTGTGGCAACGACCGCATTGCCTTTTGTGCCTATCAGTTACTGTTGGGCCGTGGCCTGAAAATTCCCGACGATGTCGCCGTTCTCGGCTACGACAACATGATCGGTATTGCTGAGCTGTTCATCCCGCCGCTGACCACAGTGCAACTGCCGTACTACGAGATCGGTCGCAAGGCTGCCCGGCACCTGATCGAGTCCCTCGACGAATCGGGAGCCCAGCCAGTTGATTGTCCATTGGTGATCAGGGCATCACTATAAGCATTAGGTGATAGCACACCCGCTTGCTTTCGATTGGCCATTCGTCTGTCACGTCCCCATCGGTGTTCAGCCTTCGGCGAACTCGCGCAGCACCTTGCCATCCATGCGATACCTCACCCATTCTTCCTGTGGTTGGGCGCCGAGGGATTTGTAGAAGTCGATGGCCGGGGTGTTCCAGTCGAGCACGCTCCATTCGAAGCGGCCGCAGTCGTTGTCGCAGGCGATTTTTGCCAGATGGCGCAACAGGGTTTTGCCGGCGCCGCCACCGCGTTGTTCCGGGGTGATATAGAGGTCTTCGAGGTACAGGCAGTTGCTGCCCAGCCAGGTCGAATAGCTGAAAAAGAACACGGCGAAACCGATGGGCAGGCTGTCGCGCAGGCAAATCAGCCCATGGGCGGTGGCGCCTTCGCCGAACAGGCTGCGTTCGATGTCGACGACGCTGGCGATGACTTCGTGGCGGGCCTTTTCGAAATCTGCCAGTTCGGTGATGAAGGCGAGGATCTGCGGTGCATCGCTGGGGGTCGCCGGGCGGATTTCGATCGACATGGACGGGCCTTGTTGGAAATTGGAAAGCGCCATACTAAGGCGCGACGGAGCGCTCGTCACATGGCAATTCAACGCTTGACCTTGGCAGGGCCGGGCAGCTGATGATTTAGCGCCGCGCCCACAACAATAGCGCTCACCTCAAAGGATGCTAATGAACCCTAACGCTTTTGTACCACTGGCGACGTTGGCAACGGATCTACTGCCCCACGCCCTTGAGCCTTCAGACGACGGTGCTCACGACCTCGCGCACCTGCAGCGGGTCTGGCACAACGTGCGTACGTTGCAGGCCGAGGAAGGCGGGGATCTTGAAATAATGCTGGCCGCGGCGCTGTTGCACGATTGCGTGGCCATCGAAAAGAACTCGCCGCAGCGCTCGCAGGCCTCGCGTCTGGCGGCGGAAAAAGCGTCAACGGTGCTGGCAGAACTGAACTGGCCGTCAGCAAAAATCGCCGCGGTTGCCCACGCCATTGAGGCGCACAGTTTTTCCGCCAACATCGCCGCGCTTACCCTCGAAGCAAAAATCGTCCAGGACGCCGACCGTCTCGATTCGCTGGGCATGCTCGGCGTCGCTCGCACGTTCTATGTCGCCGGGCGCATGGGCTCGGCGCTTTACGACCCGCTAGATCCCGAAGCGAAACAACGCAACTACGACGACACACGCTTCTGCCTCGATCATTTCCAGACCAAACTGCTGCACCTCGCCGACGGTTTCCAGACCGCAGCCGGTCAGCGTCTGGCGCTGATCCGTCATCAACGCCTTAAGGGTTTCATGGAGCAATTGAAGGAAGAAATCGGCGTCGCCTGAGTGCAATCGCGCTCGACCGTTCGTCGCTCATCAGGCACCAATCCGATTCGAGGGCAGACCAACGACAGGTAAGGATTTCAATCACTGGAGAAGCCCTATGATCCCGTCAAGGTTGACCGCCCTCGTATTCACCGCCCTGCTCTGCCCCGCGGCATTCGCCGCCACCGCTACAGGAACCGGCCCGACCGATCCGGTCGAACACCCCAAAGCCCCCGCCATCCAGAGTACCCCCGGCATGAATACCGATGGTTCGGGCGTCAACGTTGCTCCGCCAGCCACCGGCACCGACCCGCGCACCCAGGGTAACGATCCTGGACGTCAGGGCGGAACGTCCGGCAACCCGGTGCCACCTGTGAACTCAGGTGCCGGCGCGAGTTCGAAAACCACCACCGGTGGTTCGGGCTCCGAGGGTTCCAGCCAGTAGTTCGCCGACGCGAGCGTCCTATTCACATCCATGAAGAGGTAACCATGAACGTCGATAAAAACCTGGAAAAAGAAGTCCTCACTCGCCTGCTGCACGCCCACCCAAGTGGCTTGGGCAAAGAGGTGCTGGACAATTATCGCGGGGAGAAAGTCGTGGCCAGTGCCCTCGCCGCTTTGCAGGATCGCGGGCTGATTCACCATGGTCATGTGACGTGCAACGAGGCTGGCGAACATTCGCTGCACCTGCCGATCAAGCTCAGTGCCGCCGGGGTTGAAGCGGCGCGCAAGCTGGATCTGCAGTAGTCGCCGGGCCGTTCGCCGCACGTGCGGCGGACGGCCGAATCAGCCTGCGCTGATCAACGCATCCACCTCAGCACTCTGCGGCGCGGTTGCCGGCCCCCAACGAGTCACCGCCAATGCGGCGGCCGCATTCGCCCGCCGTGCGGCGTCAAATGCCGAAAGCCCCTGCGCCAACCCGGCCACAAAGACCCCGGCATGGGCATCCCCGGCACCATTGCTGTCCACCGCATTCACGGCAAACCCAGGGACATGACGACGCTCGCCAGCCTGCTGAAACCAGCACCCTTGCGGCCCGTCGCGCACCACCATCAGCACCTCGCTGGGCAGGAATTCTGCGAGGCGATCAAGCGCAACAGAAATCTCTTCAGCCCCGGTAAAGCGCCGCGCTTCGAGGCTGTTGCTGGTCCACACGTCGATGCGCGGCAACAACGCCTGCATCAGCGGCGAGTCCGGCGATTCGACGAGCGGCCCCGGATCGAACACCACACTGATCGACGCCGGCAATGCCAGCGTCCAGTCGAGCAAGGCTTGGGCCTTGCCTTCGTGCAGCAGGCTGTAGCCGCTGAGATAGACGTAATCGCCCGCCTCGGCCGCCACGCTGTTCAAATCGGCCTCGGTCACCTCACCCTCAGCACCGATGTAGGAAATGAAACTGCGCTCGGCCGAAGCATCAGTCAGCGCCACACACAAACCGGTGTCGCGTTGCGCCGGTGCGCTGATGCCGATGTGAATGCCTTCAGCGTTCATCGCATCACGCGCCAGATCGCCGAAACGCCCGGTGCCGTGACGACCGAGATAGACAACCGGCAGACCATTACGCACAGCCGCCGCCATCACATTGAAGCCGCCGCCGGCCTCGAAACCGGCAGACTGGGCCAGCACGTCACCGCCGACTTGCGGCAGTTTTTCCACGGCCATGACCAGGTCGATGATGACCTGGCCGGTGTGCAACATCTTAGGCATGAGCATTCTCGACTAGCGCGGCGCGGCGATCTTTCGCCCCGCCGAGCAGGAAGTAAATGCCACCGGCCACCACGAACGTCACGATCCAGCCGAGACCGTTGTGGCCCAGCCACGAATCGGACAGGAAGCCCTTGAACCAGACGTTTTCGGCGGTGGTGCCAATGGTGGTGAAACTGAAACCCAGCACGATGGCCATCGCCCACGCCCCGAATGCGCGCCACTCGATCCCACCTTGATACCAGTAGGCGCTGCTCGGGCTGACGTCGAGCAGGTCTTGGGGGCTGTAGTAATGACGATGGATCAGGTCGACCACAAAGATCCCGACCCACGCGGTGATCGGCACCGCCAGCAGGGAAATGAAGGTGATGAACGGGCCGTAGAAACTGTCAGCGATCAGCATGAAGTAAATCGAACCGGCGAAGATTGCGACGATGTCGACCACCACTGCGTAGACGCGTTTGACCTTCAGGCCCAGGGTCAGCGTGGTCAATCCGGCGGAGTACACCGACAGGTTGTTCGACAGCAGCAGGCCACCGAATGCGGTGATCAGGTACGGCACCGCCATCCAGGTCGGCAGCATGTCGCGGATCGCCACGATCGGGTCAGTCGCCGATGCCAGGTCGTTATTGCCCACCGACAACAGCCCGCCGAGGGTGATCAGCAACACCAGCGGAATCCCCGCACCGAACGCCGCCGACGCCACAAGACGCACGGCGTTGACGCTGCGATGCTGATAGCGCGACATGTCGGCGCCGGCATTGGCCCAGCCGATCCCGGTGCCGGCGGCCATGGTACCGATACCGATCATCATGGCGCTCATCGGCGCTGGCGTGGCGTTGAACACCGCGCTCCAGTCGATGGTGGCGCAAAGGAAACCGCCGACCAGAATATTCAGCGCGCCGAACACGTAGGTCGCCCACTTCTGGATGACCAGCAAGGTGGCGTGGCCAAGACCGGAAACCGACAGAGTCAGCAGCACGAAAATCGCGATGAAGATCAACGTCAGCAGCGGGGCACTTTTTGCCTCGACCGGCGAGCCGAACAGGATCGAACACAGCGACAGCAGCACGAATGCGGCGGTGGTGGTGTTGACGGTTTCCCAACCCAGACGCGACATCAGCGAGACCAGGGTCGGGCCGATGTTGCCGCGCACACCGAAGATCGCCCGCGACAAGGTCAGGCTCGGCGCGCGGCCACGACGACCGGCAATGGAGATGATCCCGACCACCGCAAACGAACCGGCGGCACCGATGATCGCGACGATGATCGCCTGCCAGATCGCCAACCCGCGAAATGCCACCAGCGTCGCGCCCAGCGGCAAGCCGAGAATGGAAATGTTGGCCGCGAACCAGACCCAGAACAATTGCAGCGGGTGGCCGTTGCACTCGGCTTCCGGGACCGGTTCGATGCCGCGTGTTTCCAGTTGCCCGGCGCTTTGCCCGACGTTTGATGAACTCATGAAAGTGCTCCTGTTTGCCTTTTTTGTGGTTGTGGCAATGACGCGAAACAACTAGACATCCCCGGCCGTCCTGGGCCTGTCCGTGCGATCCATTGCGGGTTGAAAATTCAAGAATGCGGTGATCCATTCGCGAGCAAGCCCGCGATGGCGTCAGTTCAATCAGCGCAGGGCCAACAGCCCTTGCACCAAAGGCTCAAGCTCCAGATCGTTGACGGCTTTGACCGTTGCAATCATCGGCGCAGGCCAACTCTCAAGACCCAGGCAGGCCCCGAGCATCGCCCCGAGCATCGCTGCGATGGTGTCAGTGTCGCCGCCCAGACTGGCCGCCATGCACAGCGCATCAAACGCGCTCATCTCGCCGACGGCCACTTGCTGCGCCAGCGCAAACGACACCACCACCGACTCTTGCGAGGCCACCGAAGTGCCGATCACGTCGTAGAGCAGATCGGCCAGCAGCGCCTTGTCGCTGTCGACGCTGATGGTGCGCGCCCAACTGATACGCGAAGCCATGCGCCCACCGGCCACCCAGTGACCGTGAGATTGCGCTTGCTGAGCGATCTGCTGGCCGAGGTTCAACGCCTCGCCCAGATCCATGCCATTGATCCCGGCTGACACCACCGCGGCCACCGCCGCCGCACTGGAGATGCCCAGCGTGGTGTTGTGGGTAACCTGACAGGCCTGCACCACCGCCGCGATAAAGCGCTCAGGGTCGGCGACATTCGCCGCGATCCCCACCGGGGTAATGCGCATCGCCGCGCCATTGGTCGTGCCGTAACGCCCAGCTTCTTCCGGCGAATGGCCGGCGAGGATCATTTCGATGGCGCGCTTGGTCGATGGGCCGAGCAGGTCCTGAGAGCCTTTGGCCTGCATCTCGGCTTCCCACTCGATCAGTCGTTGCGCCAGTAGCGCAGGCTCGATGCGACCGTTGCCTTCGACCAGCAACTGGCCGACCAGAATCGCCTGTTCGGTGTCGTCGGTGATTGACCCCTTGGGCATGTTCGCGGCAATCGGTTGCAGCGGGCCGGCATCCTGCAGATCAGTGATCTGGCCGAAGCGGGCCTTGATCGTTTCGCGGTTCAGCGATTGCGTCGGCATGCCCAGCGCATCACCGAGGGCCAGGCCATAAAAAGCACCGAGGGCACGGTTGAGCGTGGTCATTTCGACTCTCCAAACTGCAGGTGAAGACGGAAATGCACCGGATCGAGCAGGCTTTCGACCTGCTCCATGAAACGGTTCTGCCGGTCGTAGGTGGTGCGCAGGGCCTTGAGAAATACCGTGCCCACCGGGCGGCCAAGCAACTCGGCATCTTCGGCATTCAACGGTTCGGCACCGATCCACTGATCACCGCGCTCGCCGATATAGCCATAGGCGGCCAGAGTGATGGTCAGGGAGTTGTCGATCAGACCGACGCGCGGCAGGCTTTCCAGGCCGCCGGTGGCCGGCATCAATGAGCGTTCGAGGGACACCAGCGTGCCATCGTTGGAGCGACGACGGCGGTCGAGGGTGATGAACTGGTCGGTACCGAAACGCGCCAGCAAGTCGGGCCGGGTCACGGCTTCCAGACGCAACACTTGGGTGTTGATCAGCGCCCCGCTGTCGGCCAGTGCCTGCGCCCAGCCGCTGCGCTGGTCAAGCGCCACACCGTCAAATGTGACGATGGAGCCGACACCGCTTTGCGTGGCGATGTACTTGCGCCGCTTCAGTTCGGCGAGCGCTTCGCGCAATGTGCCACGGCTGACTTTGAATTCTTGAGCCAACTGATGTTCGCCGGGCAACAGAACGCCGTCCTCCATGAGGCCGCTTTCGATGCGCCGGACGAGTTCGTCGACCACCCGTTGTTTCTTGTCAAATCGTACCTGTCTAATCATGTACAAATTGATACCCGAAACGGGCATGACCAAGCAAGGGGAATTTTGGAGATTGGACAGAAGGCGGGAAAGCTGCGGTCCATTGTGTGCGAGCCTGCTCGCGAAGACGTCGGGTCAGTCAATATTTCCGGCGACTGATTCAGCGCTTTCGCGAGCAGGCTCTCGCCCACAAGGATGAGGGGGGTCAGCGTTGCTTGAGGCGGTCGATTACGACAGCCAAGAGCAGAATCGATCCACGGATCACGTACTGGTAGAACGTATCGATGTTCTTCAGGTTCATCGCATTCTCGATGATCGCCAGAATCAACACCCCGGCAATCACATGCCGAATCATGCCGATCCCGCCGCTCAGCGATACCCCGCCCAGCACACACGCCGAGATCACGGTCAGCTCGAAACCCTGACCAATCATCGGCTGCCCGGAGGTCATGCGCGACGCCAGAATCACCCCGGCCAACGCACCGATCAAACCGTGCACGGCAAAGATGATTATCTTGGTGCGATCAACGTTCACCCCGGCCAGCAACGCCGCTTCCTGGTTGCCACCGATGGCCATGGTGTTGCGACCGTAGGTGGTGTAATTGAGCAGCCAGCCGAAAAACACAAAACAAACGACGGTGATCACGATCGGCACAGGCACGCCGAACAACTGGCCGTTACCGAAAACAAAGAACGATTCCTGCGACACGCCCACCGCTTTGCCGTTGGCAAAAATGTACGCCAGCCCCCGCACGATCTGCATGGTCGCCAGCGTGGTGATCAACGCGTTGACCCGCAACTTGGCAATCACGATCCCGTTGATCAGGCCGACAATCAGGCCCATCAACAGCGCCGCACTGACCCCGAGGAACACGCTGTCGGTGTCCCGCATGACCACCGCCGCCACCACCCCGGCGCAAGCAATCACCGACCCCACCGACAAGTCGAAATGCCCCGACGCCAGGCAATAGAGCATGGTGCAGGCGGCGATGCCGGTCGTGGAAATTGCCAGGCCCAGCCCTCGCATGTTCAGCGGCGAAAGGAAGTTGTCGATCAGCAAGGCGCAGGCGACGAAGATGGCCACCGCTGCCAGCAACATGACCCAGTCATCGAGGAAGCGCCGCATGTCCAAAGGTTTGCGCTCGGTGGGCAGGGTTTCGTTTTGGGTTGTCATCATAGTCACCTCTCAGTTCGCCACGCCGTCAGCGCGGTGGCGCGGCAAAGCCAGTTGCAGCAGGTTGGATTCATTGGCCTGTTCGCGGCTGACTTCGCCGCGCAGGGCGCCTTCGCAGAGCACCAGAATGCGGTCGGAAATCCCCATCACTTCCATCAGGTCGCTGGACACCACGATCACCGAAATACCGTCGGCGGCAAGGTTATGGATGATCTGGTAGATCTCCGCTTTGGCACCGATGTCGATGCCGCGAGTCGGTTCATCGAGCAGCAAAACCTTCATCGGCATCGACAACCAGCGGCCGAGAATGGCCTTCTGCTGATTGCCGCCGGAGAGGAATTTGATCTGCTGGCCGGCGTGGGGCGTTTTGACTTTCAACGCCTTGATCTGCTTGTCGGCGTTGCCCTTCTCCCACATCCCGCGCAACAGGCAACCGAGACCCGAATGGGCGCCGCGCGCGCTGATGTTGATGTTCTCGGCAACGCTGGCCAGCGGGATGATGCCCTCCTTTTTGCGGTCCTCTGGACACAACAGGATCCCGGCGGCAATCGCGTCGCGCGGTGAGCGCAGTTTCAGTTCATGGCCGCGCAGTTCGAGGCGTCCGGCGGTGTGGCGCTCAAGTCCACTGAGCAAACGAAATAACTCGGTGCGCCCTGCCCCGACCAGCCCGAACAAGCCAAGAATCTCGCCCTTGTGCGCCTCGAAACTGATCGGTTCACGCAGGCCCGGGCCGAGCAAACCGTCGACCTTCAGCGCCACGGCACCGCGTGGACGATTGCGGTAATCGTAGATGTCCTGAATGTCGCGCCCGACCATGCAGGTCACCAGTTGATCGTGGGTCAACTGGCTCATGTCGTCAAAAGTGCGCACGTAGCGGCCGTCCTTGAACACCGTTACCGCATCGCAGAGGCGGAACACCTCCTCCATGCGATGGGAAACGTAAAGCACGACTTTGCCTTCGTCGCGCAGACGGCCGATGATCGCCATCAAGCGGTCGATCTCACGGGCCGAGAGGCTGCTGGTGGGTTCGTCGAACGCGATCACATGGGCGCCGCGCGACAACGCCTTGGCGATTTCCACCAGTTGCCGCTGACCGAGTGACAAGCGACCGACCTTGGTCTGCGGATCGATTTCGTCAGCCAGACCTTTGAGGCAACTCAAGGCTTGCTGGCGCAGCGCACCGCGATTGATCAAACCGAAACTGGCCGGCAGATGCCCGAGAAACAGGTTCTCGGCGACGGTCATTTCCGGCACCAGATGCAGCTCCTGGTGAATCACCGCGACACCGTTGCCGATACTGTCGGCAGTCGATTTGAAAGCCATCGTCCGGTCGCCGATCTGCAACTCACCGCTGCTCGGGATGTAAGCGCCACCGAGGATTTTCAGCAAGGTCGATTTGCCGGCGCCGTTCTCGCCCATCAAGGCATGAACCTGCCCCGGATGCGCGACGAAACTGATGCCATCCAGCGCTTTGACGCCGGGAAAGGTTTTGCCGATCCCGTTGAAGCGCAGGCTGGCGCCCATGCTGTGTTCTTGTGTCTGTACTTGCGCGTGCATAAAGCCACCTCATCACACCGATCAAACGGCCCGGCTACCCGGGCCGTTGCTGCGTCAGTTCCACAAACCGATTTTTTCCAGCTCTTGCTTGAAGTTCTCGCGGGTGATCAGGGTGACGTCGTCCATGGCGGTGTACTTCGGCGGCTCTTTGCCGGTGGTGACCCACTCGTACATCATCTCGGCGGTCTTGTAGCCTTCGATGTGCGGGCTCGGCAGCATCGAACCGTAGAAGCCACTGTTGGGCTTTTTCAGCTCGCCGATCGCGTCGGTGCCGTTGATGCCGATGCCGATCACGTTAGCCGCAGCAAAACCGGCGGCTTCGGTGGCGCGTACGCCGCCGAGCACGGTGTTGTCGTTCATGCCGCCGATGATCAGGTTCTTCGCCGCGCTCGGCAGTTTCACCAGCGCCGAGTTGGTGGCGTCCATGCTGCCCGGTACGTCGAGGGTCTTCAGGGCTGCGAACAGAATATGGTCTTTGGGCATGCCCGCCTCTTCGAGGGATTTGACCGAGCCGTCGGTGCGCTTCTTGCCGGTGTCGAGTTCGTTGTAGGTGTTGACCACCGCGTACGTATCTTTCCAGTCCCAGTTACGTTTCTTGGCTTCGGCGGCCATGGCGGCGCCTTGCTTCTGGCCGACTTCGAACGCGGCCATGCCCAGGTACGGCACGTCTTCCATGAACTTGCCGTTGGCGTCGACGAAGCGGTCGTCCACGGCAATTACTTTGAGGTCATTCCTTTTGGCTTTGGCCATGATCGCCGGGCCCAGGGACACGTCCGGCGGGCAGATCACGAAGCCCTTGGCACCGTTGGCCGCGAGGCTGTCGATGGCCGACAGGGTTTTTTCGCCATCCGGCACGGCAATCTTGATCAGTTCAAACCCTTTGTCCTTGGCGGCTTTCTCGGCGAAGGCCCATTCGGTCTGGAACCACGGCTCTTCGGCCTGTTTGACCAAAAAGCCGATCTTCACGGTATCGGCAGCGAGCAGCGAACTGCTCAGACTGAACGCGGTGACCGCCAGGGCGGCACTGCACAGGGTACGAATCCCGAAACGACGTTTCATAAGCTGACTCCTTGTTATTTTTTTTGAGCAATATTTGAAAAGCGTTAAAGCGGTTGAAGCGGGTTCCTGCAAAGCCTGTAGAAAATAGTCATATCGTATGATGATTGGATTTCAGACGGACTTATCCGCGCGAAAACCCAATCAGTCAGTCGTGGTACATCACCGAGCGACCACCATCGACGGTGATGCACGAGGCATTGATAAAGGGTGCTTCATCGCTTGCCAGAAACACCGCCGTCATTGCCACTTCAATCGGCTGACCGATGCGTTTGGGCGGGCGCAGATCGAAAGCGCGTTGACGCTCGGCGTGCGGATCGGCGAAACCGTTCCAGTAATCGACGTTCAATTGAGTCTCGATGTAGCCCGGCGCAATGGCGTTGACGCGAATACCCTGCGCCGCGTACTCGATGCCCAGCGCACGCGTCAGCCCGAGCAGGCCGTGCTTGGCCACCGGGTACGGGAAACAGCCGGGAATGATGTGGCTCGAATGGGTCGAGGCGATGTTGATGATGCTGCCGATGCCCTGCTCGATCATCTGCGGCAGTACCGCTTTGCAGCCATACCAGGCGCCGTCGAGGTCGATGGCAAAACAACGGCGCCAGTCCTCTTCAGTCATTTCCAGCGGATCCCGGAACACGTTGACCCCGGCGCAATTGACCAGCACGTCGATGCGGCCGTGCAACTCGACCGCGCGTCTGGCCATGGTGTGCAGGTCCTGCTGGCGCGACACATCAGCCCTGATCGCCTGAACGTCGTAGCCCTGTTGGCGCCAATGGGCTGCAACCTGCTCGACCTTCTCACCCTGAATATCGCTGATCAGCAGTTTCGCTTGCTGCGCAGCGAAGGTCGCGACGATGGCTTCGCCAATGCCTTGGGCGGCACCGGTGAGCAGCACAACTTTGTTTTTCAGACGCTCGCCCTTCGGCGGCGCGGGCACCGGCGGCAGGGTAAGTGGTTCAGCCATGGATCAGGACTCCTGTTCGCAAGCGCAAAAAAACCGGGCATCTGACGATGTCCGGTCTGGAAGGCGTTTGGAACAAAACAGGCAGGCGCGGGCAACGGTATCGGGCCGTTGCGAGACGCGGACTCCACATGGGAGTGCAATAGACATTCGCTGCATCACTTCACCTGTTTTGTTCTTTTTAAGTGTGAGTGCGTGTTACTGCTGGAGCCGACTATAAACCCGACCGCCAAATAATCTCAATATATAATTTCTCATCCCATATTTTGGGATCTAGCCTGCAAATCGCGTACAGCGTTTTCCTGCAACATCAACCCGCATCGATAGCACAGCACCGTCCAGCGGGTGGTTGCGCGGGCTCTTGGCGCTGGTGATGTAAAGGGTTTTCAGGTCTTCACCACCGAATACGCAACTGGTCGGGCGGCTGACCGGCAGATCGATTTTGCGATCAACCTTGCCTTCAGGCGTCAGTCGCAAGAGGCAGCTGCCGTCCCAACGCGCATTCCATACATAACCTTCTGCGTCCATTGCCGAACCGTCCGGGCCGCCCTGTTGATCGGGGCCGTACCAGATGTAAGCGGTGTCGAGGTTGCCGTCGGTGTGGATGAAATAGCGATAGAGGGTGCTGTCGAGGCTGTCGCCGAACAGCAGCGTTGTGCCGTCGTCGCTCCACAGCAACGTGTTGGGAATGCCCAATCCGCGCAACAACGGCGTGACGCGTTTATCCGGATCGATACGGAACAGGCCACCGGAGCGGCGGATAATCGGCAGATCTTCGCCCTGTTCGCCGATGTTGTTCTGCATGGTGCCGAGCCACAAGCAGCCCTGAGCATCACAGCGCGCTTCGTTGGGGCGGTTGCCGGGTTGCGGGTCGGCGATGCAGAACAGGGTCAGTCGCGGTTCAAGGCCGGGGGAGTCGAGATCGAGTCGATAGACGCCACTGCTGAGGGTCACCAGGGCATCGCCGCTGTTGCACGGGATGAACGCGGAAATGTGTTCTGGCATCTGCCAGATCTGCACATTCTGGCCGATCAGGCGCAGGGCTTGCTTGCCGGCAATATCAACCCAGTACAGCGCCTGGGTCGGGGCATCCCAGAAAGGGCCTTCACCGAGTTGGGCGCGGTGTTGGGTAACGGCAGTCCACGTCATGGCAATTCCTTTGGTCATTCTTGTTTTCAATGTGGGAGTGGGCTGGCCCCCACAGAGGAATGTGTGGGTTTCAGCTGGCTTTTTTGTCGGCCATGACTTGCGGGTAAAAGCGCTTGATCGCCAGATCCGCGTTATCGATCAGGGTCATGCAGGCCCACACACCGCGTGCGCAATCGCGAGCGGCGATGGCGTCGGCCATGTCTTTGTGGATCGGCAAGGTGCGGCGCAGTTCATCGGGGTCGGCGGCGGACACTTCAAACGATACCGCCAGCAATGCGCCGAGGGCCGGCACCATTTGTTCGATGAACTGGTTATGGCTGGCGGCAAGAATGCATTCGTGGAAGGACTGGTCGGCGCGGTTGTAATCCGTGCCACTGTCGACCGCACGCTCGAGAGCGTTATAGGCCAGTTGCACGGCCTGGATCTGATCAAGGGTCGCCCGCTCGCAAGCCCAGCGCACGGCCATGGGCTCAATGGTGCGGCGCAGGTCGAGCAAGTCATCGACGAAGTTTTCCGGCAGCCCGTTGCGTGACAGCCAACCGACGACTTGCGGATCGAACAGGTTCCAGCGCCGCACCGGCAATACCCGCGTGCCGACCTTTGGCCCGACTTCGAGCATGCCTTTGGCGACGAGGGTTTTGATGGCTTCGCGGATGACCGTACGACTGACGCCGAGTTGCTCGCCGAGATCAGCCTCGACCTTGATGGACTGCCCCGGCTTTACCTGGCCGGCGGCGATCCAACTGCCCAGCCAGTCAACCGTGGACGCATGAAAGCTGCTGGACATGGACACCTCAAAGCGGTTCGCGATGGGTGCCTACGCTAATCATCATACGATTGGGTGTCAAATCAGATTTTGTCAGCTAACACGAAAACCAGTGTGGGAGCGGGCTTGCTCGCTCCCACATTTGGATTTTTGTTAAGGCTCAAGACCAATGCGAAAGAACTCGCCGCCGCTCCAAACCCCGAGCCAGCGCTGGCCGTCAATTTCGCGGCTGACCGCCAGTTCTACCAATTGATAAAACACATTGCGGTGGATCAACGCCTCAAGGTTGGTTCGTACATGCACATACGGCGCAGGTTCTTGCGTGAGGGGGTCGATCTCGACGCGGATCGCATGTTCCGGCCCCGCCTCGGCGGTCTCGTCGACATTGGTGATAAAGCGAAGCACCTGCGCCTCGCCCTCACCTTCAACCTCCACGGCAATCGCCACGAACGGTGCATCGTCGACCTTGATCCCGACCTTCTCAACCGGAGTAATCAGGAAGTAATCATCGCCATCGCGGCGGATGATCGTGGAGAACAGTTTGACCATTGGCTTTCGCCCGATCGGCGTGCCCAGGTAGTACCAGGTGCCGTCCCGGGCGATGCGCATGTCGATGTCGCCGCAAAACTCCGGGTTCCACAAATGCACCGGCGGCAGGCCTTTGGTTTTGGGAATCTGTCCCAACAGGTCATTGGCTTTTTGCGGGCCACTCATGGCGTACTCCTTGGTTTATTGGTCGCCGATCCCCAGCAGGCTGCGCGCATACTGCGCCAGTGGCGGGCCGATCAGGTCTTCAGGTTTGTTGTCGTGGAACGTCAGTAAACCGCCACGACTCTTGATCCGTGCAGTATCAATCAAATACTGGGTGCTGGTCTCGATCAACATGATCTGAATCACGCCACCGTCGATGCCGAGGCGATCCACCGCCTCCTGATCGAGCCACTCATCAGAGTTGCCGATACGGTCATCAGACTTGGCGAAACGCGTGTACAGCAAGTAGTGAGCGCCGGCATCGCGGGCTTCGCCCATCGCCTGATCGAGGCCTTCCGGCGCACGCGCGCGGCGTACCATCGGAAAGTATTCGACAAAGCCCTTGAAGGCTTCTTCAGCCACCACGTTTGGCCGCGGATAGGAACCGCCCGGCGGCGCAAACGCACCCTGAGCGATGTAGATGAACGAGTCCGGCTGAATGCGGAAGTTGTTCACACGGCGACTGTCACTGTGATCCAGCAGCCCCGCGTCGCTCATCTGATAGCGAGTGCCCTCGGCCATATCGCTGACAGTCATACAGCCGCCAAGCGCCAAAACGGCCAGCAGCAAAACCAGGCTACGCATCCTCATCCTCCAGAAGCCGGTGACGGAAAACCGGCGAATGGCCGTTGGATGCAGCTTTTGCGCCAGATCACGAACTTTATCGAGTTATACAACGCATTGGCGAGCAAGCCCGCTCCCACAAGTGGAAGGCATTCCAAATGCGGGAGCGGGCTTGCTCGCCAATGCGGTATGTCAGCCGCCGATAATCTTCATGACAGTCGCGCCGCCAGAAAACGCGACTTCCTGCTTGTCGCCCAACGCCTTGACCAGTAAGCGCTGCAACGCCGGCAATGCCTGGTGCCGCGGTTTGTCGAGTAAATCACCGACATAGTGGCGGTTGCTCGACGACAGGCAGCCATGCAGCCAGCCAGTCGACGACAAACGCAGACGCGAACAGGTACGGCAGAACGGTACGCTTTCGTTAGCGATCACACCGAAGTTGCCCACCCCGGGAATCGCGTAACGCACGGCCGTGGCATCCACAGGCGCGTCGGTTTGCGCGTATTCGTAGCGCTCGCCAATCAGGCTCAGCAGTTGCTGCAGGCTGACGAACTGTTGCAGGAAGGCATTGGAATCTTTGGCCAGGTGGCCCATTCGCATCAGCTCGATAAAACGCAGCTCAAATCCGCGTTCCAGGCAGTAATCAAGCAACGGCATCACCTGATCGAGGTTCTGCCCCCGCAACGGCACCATGTTGACCTTGATCTTCATTCCCGCCGCTGCAGCCTGATTCATCCCATCAAGCACGGTAGCGAGATCGCCGCCACGAGCGATGCTACGGAACGCACTGGCGTCGAGGGTATCAAGGGACACGTTGATGCGCCGCAGACCGGCATCTACCAACAAAGGGAGTTTTTTCGCGAGGAGTTGACCGTTGGTCGTCAGGCTGATGTCGTCCAGGCCCATCTTGCCGACAGCCGTCATGAACGATTCAAGTTTGGGGCTGACCAGCGGTTCGCCACCGGTGATGCGCAGCCGCTCGATACCCGCGGCCTCGATCAGATACGCCACGCCGCGCGCCATGGCTTCGGCCGACAGTTCATCCTGCGCAGCCACCAACCGCTTGCCGTCAGGCACGCAGTAGGTACAAGCGTAATTGCAGGCTGAAGTCAGACTGATCCGCAAATTGCGAAAACGCCTGCCTTGACGGTCAACGATCATGATCACTCCGGCAATAGAAAATCGAGCCGCTAAAACTTGACTCACAAATCAAGTTTTAGCAAGCCCTATGCCTGAGTATATTCCTGCGGTACTGCGTCATGTAGCGAAAACATGACGCAATAAGGCAACTGAATGGCTCAACTGCCTGGAGGGATTTCCGGATCGCGCTTGCGCTTGTTACCCATGCGCACGCCGATGTCCATCAGGAACTGGAAGAAACCTTCCTGATCTTCCAGCACATTGCTCCAGAACGGCGAGTGATACAGCGCGACTGCGCCATGCACCAGCGCCCAGGACGCGCAGTAGTGGAAGTACGGCGGCACGTCTTCGAGCTTGCCTTCGCTGATACGCCCCTTGATCAGCAAGGTCAGGCGCTCGAAGTTCGAGGCACGGATCTTGTGCAGCTCCTCGACCATCTCCGGCACCTGATTGCCCTTGACCACCTTCTCTTCGAGGCGATCGAACAGACGATAGCGCTGCGGGTCGCGCATGCGGAATTCGAAGTAGGCACGGGACAGCGCTTCTTTGTCCTTGTCGACGTCGGCCGAATGCAGCAGCTCATTCAAATCGCGCTCGTAATCGAGCATCAGGCGCAGATAAATCTCGGCCTTGGACTTGAAATGCTTGTAGATCGTGCCTTTGCCGATACCCACGGCATCAGCAATCATCTCGACGGTGACACTGTCTTCACCTTGTTCGAGGAACAGCTTGAGCGCGGTATCGAGAATTTCTTGCTCGCGGCGACGAAACTCACGGACCTTACGAGGTTCTTTGTGCATAAGAAAAGGTCTGTTGGGGTCAAAATTCGAAGCCGCGTATTATGCCTAACTTGCACAAAAATGCACGGATCATCCGACCATATCTGTGTTTCTTGTTCATTTTGCGAACGTTTGGGGGGTAATGAGAACTCAACTGAAGCAAACGTATTCCAAATTTGTTTAAAAACCCCGACCGGCTAACTGGACTGCACGCCAGACTGATCAATACTTGAACTGTCGGGCGGCATCTCCCCCAAGTGCCGGGCCGATAAAGGTACCAAAGGACCGCGTGCCTTTGTTTTACTCCTAATGGTCTTAACCCGGATTCACCCCCCAGAACCCGGGTTTTTTTTGCCTGCGATTCAGGCTTTTACATGGGCCTGCGGGAACAGACGCTTGAAGTTTTCGGTGGTCTGCTCGGCAAAACGCTCGTAGTTTTCGCCACGCAGCATCGCCAGAAACTCTGCCACTTCGCGCACGTACTGGGGCAGGTTCGGTTTGCCGCGATAAGGGACAGGCGCCAGGTACGGCGAGTCGGTTTCGACCAGCAGGCGATCGGCCGGGACTTTGCTCGCCACATCGCGCAACGCGTCAGCATTGCGGAACGTGACGATGCCGGACAAGGAAATGTAATAACCCATGTCCAACGCAGCTTTCGCCATGTCCCAATCTTCGGTAAAGCAATGCAGCACCCCTGCTTGGGGCAGCGCCGCCTCGCGCAGCAGCGCAAGGGTATCGGCGCGGGCACCGCGGGTGTGGATGATCACCGGTTTGCCGGTCTGCTGCGCGGCCTGCAAGTGCAGACGGAACGACTCTTGCTGCAGCTCGGCGGCTTCCGGTTCGTAGTGGTAATCCAGACCGGTTTCACCAATCGCCACCACTTTCGGATGATTGAGTTCGTGCAACAGCCAGTCCAGCGCTGGCGCCGCGCCAGGCTGTACGTCCAGCGGATGCACGCCAACCGAGCAATCAATGTCGTCATAACGCTCAGCAAGGGCTTTGACGTCGGCAGCGTTATCGGCACTCACGCCGATGCACAGAAAGTGCCCGACCCCGCGCTCGCGAGCGGCATCCAGTGCAGCATCCAGCGAGCCGTCATGGGCAGCGAGGTCAAGGCGATCAAGGTGACAATGGGAATCTACGAGCATAAAAAGGCAGCTACTTACATCGTATGAGTGGGACGGTCGGATTTCAGCGCTCCGGCCAGATGGGTTTCGATGCGACTACGGGCCGTGTTGTCGCCCTCGTTGAACTGAACGCCGACACCGGCGGCGCGGTTGCCTTGCGCACCTTTGGGGGTGATCCAGGCGACCTTGCCGGCGACCGGAATCTTTTCCGCTTCATCCATCAGGTTCAGCAGCATGAACACCTCATCGCCCAACTTGTAGCTCTTGTTGGTCGGGATGAACAGACCACCGTTCTTGATGAACGGCATATAAGCGGCATAAAGCACGGATTTGTCCTTGATGGTCAGGGACAAAATGCCGTTGCGCGGCCCGGGGCTGACAGGTTCGTTCATGTTGACCTCCACTGCTGATGCTCAGAGTCTAGGTACACATTCTTATCTTTGGCCAGGCAATCCCGCCCATTGCACCAACAACGCCTCCAGCAACAGTGTCGGGTTGAGGTTGGCCTTGCTCAGGACTTTCTGCCGCTGGGCGAGAATCCAGTCCTGAATATCGAGGACTTTGCCCTGCGCACTTTTCTGCGCGAGGTACTGCACAACCTTACGCATATCGGTCAGGCCAAGACCGGCTTCGTCCTGCGTCAGTTGATAACGCAAGATCAGGCTCGACCAATCGCAAAACCAATCGAACAGACGCAGCATTGGAATGCTTTTCCATTCTTCGGCCAGTTGCGTCGGCGATTGCTGCTGCTTGAGCAGCTTCTTCACACCTTCGACCACTTGCGCGCGCTGATCGCGCACACCTTGAGACTGAAGGCTGACCGCCGCCAATGGCGAGCCCGCCGCCAACGTCAACAGCTCGACACGCTCCTCTGCGGAACATTCCGGCAGCGCCTGAGCCAGCCATTGCAGGCTCATCGCCTCACTCGGCAACGGACAGGCCTGCTGCACGCAGCGACTCTTGATCGTTGGCAACAAACGGCTCGGCTGGTGACTGACCAACAGCAATACCGTGTCGCCGGAAGGCTCTTCAAGACTTTTGAGCAAGGCGTTTGCGGCGTTGATGTTCATCGACTCCACCGGCTCGACCAACACCACCTTGCGCCCGCCCAGTTGTGCGGTCTGCACCACGAAGCTGACCAGATCACGCACCTGATCGACCTTGATTGCCTTGTCGGCCTCTTCCGGTTCGAGGATGTAATTGTCCGGGTGGCTGCCAGCCTTGAGCAGCAAGCAGGATTTGCACTCACCGCAGGCTTCAGGCGTCGGACGCTGGCACAACAGGCTGGCCATTAGCCGCTCCGCCAAGGCCCGCTTACCGATACCGGCCGGGCCATGTAGCAGATAGGCGTGGGCGTGCTGGCTACGTCCGGCCAGATGCTGCCAGAGGCTGTCTTGCCACGGATAGGCCTCAGCCACGGCTCAGCTCCAGCAAACGCGGCAGCAATGTATCCAGCGATTGCTGGACTTGTGCCAACGGCTGACCGGCATCGATCCGCACGTAACGCGAAGGATCGGCTTCAGCACGCTTGAGAAACGCGCCGCGCACCGCTTCGAAAAATGCCCGTCCTTCAAGCTCGAAACGATCCAGACGCCCCCGCGCACTGGCACGGGCCAGGCCGATTTCCACCGGCAGATCGAAAATCAGCGTCAGATCCGGGCGCAGATCACCCTGTACGAAGGTTTCCAGCGTCGCGATACGCTCCAGCGACAAACCGCGACCAGCGCCCTGATAGGCATATGTCGAATCAGTGAACCGGTCACACAACACCACTGCACCACGGGCCAGAGCCGGACGGATCACTTCAGCCAGATGCTGGGCACGCGCGGCGAAAACCAGCAACAGCTCGGCGTCCGGATTCATGACTTCGTCGGCCGGCGCCAGCAGCACGTCGCGAATCCGTTCGGCCAGCGCAGTACCGCCGGGCTCACGGGTCAACAGCACCTCGATACCGGCGGCGCGCAGGCGCTCTGCCAGGTATTCGCGGTTGGTGCTCTTGCCGGCGCCTTCCGGGCCTTCCAAGGTAATAAACAAGCCAGTCACAGGCAGTCCTTAATCAAAGTCATTGCGTGTCTTGTGGTGCCGCAGCGTCCGGTGCAGCCTCCTGAGGCGAAACCTGCGGCGGCGACTCAGGCGCAGTTTGCGGTGATGCTGCAGGTTTCGCTTCATCGGATGCCGGAGCCGCCTCAGGCGTGACCGCTGGCGCCGGACTGGAGCGGTAATCGGCGCGTCGCTTGAGCTGGAACTCGCGCACCGCACGATTATGTGCATCGAGGTCGTCAGAGAAGACATGGCTGCCGTCGCCACGTGCGACGAAGTAGAGACTGGTGCCCTCCACCGGGTTCAACGCAGCGTGAATCGCTTCACGCCCAACCATTGCAATCGGCGTCGGCGGCAGGCCAGGAATCACGTAGGTGTTATAAGGCGTCGGCTCTCGCAAATGAGCACGGGTCAGCTTGCCGGTGTAACGATCGCCCAAGCCATAAATCACTGTTGGATCGGTCTGCAATTGCATGCCCACCGCCATCCGACGCACAAAGACGCCGGCAATCTGACCGCGTTCCTGCGGCACGCCGGTTTCCTTCTCAACCAGCGAGGCCATGATCAGCGCTTGATAAGGCTCACTGTAAGGCGCGTCGGCGGAGCGATTTTCCCACTCCTTGGCCAATACTTCGTCGAGACGATCAAAGGCCTTTTTCAGCAGTTCGGTATCGGACATGCCGCGCTCGAAGCGATAGGTATCAGGGAAGAAACGACCTTCCGGGAACAACCCCTTGTGGCCGATCTTCGCCATGACGTCGCTGTCGCTAAGACCATTGAGGGTGTGCTCGATTTTTTCGTCTTTGGCCAACGCCGCGCGCACTTGATGGAAATTCCATCCTTCAACCAACGTCAGGCTGTACTGAACCACCTCCCCACGCTTCCACAAGTCGATCAGACCATCGACAGTCATGCCCGGCTGCATGCGGTATTCACCGCTGTGGATTGGCGTACCGGCAAGATTGAACCGCCAATAAACCCGTAGCCAGAATGCGTCCTTGATGACGCCATCGGTTTCGAGCTCGAGGAAAGTCCGGGTCGGTGTGGAACCTTTCGGCACATCCAGCAGCTCTTCCTGCGTGATGTTCAGAGGCTGCTCCAGTGCGGAGTGAATCTTCCAGGCGCTGGCGCCCAACAGCAACCCTGCCAGAACCAATCCGGTTTCCAGCAGCAGCAAAAGTTTACGTCTCACGAATCAGGCATCCAGTAGGGCGCGGGCAATGGTTTGCAGTTTACGGGTGAGCGGGCCAACCGGCCAGCTCAGCGCAGCGTAGGCACGTACCGGCCAAACGCCATAAACGCTATTGCAGAGAAAGACTTCATCGGCCCATTGCAGCTGTTCAAGGCTGATATCGGCGATTTGTGTGGGGATGGTCAAAGACTCGGCCTGAAACAATATTTCGGCGCGCATCACACCAGCCACGCCGCAACGCTTCAAATCAGGTGTGATCAACACCCCATCACGCACCAGAAACAGGTTGCTGAACACCCCTTCGATGACTCGACCGGCCTGATCGAGCATCAAGCCTTCAGCGTGTTCGCTGTCCTGCCATTCGGCGCGGGCGATGACTTGTTCCAGGCGATTGAGGTGTTTCAGACCCGCCAACAAGGGCTGGCTGGCCAATCGCGTGCTGCAAGGAAAGAGGCGAATGCCAAGTTGCGCGTGGACAGCGGGGTAAGCGGCAGGAGGGTTGCCTTGCAGAATGCGTCGACCCTGCGCCGCAGGATCTGGCGCATAACCGCGCAAACCATCGCCCCGCGTGAGGATAAGCTTGAGCACGCCCTCGCCCATCGCCGCCGCATAGCTCAGCAGCTCTTGGCGAATCAGTTCGATGTCGGTCGCAATGGCCAGACGCGAACAGCCATCGGCCAGTCGCGCCAGATGCCGATCCAACAGCACCGGCTGGCCGCCACGCACGGCAACGGTCTCGAACAGACCATCGCCGTAAGCCAGGCCGCGATCTTTCAGCGACAGCGTGTCAGCCGGTTGACCGTCGACCCAGCAGTCCATCAACCTGCGAACCGGCGGAACGCCAAGGTACCGTTGGTACCGCCAAAACCGAAGGAGTTGGACAGCACGACGTCGATATCCATGTTGCGCGCAGTGTGCGGCACAAAATCGAGATCGCAGCCTTCGTCGGGCTCTTCAAGGTTAATCGTCGGTGGTGCCACCTGGCCGTTGATTGCCAGCACGCTAAAGATCGCTTCGACCGCGCCCGCCGCACCCAACAGGTGACCGGTCATGGACTTGGTAGAACTGACCGCCATTTTGTAGGCGTGATCACCGAACACGGTCTTGATTGCGTTGGCTTCGGCAAGATCGCCAGCCGGCGTCGAAGTGCCGTGGGCGTTGATGTACTGCACTTGATCGGCATTGATCTTCGCGTCACGCAGTGCATTGGTGATGCAGCGGGCTGCACCGGCGCCGTCGGCGGGCGGCGAAGTCATATGGAACGCGTCGCCGCTGGTACCGAAACCAATCAGCTCGGCATAGATGGTCGCGCCACGAGCCTTGGCGTGTTCGAGCTCTTCGAGGACCAACGCACCGGCACCGTCGGACAGCACGAAACCATCACGGCCCTTGTCCCAAGGACGGCTGGCACGGGCCGGCTCGTCATTGCGGGTCGACAGCGCACGGGACGCGCCGAAGCCACCCATGCCCAGACCGCACGCCGCCATTTCGGCACCGCCGGCGATCATCACGTCGGCTTCGTCATACATGATGTTGCGCGCCGCCATACCAATGCAGTGCGTACCGGTGGTACACGCGGTGGCGATGGCGTAGTTAGGTCCCTGTGCCCCCAGATGGATCGACAGGAAACCGGAAATCATATTGATGATCGAGCCTGGCACAAAGAACGGTGAAATTCGGCGCGGCCCCGTCTCATGCAGGGTACGGCTGGTTTCTTCAATGTTGGTCAGGCCGCCGATACCCGAACCCATGGCGACGCCAATGCGTTCACGGTTGGCGTCAGTGACTTCCAGACCGGCATTGCGCACGGCTTGAAAGCCTGCGGCGAGGCCGTACTGAATGAACAGGTCAAGCTTGCGCGCTTCCTTGACCGACAGGTATTCCTCGACATTGAAGCCCTTTACCGAGCCGCCAAAGCGGGTGGAATAGGCAGAAAGGTCGGTGTGTTCGATCAGACCAATGCCACTACGGCCAGCCAGAATGCCCTGCCAACTGCTCGGCACATCCGTGCCCAGTGGCGACAACATACCCATACCGGTGACTACGACGCGTCTACGCGACACAGCACTCTCCTTTTTCAAATGACGATTTTGCATCAGGCCTAAAGAAAAAACCGCACGCCATGATGGCAGTGCGGTTTTTCCATGACAGCAAGCAACGATTACAAACTATTACGCCTGGTGGCTGGTAACGTAATCGATTGCAGCTTGTACTGTAGTGATCTTCTCAGCTTCTTCGTCAGGGATTTCGGTCTCGAATTCCTCTTCCAGAGCCATCACCAGCTCAACGGTGTCAAGGGAGTCGGCACCCAGGTCTTCAACGAAGGAAGCAGTGTTAACCACTTCTTCTTCTTTAACGCCCAGTTGCTCGGCGACGATTTTCTTGACGCGCTCTTCGATGGTGCTCATACCTTGTTTTCACTCCTAATGGACAAATTCAGGCAGCTGGCCGGTGGGTAAGTGTATAGAAAGACTTTTCAGCTTTTCAACTGAAAGCTTCACTCCTCAAACCCTGCAGCCCTCTGTCTATAAATAGATTGCAGCTTTATAACGGATTTTAGACAGCTCGTATGACATTCTTTTGAAGCAATCCGTCACATTTTACTCACATGTACATCCCACCGTTCACCGGGATTGTAGCCCCAGTAACGTATGCCGCACCGTCGGATGCAAGAAAAGCGACCACAGACGCGATCTCTTGAGCTTGCCCCAGACGACCCAGCGGAATCTGCGTCTGCAAGGCTTCACGCTGTGCTTCAGGCAGTTCGCGGGTCATATCGGTGTCGATAAACCCTGGGGTTACCGAGTTGACCGTAATCGAACGCGAACCGACTTCACGCGCCATTGCACGGCTGAAACCTTCCAGACCGGCCTTGGCGGCTGCATAGTTTACTTGGCCTGCGTTGCCCATGGCACCCACCACCGAGCCAATACTGATAATTCGTCCCCAACGCGCCTTGGTCATGCCACGCAGAACGCCCTTGGACAGGCGATACAGACTGTTCAGATTGGTATCGATCACGTCGTACCATTCATCGTCTTTCATGCGCATCATCAGGTTATCGCGGGTGATACCGGCATTATTGACCAGGATTGCCGGCGCACCGAACTGCTCCTGAATGCTCGCCAGTACACTGCTGACCGATTCGTCACTGGTGACGTTGAGTTCCAGACCGGTACCCTGAATGCCATGTTCTTTCAGAGTAGCGGAGATAGCCTCGGCACCCTTGGAAGAAGTCGCGGTACCAATGACGGTAGCGCCCTGACGACCCAGTTCCAGTGCGATGGCCTGGCCGATACCGCGGCTTGCACCGGTGACCAGTGCAACTTTACCTTGCAGACTCATGCAAGCTTCTCCTGATTCAGGCTTGCGCTGCGCGAGCGGCAGCGAAAGCGTCTGGGGTATTGAGGTTGGAAGTCGCAACGCCTTCGGCGCAACGTTTGTTCAGACCGGCAAGCACCTTGCCCGGCCCGCATTCGACCAGATTGGTCGCGCCTTTCGCAGCCAGAGTCTGTACCGACTCGACCCAGCGAACTGGCTTGTAGAGTTGTTCGAGCAGATCACGCTTGAGGGTTTCCAGATCGACCGGCACTTGCGCGCTGACGTTCTGTACCACAGGGATCTGCGGCGCCTGCCAGTCGATGACGGCGATGGCGGCGGCAAAGCGTTCGGCAGCCGGACGCATCAGCTCGCAGTGCGACGGCACGCTTACCGGCAAGGGCATGGCACGCTTGGCGCCACGCGCCTTGCAGCCTTCAATGGCACGCTCGACAGCCGCCCTGGCACCCGCAATAACCACCTGGCCCGGCGAGTTGAAGTTGACGGCGCTGACCACTTCGCCTTGCGCCGCTTCAGCACAGGCTGCGAGCACGTCGGCGTCTTCCAGGCCAAGGATGGCAGCCATGCCACCCTGCCCGGCCGGTACGGCCTCCTGCATCAACTGACCACGGCGCTCAACGAGCTTCACCGCGTCAGCCAGCTTCAGGCTACCTGCAGCAACCAGCGCACTGTATTCACCCAGGCTATGACCGGCAACGAAAGCTGGACGCACGCCACCTTCAGCCAGCCACAGACGCCAAAGGGCAATCGATGCAGTCAGAATGGCCGGCTGGGTTTTATCGGTTTGATTGAGCAGCTCTTCCGGCCCTTGCTGGGTCAGCGCCCAAAGGTCATAGCCCAGAGCATCGGATGCTTCTTTGAAAGTTTCGAGGATCAATGGATGTTGCGCGCCCAACTCGGCCAGCATGCCGAGGGACTGCGAACCCTGTCCTGGAAAGACGAATGCGAGGGAAGCAGACATGTAACAAGCCCCTAATGATCTTGTCGTCGAATAATGACGCCCCACTTGGGGACGCAAGAAACTGACAGTTGGATGGCCCTTTGAACCGGGCGGTCACATTTAAGCATTGTCCGACGAAAACGCCTAAGACAACAAATCCTCCAGACGACCGTGGAGACGCTCCGGCAGGTTCTCCTGAATCTCGATCAACGCGCGCTCGATAGCACTCTGAAAGCCTTGAACCCCGGCCGACCCGTGACTTTTCACCACAATGCCCTGCAAACCCAGAAAGCTTGCGCCGTTATGTCGCGCCGGCGCCAGATCAGCCTGCAAGCGCTTCATCAATGGCAACGCCAAGGCACCGACAGCGCGCGTGGCGAGGTTACGCCTGAACAGCGCCTCGATACGCGCCGCGATCATCGTCGCCAGCCCTTCGCTGGACTTGAGCAGGATATTGCCGACAAAGCCATCGCATACCACCACGTCCGCCTCACCGCGATACAACCCGTCGCCCTCGACAAACCCGATGTAGTTAATCCCTCGCGCCGCTTGCAACAAGGTGGCCGCCAGCTTGACTTGCTGATTACCCTTGATGTCTTCGGTGCCGATGTTCAACAGAGCCACGCGCGGATGGGCGATGCCCAGCGTCTGCGCCGCCACCGAGCCCATCACAGCGAACTGCAAAAGATGCTCGGCACTGCAATCGACATTGGCGCCCAGATCAAGCAACTGGCAATACCCCTTCTGTGTCGGGATCGCCGCAACCATGGCTGGCCGATCAATGCCAGGCAACGTTTTGAGGACAAATCGCGACAGCGCCATCAACGCCCCTGTATTGCCAGCACTGACACAGGCCTGAGCCTTGCCATCACGCACCAACTCCAAGGCGACACGCATCGACGAATCCGGCTTGCCACGCAAGGCTTGGGTCGGTTTCTCGTCCATTGTGATGACTTCAGACGCCGCAACAATTGTCAGGCGCGCGCGATCGGCAGCCGATTGGCCGTTGATCAATTCTTCAAGAAGGGAGGGTTGACCGACGAGGGTCAGGTACAGCGAGGGCGTAGCAGAAAGGCAAGCAAGGCTGGCCTGAACAATGCTGCGGGGACCGAAGTCCCCGCCCATTGCGTCAATCGCGATGACTTGAGCGGACAAGTGATTACTCGTCAGCGCCCTTGTCGATCACTTTACGGCCACGGTATACGCCTTCTGGCGATACGTGGTGACGCAGGTGAACTTCACCGGTGGTTTTTTCTACAGACAGGGTGCTAGCCTCGAGAGCGTCGTGCGAACGGCGCATGTCACGGGCAGAGCGGGATTTTTTGTTCTGCTGAACAGCCATAATTGATTAACTCCTAAACGTTTGGGTCACGCTTTAACTGCGCCAATACACTGAACGGGTTGGACCGCGTTACCTCGTCCTCGCTCGGTTCGGGCTCATCTGCTCCCGCCGGCTGCTGGCATTCTTCCGGATGATGAGCAGGCACAATGGGCAAGGCGAGCAGAAGCTCCTCCTCGATCAGTGACTGCAGATCCAATGGATCTTCGCCCAGTTCCAGCACGTCATAACCTTTCGGTAACGACTGGGTATTCGCACCCTCCTTCACCACGGCGTAACTGCATTCGCTGTGGATCGGCAGGGTGACCAGCTCAAGACAACGCTGGCAAACCATTTTGACTTCGGTGTCGATAAAGCTGTGGATCACCACAGATTTACGTTCATCTCGTTCAAAAACGAATTTCGCCTGCACCGTACCGACATTGTCGGAAAGCGGGTCGCAGAGTCTCTTCAAATCGGCCAGCAGCAGTTCACCTTGAAGGGTGGTGCCACGGTCAGCCAATTTGCGCGGGTCAACGTGAGGTGGAATCGGGTCATTCAACATAGGCGCAGCATTATAGGGATGCACCCACCCATGTCAAAGGAAATTGTGCCCTGTCCGTCACTTGCACGCCTGCGCTAGAATCCACACCTCCCTCAGGAGACGCGAATGCTGCCTTTATTACTCGCTTCAAGCTCGACTTATCGCCGCGAATTACTTGCCCGCCTGCACTTGCCGTTCACCTGCACTTCGCCGGATATCGACGAAAGCCACCGCCCCGGCGAGCCGGCGATCGAACTGGTCAAACGCCTCGCCGAACAAAAAGCCCGAGCATTGGCCCACAACCACCCCGCTCATCTGATTATCGGCTCCGATCAAGTCGCCGTGTTCGGCGAGCAGATCATCGGCAAGCCGCACACCTTCGAGAAAGCCTGCGAGCAACTGATGGCTGCCAGTGGTGCCAGCGTGACCTTCCTCACCGGCCTCGCCCTGCTCAACAGCCAGACCGGCCAATGCCAGGTCGACTGCGTGCCGTTCACCGTACATATGCGGCAACTCGATCTGGCGCGCATCGAGCGTTACCTGCGCATCGAGCAACCCTACGACTGCGCTGGCAGCTTCAAGGCCGAAGGCCTGGGCGTGAGCCTGTTCCAGTCCACCGAAGGCCCGGACGCCACCAGCCTGATCGGCTTGCCACTGATTCGCCTGATCGACATGCTGCTGGCTGAGGGAATGCAGATCCCTTAAAGCAAAAGATCGCAGCCTTCGATAGCTCCCAGGAACTGCCGCAGACTGCGATCTTTTGATCTTTAAAACAACTCAGCGCAACGAAGGACCGTGGAACCCCATCCACATCGCCAACTGCTCAGCAACGCTTGCACCAAGCTTCTTCGAGAAGCGATCGAACGGCGATTCCTGAACAGTGAAGTCAACCAGTTCTTTCTCACCGATCACGTCACGCGCCACCGAACTGGCGCTACCCAAGCCATCGATCAAGCCCAATGGCAGCGCCTGCTCACCCGACCAGACCAGCCCGGAGAACAGCTCCGGATGCTCTTTATCCTTCAGGCGATCGCCGCGCCCTTGCTTGACGCTATTGATGAACTGCTTGTGCGTGGTATCCAGCACACTTTGCCAGAACGCGGTTTCTTCAGGTTTCTGCGGCTGGAACGGATCAAGGAACGACTTGTGCTCGCCCGAGGTGTAGGTGCGACGCTCAACACCCAGTTTCTCCATGGTGCCAACAAAACCGTATCCAGCAGCGGTCACACCAATGGAACCCACCAGACTCGCCTTATCGGCATAGATCTGATCCGCCGCACTGGCAATGTAATAGGCACCGGACGCACCGAGATCGGAAATCACCGCATACAGCTTGGTGTCCGGGTGCAGACCGCGCAAACGCTTGATCTCGTCATAGACATACCCCGACTGCACCGGACTACCGCCAGGACTGTTGATACGCAGGATGACACCCTTGACTTTCTTGTCTTCGAACGCTGCGCGCAAGGCGCCGACAATGTTGTCAGCACTGGCCGATTCCTTATCGGCGATCACGCCGGCAACATCGATCAGCGCGGTGTAGTTCGTGCCGCGAGCGGCGCTCTTTTCCATATCCATCAGCGGCGTGAACAGGATCAACGCAACAAACAGATAAACAAACGTCAGAAGCTTGAAGAAAATCCCCCAACGCCGCGAGCGACGTTGCTCCTGCACACCGGCGAGCAGGGTCTTTTCCAACAGCTTCCAGCTTTTCTCGTCACCGCCGTCGGCACTTGCCTTGGCCGGTGCCTTCCATTCGTCGGTCATGCCATTCACCCCAGCAAAAACGTATTAGGCCCGCTGCCCCAGCCAGGCATGCAATTCGGAAAAACGATCGATCGACAGACGCGGCTCGAACTGCTGCAGTGATTCAATCGATTGCGCGCCATAACTGACCGCCACCGACTCCATCCCCGCGTTACGCGCCATTAATAGATCGAAGGACGAGTCCCCCACCATCAGCGCCTGCTCCGCACGCACACCGCAATGAGCAAGAATCTGCTCCAGCATCAGAGGGTGCGGTTTACTCGCAGTTTCATCGGCAGCACGGGTAATGTCGAAATACTCTTCCCAGCCATTAGCCTTGAGCACCCGATCCAGTCCGCGACGATTCTTGCCGGTCGCGATTGCCAGGTGATAACCCTGCTCGCGAAAGGATGCCATCGACTCGACGACACCCTCGAACAACGGCGAAGGCACGGCTTCTGCAGCGATGTAGTGATCTGCGTAATACTCGCGGAACGCAACCATTTCGGTATCGCTGATCTCGGGGTACAACGTGCGAATCGCCTCGGGCAAACCCAGGCCAATGATGCCCTTGACGGCAAAGTCATCGCGCAACTCGAAACCGGACCGCCCGGACGCGGAATGCATCGCCTCGACAATCCGGCCAATGGAATCGGCCAGCGTACCGTCCCAATCGAAAATCAGCAGTTTGTAATCAGGGTGCGGCACTCAGGCGCTCCACAGTCTTGGCCCACATTTCATCGACCGGGGCCTGCAAGGTCAGCTTGCCACCGTCAGGCAGCGGCACGGTCAGCATGTAAGCGTGCAGAAAAAGGCGCTTGCCGCCCAGATCGCGGATTTCCTTGGTGAAATCGTCATCGCCGTACTTGCTGTCGCCAGCAATGCAATGCCCGGCGTGCAGGGTGTGGACGCGAATCTGGTGGGTACGACCAGTAACAGGCTTGGCCTCGACCATGGTGGCGAAATCGCCGAAGCGGCGCAGCACCTTGAACACAGTCAGGGCTTCTTTGCCCTCGTCGTTGACTTCAACCATGCGCTCACCGGAACGCAGGTTGCTCTTGAGCAATGGCGCACTGACCTGCTTGATCGAGGTCGCCCAATTACCACGAACCAGCGCCATGTAGCGCTTGTCGACACCATCGCCACGCAATTTTTCGTGCAAGTGACGCAGCATGCTGCGTTTCTTGGCAATCATCAGCAAGCCGGAAGTGTCACGATCGAGACGATGGACCAGTTCCAGCTCCTTTGTATCGGGACGCAACTGACGAAAGGCTTCGATCACGCCGAAATTCAGACCGCTGCCACCATGAACCGCAATGCCGGCGGGCTTGTTGATCACGATCAGCGCCTTGTCTTCGTAGACGATCGATGCTTCCAGACGCTGCAACAGTCCCTGGGCCAAAGGCACCGGTTCATCACGCTCCGGCACGCGAACCGGCGGCACGCGCACGATATCGCCGGCCTGCAGTTTGTATTCAGGCTTGATCCGTCCCTTGTTCACGCGCACTTCGCCTTTACGCAAAATGCGGTAAATCAAGGTCTTGGGCACGCCTTTGAGCCGGGCGAGGAGAAAGTTGTCGATTCGTTGGCCGGCATACTCCGGCGAGACTTCAAGCAATTGAACGCCTGGAGTCGAAGGGGCAGTAGTTGTCATGCCGCGGATGATAACAATTTTTATGGAATTGAAGCACTTAATCATTGCTGCTATAGTCGCGAACGCCGCCAAAAGCGGCCTGGGCAGCGGAACCACGGTCAAAAACCGGCCCTGACCAACGCAATTCACCAGGACGCGAGGCCGTCCTACGGGGCTTTCGCTACGTAACGGTGGAGTTTGCAGTTGTAACAAGCGCAGGTGACATGAGGCCTGAATTACACCGCCGAGCAGAGTTTTTACTCGTCTGGCAGGCAGATATTCACGGCCAGTTCACAAAGTGCAGTCAGCTGCGAATGACCCCGAGCGAACGCTTCGGAAACATCGCCTAAATTAGCCATGATGCGTGACCTCCCCTTTCGGAGTTCACGGTAAATGCCAACCCGCTGCGGATTCTGCGCGCGGCAGCACCCGAATTATCAGGGATACGTGTAGGGTGGAGATGCACAACCGCTGGACTGTGTAGCAATAGGCTTTATCAAGACGCTTCATCTCGTCCACAGCCACTGGTTGATTCCTCCTCCTGACTGAGTGCTTAAGTAGCCACAGCAAGCAGGACGCGTACGTCGCGGTATCGGCCCAATTGGTCGCACATCGCTGGACACGGGAATGGCCAACCACTCCCGACGCACCTGACACCGACCGTGAGAAGTCGTGTGTGCCGAACGCCGTTTCCGGCAGCCCGGAAACCGACGGTACTACATGAAAAGAATGCTGATTAACGCAACTCAACCCGAAGAGTTGCGTGTTGCACTGGTAGATGGCCAACGCCTCTACGACCTGGACATCGAATCCGGTGCACGCGAGCAGAAGAAGGCCAACATCTATAAAGGCCGCATCACTCGCATCGAACCAAGCCTTGAGGCTGCCTTTGTCGATTTTGGCTCCGAGCGCCACGGCTTCCTGCCCCTCAAAGAAATCTCCCGCGAATACTTCAAGAAAGCCCCCGAAGGCCGCGTCAACATCAAGGACGTCCTGAGCGAAGGCCAGGAAGTCATCGTTCAGGTTGAAAAAGAAGAACGTGGCAACAAGGGCGCAGCCCTGACCACCTTCATCAGCCTGGCCGGTCGTTACCTGGTGCTGATGCCGAACAACCCGCGTGCCGGCGGTATCTCCCGTCGCATCGAAGGCGAAGAGCGCAACGAACTGCGTGAAGCACTGAACGGCCTGGTTGCCCCGGCCGACATGGGTCTGATCGTGCGCACTGCAGGCCTTGGCCGCAGCAGCGAAGAAATGCAGTGGGACCTCGACTACCTGCTGCAACTGTGGACCGCCATCAAAGAAGCCTCGCTGGATCGCTCCGCGCCATTCCTGATTTACCAGGAAAGCAACGTGATCATCCGCGCGATCCGCGATTACCTGCGCCAGGACATCGGCGAAGTGCTGATCGACAGCGTTGAAGCCCAGGACGAAGCCCTGACTTTCATCCGCCAGGTAATGCCGCAGTACGCCAGCAAGATCAAGCTGTACGAAGACAGCGTTCCGCTGTTCAACCGTTTCCAGATCGAAAGCCAGATCGAGACCGCCTTCCAGCGCGTCGTCGAACTGCCTTCCGGCGGTTCCATCGTTATCGATCCGACCGAAGCGCTGGTGTCCATCGACATCAACTCGGCGCGCGCCACCAAAGGCAGCGACATCGAAGAAACCGCTCTGCAGACCAACCTTGAAGCGGCTGAAGAAATCGCCCGTCAGTTGCGCCTGCGCGACATCGGCGGCCTGATCGTCATCGACTTCATCGACATGACCCCCGCCAAGAACCAGCGCGCCGTGGAAGAGAAAGTCCGCGAATGCCTGGAAGCCGACCGCGCTCGCGTGCAGATCGGCCGTATCTCGCGCTTCGGCCTGCTGGAAATGTCCCGTCAGCGCCTGCGCCCATCCTTGGGCGAAAGCAGCGGCATCGTCTGCCCGCGTTGCAACGGCACCGGCATCATCCGTGACGTTGAATCGCTGTCGCTGGCGATCCTGCGCCTGATCGAAGAAGAAGCCCTGAAAGACCGCACTGCCGAAGTTCGCGCCCAGGTGCCGATCCCGGTGGCTGCGTTCCTGCTCAACGAAAAACGCAACTCGATCACCAAGATCGAACTGCGCACTCGTGCCCGTATCGTCATCCTGCCAAACGACCACCTCGAAACGCCGCACTTCGAAGTTCAGCGTTTGCGTGATGACAGCCCGGAAGCCGCGACCAACCAGTCCAGCTACGAAATCGCCGCTGCCGCTGCCGACGTCGAAGAAGTCCAGCCAGCCGCCGCAACCCGCACCTTGGTTCGCCAGGAAGCCGCGGTCAAGACCGCACCAGCCCGCGCCAACGCTCCGGTTCCGACCGAAGTGGCCGCACCTGCTGCACCAGCACCAGCTCCAGTGGCCGCGCCAGAGCCAAGCCTGTTCAAAGGTCTGGTGAAGTCGCTGGTCAGCCTGTTCGCGACCAAAGAAGAGCCCGCCGCGCCGGTGGTCGTTGAAAAACCAGCTACCGAGCGTCCAGCCCGCAACGAAGAACGTCGCAACGGTCGCCAGCAGAGCCGCAACCGTAATGGTCGTCGCGATGAAGAGCGCAAGCCGCGCGAAGAACGTGCACCGCGTGAAGAACGCGCCCCTCGCGAGCCGCGTGAAGAGCGCCAGCCACGTGAGACCCGCGAAGAACGTGCACCTCGCGAAGCTCGCACTGAAGCGCCAGCCGCCCGCGAAGAACGCGCACCTCGCGCACCTCGTGAAGAACGCGCCCCACGTGCGCCGCGTGAAGACCGCAAGCCTCGTGGCGAGCGTGAAGAACGTGTACGCGAACTGCGCGAGCCACTGGATGCCGCTCCAGCAGCCGCCGCTGCCGCCGTTAATGCAGAAGAGCGTCCGGCCCGCCAGCCTCGCGAAGAGCGCGCACCGCGCCCGCCGCGTGAAGAGCGTCAACCGCGTGCAGAGCAGGCCGCTGCTGCCGTCGTTGAAGACGAAGTGATCACCAATGAAGAGCAACTGCCGGAAGATGGTTCGGAGAACGCCGAAGGCGATCGTCCACGTCGTCGCTCCCGCGGCCAGCGTCGTCGCAGCAACCGTCGCGAGCGTCAGCGTGATGCCAACGGCAACGTGATCGAAGGATCGGAAGAATCCGAGTCCGGCGAAAACGCTGAAGCACCAAGCGCTGCCGATCTGGCCGCTGGCCTGGCTGTTACCACCGCCGTCGCCAGCAGCGTCATCAGCGCTCCGGCTGAAGCGCAAGCCAACGAGCAAGCCGAACGCGCCACTGCCGCTACACTGGAAACTGCTCCAGTTGAAGCACCGGTGGTTGAAGCAACCACTCCAGTGGAAGTGACGGCGGCTCCGGAAGTCGAAGTGGCACCGGTTCGCGAAATTCAAGCCCAGGTTGAAGCCCAGCCTCAGATTGAAATCGCTGCCGAACCTGCTTTCGTAGCCCAAGAGCCCGTTGTCGTTGCAGAGCCGGTTGTCGAAACCGTCGCTGAAAACGTGACCGAAAGCGTGCGTGAAGTTCGCGAAGAGCAAACTGCATTCAACTGGGTTGCAGAGCCAACCGTAGCCGAAGCGCCAGCGCCTGCTGCTGAAGCTGAAGTGCCACAAGCCACGGTGTCCGAGCCAGTGGTTGCCGCTGCCGAACCTGCTCCAGCGCCGGTCGTCGAAGCGCCAGTGGTTGCCCAAGCCCCAGCGGTTGAAGCGCCTGTAGTCAGCGCGCTGACGCCAAACGGCCGCGCTCCAAACGATCCACGCGAAGTGCGTCGTCGCAAGCGCGAAGAAGAACGTCTGCAGAAGGAAGCTGAACTGGCTGCCGCAGCTGCTCCTGCGGCTGAAGTGGTCGAGGCAGCTCCTGCCCCGGCTGCTGAAGAAGTCGTCGTTGAAGCAGCCATTGCTGAAGCGCCTCGCTCCGTTCAGGACGCGGCCGAGCATCACGAAGAGGCCCAGGAAAAAGAACACGAGCCTAAACCCCTCGTCTGATTCCAAAAGCCAATAAAAAGCCCCGCCTGAATATTCAGGCGGGGCTTTTTTTATGCTCACCGATTACCGTACCGGGATTGCGTGAAGAACAAAAAAAAGCCCGATCTCGCTAAAGCGTTCAATCGGGCTACAGCACTCAGGAGCAATAAGTGCAAAGGGAGGTTCGATGCGCGTAAAACCTTGAAGGGGTTGCGCCAGAGCACTAGAACATCCAGTGATTATCTGGCGATTAACCTATCAAGCGACGGAAGCCAGTTTGGCGTTGGCCTGGTTCAAGCCCTTCTCCTGAAAGTCGCCACCCAGGTTCATGCCTTCGGCATGAATGAAGGTCACGTCGTGGATACCGATAAAACCCATCACCTGACGCAGGTAAGGTTCTTGATGATCCGCCGGGCCGCCGGCGTAAATTCCGCCGCGAGCGGTCAGCACGTAGGCACGCTTGCCGCTCAGCAGGCCTTGCGGACCGGTGTCGGTGTACTTGAAGGTGACGCCGGCACGCAGCACATGGTCAAGCCAGGCCTTGAGGGTGCTCGGGATCGCAAAGTTGTACATCGGCGCGGCCATGACCAGCACGTCGGCAGCCAGCAGTTCATCGGTCAATTCGTTGGAGCGATCCAGAGAAGACTGTTCGCTGTCGCTGCGCTGATCGGCAGGCTTCATCCAGCCACCCAACAGGTTGATGTCCAGGTGCGGCACCGGGTTCACGGCGAGATCACGCACAGTGATCTGATCGTCGGGGTGCGCGGTTTTCCACTGATTGATGAAGGTCTGGGTCAACTGACGGGACACCGAGTCTTGCTGGCGGGCGCTGCTTTCGATGATCAGAACGCGGGACATGTTGTGTAGCCTCCATCCGAGAATGTTGTAGGTCGATGGAGTGAAGGTTAAACAGAGCTGAATCGATGAAAAAGCGCAAATAATTGCTGCAAAGCATCGAAAATTTAGTTTAGATGCAACTCAACCCTTTGAGAGTGAGCTTGCTGGCGAAGGCGATGTGTCAGCACGAGCATGGATGACTGATCTACCGCCTTCGCGAGCAAGCCCGCTTCCACAAGGGAGATTTGCTGTTATTTCGGGGTACAGGTCAGATCGATGCGCAGTTTGATAATGGTGCGGGTGAACTTGGCCGTGGCGTTTTTATGTTTGCCGGCCACGACTTCGATGTTACGTGTCCGTGGCGCCTCGGGACCGTTGCGGAACACCACTTTGCAGCTCGCGTCGACGTCGCCGTAGTTGGCCACCTGGATGGAGCCAATGTCGTTATCCGTGGCGAAACTCTGGTAGTCGATCTTCATGCCATTGAGATTTTTCTGCACATCGATCGGATACGCAAAGGCTGTCAACGGCAGCAGTGCCAGCACCACACAACAGAATTTTTTCATTCGACAGTCTCCAATGGGGACCGTCAGCTTAGGACAAGAGGAGCTATTGATGAAAGCGCCCCGCGTGACCCTGGATCAATGGCGAACATTGCAGGCCGTAGTCGACCACGGCGGATTCGCCCAGGCCGCCGAGGTTCTGCACCGTTCGCAGTCGTCGGTGAGTTACACCGTTGCCCGTATGCAGGATCAGCTCGGTGTGCCGTTGCTGCGGATCGACGGTCGTAAAGCGGTACTGACCGAAGCCGGCGGCGTGTTGCTACGCCGCTCGCGGCAACTGGTCAAACAGGCCAGTCAACTGGAAGATCTCGCCCATCACATGGAGCAAGGCTGGGAAGCGGAAGTGCGGCTGGTGGTCGATGCGGCTTATCCAAGCGCACGTATCGTGCGTGCGTTGACTGCGTTCATGCCACAGAGCCGTGGCTGTCGCGTGCGTCTGCGTGAGGAAGTGTTGTCGGGTGTCGAGGAGGTGCTGCTCGAAGGCGTGGCCGATCTGGCCATCACCGGCCTGAGCATTCCCGGTTACCTGGGCGCGGAGCTGAGCGACGTGGAGTTTGTTGCGGTTGCTCACCCAGACCACAGCCTGCATCGGCTCAATCGTGAACTGAGCTTCCAGGATCTGGAAACCCAGATGCAAGTGGTCATCCGCGACTCCGGTCGTCAACAGCCACGGGATGTCGGCTGGCTCGGCGCCGAACAGCGCTGGACCGTCGGCAGTCTCGCCACGGCCGCGACATTCGTCAGCAGCGGCCTGGGCTTTGCCTGGTTACCGCGACACATGATCGAACGGGAACTGAAAGAGGGATCGCTCAAGCTGCTACCGTTGGATCAGGGCGGCAGCCGCAACCCGAGTTTCTATCTGTATTCGAACAAGGACAAACCGCTGGGCCCGGCGACACAAATCCTCATCGAACTGTTGCGCACCTTCGACACCTTGCCGCTGGACGCACCGTTCGCCGCCCCTGAGCAAGTCTGACACGGAGTCCAGCGATGGCCTATTTTGCGCACGAAGGTTGCAACCTGCACTACGAGGAATATGGCCACGGCACGCCGTTGCTGCTGGTTCACGGGCTCGGCTCGAGCACGCTGGATTGGGAAATGCAGATCCCTGCGCTGGCCGCGCACTACCGGGTGATCGTCCCGGATATCCGTGGCCACGGGCGCTCGGACAAACCCCGCGAGCGCTACAGCATCGCGGGGTTCAGCGCCGATATGGTGGCGCTGATCGAGTATTTGAACCTTGGTCCGGTGCACTACGTCGGTCTGTCGATGGGCGGCATGATCGGCTTCCAGTTGGGTGTTGATCAGCCGCAGATGCTCAAGAGCCTGACCATCGTCAACAGCGCCCCTGAAGTCAAACTGCGCAGCCTCGACGACTATTGGCAATGGTTCAAACGCTGGAGCCTGATGCGCGTGCTGAGCCTGGCGACCATCGGCAAGGCGCTGGGCAGCAAACTGTTCCCAAAACCCGAACAGGCGAATCTGCGGCAGAAAATGGCGCAACGCTGGGCAAAAAACGACAAACGTGCTTATCTCGCCAGCTTCGATGCAATTGTTGGCTGGGGGGTTCAGGAACGACTTTCCCGGGTGACCTGTCCAACGCTCATCGTCAGTGCCGACCGTGATTACACACCTGTGGCACTTAAAGAAACCTATGTAAAACTGCTGCCCGATGCGCGGCTGGTGGTGATCGCTGATTCACGCCATGCCACCCCGCTCGATCAGCCCGAACGCTTCAATCAAACGCTGCTGGCGTTTCTCGCCGCAGCCGATACTCAATCTCAGGATCACTGACCCATGCTGAAAAAACTCGCCCTCGTCGCCGGCACCGTGCTGTTTGCTGCCAACCTGATGGCTGCTACCCCGGCCAAAGCGCCGCACGTGCTGCTGGACACCACCAATGGCCAGATCGAAATCGAACTGGACCCGGTCAAAGCGCCGATCAGTACCAAGAACTTTCTGGCGTACGTCGACAGTGGCTTCTACAACAACACGATTTTCCACCGTGTGATCCCGGGTTTCATGGCTCAGGGCGGTGGTTTCACCCAGCAGATGCAACAAAAGGACACCAAGGAACCGATCAAGAACGAAGCCAGCAATGGCCTGCATAACGTTCGCGGCACCTTGTCGATGGCCCGTACTTCCAATCCGAACTCGGCCACCAGCCAGTTCTTTATCAACGTCGCTGACAACGCTTTCCTCGATCCAGGCCGTGACGCCGGTTATGCGGTGTTTGCCAAAGTGGTCAAGGGCATGGACGTCGTCGACATCATCGTCAACTCGCAAACCACCACCAAAAGCGGCATGCAGAACGTGCCTGTCGACCCTGTGATTATCAAGTCGGCCAAACGCCTCGACTGAGTACAGCAGGGCATATCGAGCGGCGACGGCCTGATCCCGCGCCGCTCACACTGATAAAAGGAGAGCCCGTACTCCGGGCGGTTATCTGATGCTCTATCGCCGTTTTGAACAACTGATCGACATATTCCGCGACGCCCCGACGGCCTCTCCACCGGACCGTGTGCTCCCCTTCTATACCTATTACCTGAAGCAGGTCTGGCCGAGTTTCGCCGCCCTGCTGGTGGTCGGCCTGTTCGCCGCGCTGATCGAAGTGGCGCTGTTCAGTTACCTGAGTCGCATCATCGACCTGGCCCAAGGTACGCCAAATCCGAATTTCTTCAGCGATCACGCCCTCGAACTGACGTGGATGGTGGTGGTTGCGCTTGTGCTCAGACCGATTTTCTTCGGCCTGCACGACCTGCTGGTGCACCAGACGTTAAGCCCCGGCATGACCAGCATGATCCGCTGGCAGAACCACAGCTACGTGCTCAAGCAGAGCCTGAACTTCTTCCAGAACGACTTCGCCGGGCGCATTGCCCAGCGCATCATGCAGACCGGCAACTCGCTGCGTGATTCAGCAGTGCAGGCGGTGGATGCACTGTGGCATGTGGTGATCTACGCGATCAGCGCGCTGGTGCTGTTCGCCGAAGCCGACTGGCGTCTGATGGTCCCGTTGCTGACGTGGATCGTCGCCTACATCGGCGCACTCTGTTACTTCGTGCCGCGGGTCAAGGACCGCTCGGTGGAAGCCTCCGACGCACGTTCGAAACTGATGGGCCGAATCGTCGACGGCTACACCAATATCGCCACGCTCAAGCTGTTCGCTCACACTCATTTCGAACAGCACTACGCCAGGGAAGCGATCGAAGAACAAACCGTCAAAGCGCAAATGGCCGGCCGCGTGGTCACCAGCATGGACGTGGCGATCACCGCCATGAACGGCTTGCTGATCGTCGGCACAACCGCGCTGGCCCTGTGGCTGTGGACGCAATCGCTGATCACCGTCGGCGCGATTGCCCTGGCCACCGGTCTGGTGATCCGCATCGTCAACATGTCCGGCTGGATCATGTGGGTGGTCACGGGCATCTTCGAAAACATCGGCATGGTCCAGGACGGTCTGCGGACCATCTCGCAGCCGGTCAGCGTCACCGATCACGAACACGCCAAACCGCTGGCCGTGGCCAATGGCGAGGTGTGTTTCGAGCACGTCGATTTTCACTACGGCAAGAAGAAAGGCATCATCGGCGACCTCAACCTGACCATCAAACCGGGTGAAAAAATCGGTCTGATCGGGCCGTCCGGCGCCGGTAAATCAACCTTGGTCAACCTGCTGCTGCGCCTCTATGACGTCGAGGGCGGGCGCATCCTGATCGACGACCAGAACATCGCCGACGTCAGCCAGGAAAGCCTGCGTGAGCGGATCGGTATGATCACTCAAGACACGTCGCTGCTGCACCGTTCAATCCGCGACAACTTGCTGTATGGCAAGCCTGACGCGACTGACGCACAGCTTTGGGATGCCGCGCACAAGGCCCGTGCCGATGAGTTCATTCCGTTGCTGTCGGACGCTGAAGGCCGCACCGGCTTCGACGCGCATGTCGGCGAGCGCGGGGTGAAGCTGTCGGGCGGTCAACGTCAGCGCATCGCGATTGCCCGCGTGCTGCTCAAGGACGCGCCGATTCTGATCATGGACGAAGCAACCTCGGCCCTGGACTCGGAAGTCGAAGCGGCGATTCAGGAAAGCCTGGAAACCCTGATGCAGGGCAAAACAGTGATCGCCATTGCTCACCGCCTCTCGACTATCGCGCGCATGGATCGCCTGGTGGTGCTGGAAAACGGCAAGATCGCCGAGAGCGGCACCCACGCCGAACTGCTGGCCCATGGCGGACTGTATTCGCGGTTATGGGCGCACCAGACCGGCGGATTTGTCGGGATCGATTGATCATTGGGTCAATACAATTGCAATGTGGGAGTGAGGGTTTCGACATTGCCGCCGGCCTCGCCTCCAACGGTTACGGCGAGCATTCGCCCGGTCAGTATTCGATGGCGGCCGGGTTTGTCACCGAACGGGTGATGACTGCGATGTTTGTGATCATCATTCTGGGCGCCACCGATAAACGTGCACCGCCGGGCCTCGCACCGATTGCCATAGGTCTGGCGCTGACGTTGATCCACCTGATCTCGATTCCGGTGACCAATACCTCGGTGAACCCGGCGCGCAGTACCGGGCCGGCGCTGATGGTCGGCGGCTGGGCCATCGCGCAGTTGTGGATGTTCTGGGTGGCGCCGCTGTCGGGTGCGGTGGCCGGTGAAGTGATTTATCTCTGGTTGGGTAACGAAAAAACCTGAGTCCAACACAAAACCAAATGTGGGAGCGGGCTTGCTCGCGAAGGCGTGGTGTCAGGCAATATTTGCTGTACTGACACACCGCCTTCGCGAGCAAGCCCCACATTGGAGATTTAGGTTTGGCGGTAGGGCAAGGCTGCTCTCGCTTCTTCGGCGTAGGCCAGGACACCGGCGCGTTCCTGCTGCAGGAAGTCTTTTACCGCCGCTTTCAGACCCGGATGCCGCAGGTAATGCCACGAGTGAGTGATCACCGGTTCGAAGCCACGAATCAGTTTGTGCTCGCCCTGAGCACCGGCATCGAAACGCTGATAGCCCTGGGCAATCGCGTAGTCCATGCCCTGATAAAAACAGGTTTCAAAGTGCAGCCGATCAAATTCGGCAAGGCATCCCCAATAGCGCCCGTAAAAACTGTCACCGCCAACCAGACTGAAGGCCATGGCCACCGGCCGTGAGCCCTGCCTGGCCAGCACCACGCGGATCGATTCGGGCATGCGCGCGGCCAGCAAACTGAAAAACTCTCGCGTCAGATACGGTGTCTGCCGACGCACGGCGTAGGTATTGGCATAGCAGGCGTAGACGAAATCCCACTGCGATTCGTTTAGCTCTCGCCCTTGTAGCCATTCAAATTCGAAGCCCTGCCCCGCCACCTGCTCGCGCTCCTTGCGCATCTGTTTGCGCTTGCGCGAACTGAGCACGTCGAGAAAATCCTGAAAGTCGCGATAGCCTCGATTGTGCCAGTGATACTGACAGCCGATGCGCTGCAACCAGCCCGGCTGCTCGGCCATGGCGGCGTCGGTGAACGGATCGGTGAAATTGATGTGCGCGCCGGACAGCCCTTCGATTTCCAGATAACCCGGCAGGCTCTTGAGCAGCTCAAAACCGTCTTCGAACTTGGACGCCAGCAACCGAGGGCCGCTGACTGGACTGAACGGCACAGCCGTCAACAGTTTGGGGTAGTAATCGATTCCGGCTCGGGCGCAGGCATCTGCCCAGCCATGGTCGAACACATACTCGCCGTAGGAGTGCCACTTGCGGTAACCCGGCAAGGCGGCGATCAGCCGACCATCTTCGATGTGCAGTAAATGCTCCGGCTGCCAACCGGTGTGAGGGCCGACGCTGCCGCTGTCCTCCAGCGCACTGAGAAAAGCATGACGCAGAAACGGCTGATTGTCCGGCACCAATTCATCCCAAGTGGCCGGGGCGATTTCTGACAGGTTCTGCAGGCAGTGCAACGGCATCAAAGAGCTCTCCACTTCGGGGTTTCAGCGCTCGGCGAGTATCGCCGATTGCGCCGCATTGCACACCCGTCATCGGGCGACAGCGCTCTAGATCAATGGTTCACGGCCAACGCGTACCGTCATCAACCTGCCATCACCGTGCCACTGCCCTGTCATAAACCATCGCGATACTGGCGCCTGTTTTTAGAGCGCCGGGTTCTACCCGGACACTGTTTTCCGACCTTCAACCGTCGGTTGTGCCCAGGATGGTTCAGCCATCCCACTCATCTTCGGAGATTGCTATGCGTCTTGCTTCCACGAAAACTGCGGCGGCCCTGTGCGGTGGCCTGTTACTGGCCATGAGCGTTCCGGCCAGTGCTGCAGTCGACGCCAAACTGCTCGACATGCTCAAGGCTAACGGTTCGATTTCCCAGGCGCAGTATGTAGAACTGCAAACTGAACTGGCCAAGGATCAGAAGGCTCAGCAAATCGCCCAGCAGGCGCAGCAAGAGACCAATGAACAAGTCGCGGCTGTCGCGAAGAAGACCAACGAACAAAGCGTCTTCGACCAGAAACTGGCCTGGGCTGCCAAGACCCAGTTCAAGGGTGACGTGCGCATCCGCCAGGAGACCGTCAAGATCGACGGCGAAGCCAACAACGGCGGCCGCGAAAAGGATCGTCAGCGCATCCGTGCACGTCTGGGTGCCTACACCGAGATCAACCCGCAAGTGGACACCGGCATCCGTATCGCCACCGGCGGCGGCGACGATGCTCGTTCGACCAACCAGGACCAGGACAACTACTTCGACAAGAAGCAGATCTGGCTGGACCTGGGCTACATCGACTACCACCCTGATGCGATCAAGAACCTGCATGTGATCGGCGGCAAGATGCTGCAACCGTGGGTGAGCATGGGCGACGTGATCTGGGACGGCGACATCAACCCGGAAGGTCTGGCCGTCACTTACAAGTACCCACTGGGCAGCAGTGCCGAACTGTTCGGCAGCCTGGGCAACTACAACCTCAAGGACAACGTCGACGGCGAAGGCGTGCAATTCCGTCACGACCTGCGCCTGACCTCCGGCCAGTTGGGTAGCCGCATCGCCATCACCGACAACCTGAAACTGACCGTTGGCGGCAGCGTCTACGCCTACCAGAACGATCAGGACAGCCGTTGCACGGGCTCTTCCACACCGTGCGCACTGGCCGTCAATGGCAACTCGGCCAACAACGAATTCCGTCTGTACGAGGGTTTCAGCCAGATCGACATCGGCGGTCTGCCAATGCCGCTGTCGTTCTACGGTCAGTATGTGAAGAACAACGATGCCGTGACCGATCAGGACACCGCCTGGTTGCTCGGCGCCAAGTCGAAAGTCTTCGGTCTGAACCTCGACTACAACTATCGTGACGTGCAGCGCAATGCTGTGGTCGGCGCCTTTACCGATTCCGACTTCGCCAACGGCACCACCGGTTCGCGTGGGCACAAGTTCAAAGTCGGCTACGACATCGACAAGAATTTCGCCCTCGGCGCCACGTACTTCCTGACCAAGGCTGACTACTCCAGCCGCACTCAGCGCGACGCCGACACCAACATTCTGCAACTGGACGCAGAAGCGAAGTTCTAAGCAACAGAGCAACAGATCTCAGGCGATGCGCTTCTCATCCGGGTGCAGCGCTTGAGATGCTTCAACAGTCTGGCGCGGCTACGGCGATCCCCATCATCCGTGTGCCGCAGGCGCGTCAGTCTGCTTCTCCCCCTAGGGGCTGTCTTCCCGAAGCCGCGCCGCCAACCGCTCGGCCAACGCATCCACCCCCTCTTCAGGTTTCTCCGGCATCGCCTTCAGCGTCGCCTGCATCAATCGCATCTGGCGTATAAAGCGCCGGCAATTGGGGCAGAACATCAGGTGATGACGCACCATTAGTTTTTCGCGAAAGCTCAGCTGGCCATCGAGATAATCGCTGGAGCGCGCCACTTGTTCCTTACAGGTCAGCATTCCCCGGTCTCCTCAAAATGCTCCACTGTCGCGAAGACTTTCAGCCGCGCACGATGCAGCAGCACACGGACATTGGAGAGCGATATCTCCAGAAGATTACAGATCTCTTCGAGCTCAAGGCCTTGGCGTTCGCGCAACAACAAAACGCTGCTTTGCAGTTCCGACAGGTTGAGCAGTGTGTGTTCGAGGCACTCACGCAACTCGCTTTCGGTGAGCAGCGCTTCAGGCGTGTCCTGGTGCCAGGCGAACGGTGCGATCAGCCAGTGGCCATCGCCGGGGGAAAAGCGGTCATCATCAATGGTGCCGTGGGGTGACGGCAGATCATCCATCAACACTTCGCGGCGATTGTGCTTGTAGCGACTCTTGGCCGAGTTGGCGGTGATGGTCAGCAACCAGGTCTTGAGACTGGAGCGGCCTTCGAAACTGCCGATATGGCGCACTACCGACAGCCATGCATCTTGCACCACTTCTTCGACGTGACGCTGGCCGACAATCGCATAAGCGACGGCGCGCATGGCGCTTTGATAAGTCGTGACCAGTTCCTTGAAAGCCTGTTGCTCGCCTGCCAGCAAACGCGCGAGCAGTTGGGTGTCGTCAACCGCCATCCATCAATCCCCTTGTTCCGACTTCGAAAATGATAGCGGCAGGATTCGCCTGAAGCGTCTCCTGCCGCCATTTCCGAAAACTACAGCGTTTCAACCGATTCGGATGTAGGAAAGGTCAGCGTGATTAAGCGGAAATTAAACCACTTTCAACGCTTGCGCAGAATCACGCTACCGATCGAGTAACCCGCACCGAACGAACTCAATACCGCCAGCGAACCGGCAGCCAGATCATCCTGATACTTGTGGAAAGCAATCACGGAACCGGCAGAGCTGGTGTTGGCGTAAGTGTCGAGGATCACCGGGGCTTCCTCTTCGGTGGCGTCGCGGCCCAGCAGTTTGCGCACGATCAGATGGTTCATGCTGAGATTGGCCTGATGCAGCCAGAAACGCTTCACATCGCCGACATTGAGCTTGTTCTCTTCCAGATGCGTACCGACCAGTTCAGCCACCATCGGGCAAACATCCTTGAACACCTTGCGGCCTTCCTGCACGAACAGCTTGTCGCGAGTACCGACGCCCTCTTGCGCTGCGCGGTTGAGAAAGCCGAAGTTGTTGCGGATGTTGTTGGAGAACTTGGTCAGCAGTTTGGTGCTGACCACGTCGAACTGGTATTTGGACGTAGCCAGATCGGCGCACTCGATGATCACGGCCGTGGCGGCGTCGCCGAAGATGAAGTGGCTGTCGCGGTCACGGAAGTTCAGGTGACCGGTGCAGACTTCCGGGTTGACCATCAGGATCGCCCGGGCCTGGCCCAGTTGCACGCTGTTGGCGGCTGCCTGAATGCCGAAGGTGGCCGAGGAACAGGCCACGTTCATGTCGAAACCGAACCCCTGAATGCCCAGGGCTTCCTGGACTTCGATGGCGATGGCCGGGTAAGCACGCTGCAAGTTGGAGCAGGCGACGATCACGCCGTCGATGTCAGCGGCGGTTTTGCCGGCGCGTTGCAAGGCTTGTTCGGCAGCACCGATGGCCATTTGGCAAAGTACCGACCATTCCTCGTTGGAACGCTCCGGCAGACGCGGGACCATGCGCTGCGGATCGAGAATGCCTTCTTTGTCCATGACAAAGCGGCTCTTGATGCCCGAGGCTTTTTCGATGAAGGCGGCGCTGGATTCCGTCAGGGCCTGGATGTCGCCGCTGGCGATGGCGTCTGCGTTGTCCGCGTTGAATTGCGCAACGTAGGTATTGAAAGACTGCACCAGCTCTTCGTTGGAGATGCTGTTGGCCGGGGTGTACAGGCCGGTGCCGCTGATGACGACATTATGCATGGTCGTTTCTCTAATCTGTTCAGGCAGAAAGTGCTGGAACCGTCGTACCAACACACAAAGGGTCTATTCCCATCCGGGGGACGCAAACCTGGCATCGTTTTATTCCGTTGCGTGACCACGCCGAAGGCTCTGGGTCGCGAAACAGGCATTTATGGTCGCGAAGTTTGCCATAAACCCAAGGTTTTGGCCCCTTTCTCAAGCACAACGCAAATCCCAAGGCGGGGGGCTTGCTCGCGAAGGCGGTGTGTCAGTCACCGAATCAGTTATCTGACACTACGCCTTCACGAGCAAGCCCGCTCCCACAGGGGGATTGTGCACGTCGATAGATCTAGGGTTCGACCTGGGTCCATTGTTTATTCAGGCGCTTATCGGAAATCGGCACTTTCGTTCCCAACTGCTGGGCGAACAGCGAAACCCGATATTCCTCCAGCCACCAGCGATACAACTCAAGCTGTGGATCGCGTTTGCCTTCCTGGGCATGCTTGGCGGCGCGGGCCTGGTATTGGGCCCACAAACCGGCCAGATCACCGCTCCAGACCCGATCCTTCTGCAGTTGCGCGCCCAGTTTTTCAAAACGCTGCTCGACCGCTTTCAGATAACGCGGCAGCTCCTTGAGCCATTGCATCGGCGTTTCCCGCACGAACCCCGGGTAAACCAGATGACTGATCTGTTGCTTGATGTCATTCAACGCCACGGCTTGGGCCAGATCGATCTTGCCCTTGAAGCGCTTTTGCAGGCCATGCCAGATCTTCAGAATCTCCAGCGTCAGCCGCGCCACGCGCTCGGCGTGTTCGGTCCAACTGCCACGCTTGCGTTCGGCCAGCGCCGCCAACCCTGCACCGTCACGCGGCAACGGGTCTTCGCCGTCGAGAATGCAACTGTCGAGACTGGCCAGCAGAATGTCTTCGACCAGCGCATCGACCCGGCCCAGTTCACGGTAGAGCAAGCCCAGTTCGGTCTGCCCCGGCAATTTTCCGCGCAGGAATTTGGCCGGTTCGGCCAGTTGCTGCATGAGCAAGCGCTGCAACGCACGACGATGCTGGAACTCGGCTTCGGCCGGGGTCGAGAACCGCCCTTCCTTGACCGTGCCGCCCTCTTCCACCAGCGCCGGGTAGACCGTCATCGACAGCCCGGCAATTTTCTGCTGAGTTTTTGCTGCCACCGGCGCGAAGACTTTCGCCTCCACCGGCTGCTGACTCTTGGCACTCTGCGGCACGGCCAGTGCGGCCTGACTGGCTTCGGCGAAACGCGCAGTCAGTTCGGCCAGATCCCGTCCTTCGCCAAGGAATTTGCCTTGGCCGTCGACGATTTCCAGGTTCATGCGCAGATGCCCTTCGACCTGCTGCGCCGCTTCCGCCCACGCCTCATCGCTGACCCGCGCACCAGTCATGCGCAACAACTCGCGCCCCAACGCCTGGGGCAGCGAGCCCTCGGCGAAGGTCATGCGTTGCAGCGCAGCCTTGATGAAGTCCGGCACCGGCACGAAGTTCTTGCGCAACGCTTTGGGCAGATTGCGCACCAGAGCGATGCACTTGGCCTCGATCAGCCCCGGCACCAGCCATTCCAGACGCTCCGGCGGCAGCATCGGCAGCAACGGCGCCGGCACCCGCAGGGTCACGCCGTCACGGGGGTGATTGGGTTCGAAGTGATAACTGAGCGTCAGTTCCAGATCACCGATGTGCAAGGTGTCGGGGTAATGCAGCGCGGTGACTTCACTGGCCTCGCGGGCCAGCACGTCTTCTTCGCGCATGATCAGCAGTTGCGGGTCTTTCTGGCTGTTGATCCGGTACCAACTGTCGAACGTCGCGCTCTGGTGAATCTCCGCCGGCAGCCGCGCATCGTAGAAGGCGTACAGGGTTTCTTCGTCGGCCAGAATGTCGCGGCGACGGGCCTTGGCTTCCAGTTCATCGAGCTGTTCGAGCAGTTGTTTGTTGGCGCTCAGGCACTTGGCTCTGGACTGAATCTCGCCCCGCACCAGACCTTCGCGGATAAACAGCTCACGCGAAACCACGGGGTCAACCGGGCCGTAATGAACCGGTCGGCGCCCGACCACAATCAGCCCGAACAGGGTGATCTGCTCGAAGGCCACGACCTGGCCGCGCTTCTTCTCCCAGTGCGGTTCGAAGTGATTTTTCTTGATCAGATGCCCGGCCAGCGGCTCGATCCAGTCGGCGTCGATCTTGGCGACCATGCGCGCATAGAGCTTGGTGGTCTCTACCAGTTCGGCGGTCATCAGCCATTGCGGACGCTTCTTGCCGATGCCCGACGACGGGTGAATCCAGAAACGTCGCTGACGGGCGCCGAGGTAATCGCCGTCCTCGGTTTTCTGGCCGATCTGGCTGAGCAAACCGACGAGCACCGCTTTGTGCAGTTTCGGGTAATCGGCTGGTTCTTTATTGAGGCTCAACTGCATGTCGCGGCAGATCAGGCTCAACTGGCGATGGGAATCACGCCACTCGCGCAGACGTAAATAGTTGAGGAAGTTCTTGCGGCACCAATTGCGCAACGGGCTGGCGGTCAGCGCCTGGCGCTGTTCTTCAAAACCACGCCACAGATTGACCAGGCCGGCGAAGTCGGAATCGACATCCTTCCATTGCGCGTGAGCCTGATCCGCCGCTTGCTGGCGCTCCGGCGGACGCTCGCGCGGGTCCTGAATCGACATGGCACTGGCGACGATCAGCACTTCCTGCAAGCTGCCCAGTTTCGCCGCTTCAAGCAGCATGCGGCCCATGCGCGGGTCGACTGGCAGGCGCGCCAACTGACGGCCGAGCGGGGTCAACTGACTGTTGCGATCCACCGCCGAGAGTTCTTGCAGCAGGTTGAAACCGTCGCTGATCGCCTTGCCGTCCGGCGGCTCGATGAACGGGAACGCAGTGATTTCGCCGAGGCGCAGATGCAGCATCTGCAAGATCACCGCCGCGAGGTTGGTGCGCAGAATCTCCGGGTCAGTGAATTCCGGGCGACCGAGGAAATCTTCTTCGCTGTACAAACGTATGCAAATGCCCGGCTCGACCCGGCCGCAGCGGCCCTTACGCTGGTTGGCGCTGGCCTGGGAAATCGCTTCGATCGGCAAACGCTGAACCTTGGCGCGGTAGCTGTAGCGGCTGATGCGCGCAGTGCCGCTGTCGATCACGTAGCGGATGCCCGGCACGGTCAGCGAGGTTTCGGCGACGTTGGTCGCCAGCACGACGCGACGGCCGGGGTGCGACTGGAAAATCCGCTGCTGCTCGGCCGGCGACAGGCGCGCGTACAGCGGCAGAATCTCGGTGTGTTTGAGTTGGGCCTTGCGCAGCATGTCGGCGGCATCGCGAATTTCGCGCTCACCGGGCAGGAACACCAGCACATCGCCTGGGCTGCGACGTTCGCTGCGCTCGTAGGCGGCAATTTCGTCGAGGGTGGCGAGGATTGCCTGATCGACGGTCAGGTCGTCCTCAACGCGGTTGCCCTCCTCGTCCTGCTCCAGGGTCAATGGGCGATACCAGGTGTCCACCGGGAAGGTGCGGCCGGAGACCTCGACAATTGGTGCGTCATCGAAATGCTTGGAGAAACGCTCCAGATCGATGGTGGCCGAGGTGATGATGACCTTCAGGTCGGGACGGCGCGGCAGCAGGGTTTTCAGATAACCGAGCAGGAAGTCGATGTTGAGGCTGCGTTCGTGAGCTTCGTCGACAATGATCGTGTCGTAGCGTTCCAGATAGCGGTCGTTCTGGGTTTCCGCCAGCAGGATGCCGTCGGTCATCAGTTTGATCAGGGTGTTGGAATCGCTCTGATCTTCGAAGCGTACCTGGTAGCCCACCAGCGACCCGAGCGGCGTCGCGAGTTCTTCTGCGACGCGACTGGCAACACTGCGGGCAGCGATCCGCCGTGGCTGGGTGTGGCCGATCAAACCGTGTTGGCCGCGACCGATTTCCAGACAGATTTTTGGCAACTGCGTGGTTTTGCCCGAGCCGGTTTCGCCCGCGATGATCAGCACCTGATGCTTTTCCAGCGCCTTTTTGATCTCGTCACGCTTGGCCGCAATCGGCAGGCTGTCGTCGTAACGAATCACCGGCAGGCTGGCCTTGCGCGCCAGCACTTGATCACAGGACGCCTGCATGCGCGCCACCCACTGGGCCAGCTTGGCCTCGTCTGGCTTTTTGCGCAGCTCAAGCAACTGCCGCCGCAGCCGGTGGCGGTCGGCGAGCATGGCGTAGTCGAGGTTTTTCAGCAGTTTGTCGATGGAGGGCGATTCTTCGGTCATCGGGTACGCAATTCAGTCGTCTAGTGGCGCAGGGTGGCGATTGTCGCAGAAAAGCAGCTACAAGCGGCAAGCTACACGCCGCAAGTTGAATCAACTGCTGGCCTGAAGCTTGTCACTTGCCGCTCGTCGCTGCTGTTATTCGTTATCCAGGCCCTTGCGCCGGTACGGGAAGACGTCGATGACCTTCCCTGCCCGAATCGCCTCCTGCAGGCTCTTCCAGTAATCGGCGTTGTACAGCTCGCCATGCAACTGATCAAACAATTTGCGTTGACCGGCATCGGCGAACAGGAACGGCGGAAACTCTTCGGGAAACACATCCAGCGGCCCGATCGAGTACCACGGCTCTGAAGCCATTTCATCCTCTGGCGTGCGCGGGGTCGGGATGTGGCGGAAGTTGGCTTCGGTCAGGAAGCAGATTTCGTCGTAGTCATAGAACACCACCCGCCCGTGACGGGTGACGCCGAAGTTCTTGAGCAGCATGTCGCCGGGAAAGATATTCGCCGCCGCCAATTGCTTGATCGCCAAGCCGTAATCCTCCAGTGCCTCACGCACCTGCGCTTCGTTGGCGTTCTCCAGGTACAGGTTGAGCGGGGTCATGCGCCGTTCAGTCCAGCAGTGGCGGATCAGCACGCTATCGCCTTCCACCGACACCGTGGACGGCGCCACTTCCAGCAATTCTTCAAGGCACGCGGGGTCGAACTTGCTCAGCGGAAAACGAAAATCGGCAAACTCCTGGGTATCGGCCATGCGCCCAACCCGGTCGACACTTTTCACCAAGCGGTATTTCTCGATGACCGTGGCGCGGTCGACGTTTTTCGACGGTGAGAAACGGTCCTTGATGATTTTGAACACGGTGTTGAAACCCGGCAGCGTGAAGACGCTCATCACCATGCCGCGCACACCCGGGGCCATGATGAACTGATCGTCGGTGCTGGCCAGGTGATTGATCAGCGCGCGATAGAACTCGGACTTGCCGTGCTTGTAGAAACCGATCGAGGTGTACAACTCGGCGATGTGCTTGCCCGGCAAAATGCGCCGCAGAAAGCCGATGAACTCCGCCGGCACCGGTACGTCGACCATGAAATACGAGCGGGTGAAGGAGAAGATGATCGACACATCGGCTTCATCGGTGATCAGCGCATCGATCTGAACCCCACGCCCTTCGCGGTGCAGCAGCGGAATCACCAGCGGCCATTGCTCGTCGCGGGTGTAGATGCGCCCGACCAGATACGCGCCCTTGTTGCGGTACAGAACCGAAGAAAACAGTTCGACGCTCAGTTCCGGATCCTTGCAGACCCAGTCCGGCAGGTTCTCGCGCAATTGCGCTTCGAGGCGGTGCAGGTCACCGGGCAAATCGGCGTAATCCTCACCGAAACGGTAGTCGGCAAAGATACTCGCCAGCATCCCGGACAACTGACCTTGCGGCTTGTAGGTGCGGGTTTGCGCGGCGCGTGCTCGGCGCAGGCTCGGCCGGGTGGTGTGGATGAACATGCAGCCGTCGCTGATCAGGTCATGGCTGAACAGCCCGCAGAAAATCGAGTTGTACCAGGTCTCGGACAGCTCATCGTCGAAGCGCAAATCGATGACGCGGATGTAGGCGCTTTTCACCAGTGGCCAGCCATTGACGTCCATCAGTGCTTCGTCGTCGAAATGTTCACGCAGCCGGGCGATGGTTTCGCCGACCTTGTCTTCGTAGAGGTTGATCCGCGCCGCCGAGGCCGTCTGGATCTCCTGCCAGCGCGCCTGCTCGAAGCGCTCCCGGGCGCCGTCAGTGATCCGACGGAAATGCTCGCGGTAATCGTCAAAGCCATCGAGGATCATGCGGGCGATGTCGGGGGCTGGCCATTGCTGCGGCATAGATGAGACCTCTGCGTGCATTCGGAATGCCTGAGCTTAGCCACGGAACCGGCCGCAGGTGAAGTGCAATTTGTGCCAAAACCGCGTCGTGGTTGCACATGACAGGAATTATTCGTTGCCGGCGTCAACATTGAACCGGTCGGACCAAAGTTAAATGCCCCAATAGCGGTTGCCATCGTCAGGGCGCTCGGCAACACTCTCGTCCCGATAAAGGAAGGAGTGTCACCGTGAGCCCCGTCGATATTTTCCGCATGCTGTCGCTCGCTGCTATATGGGGCGCGAGCTTCCTGTTCATGCGCATCATCGCGCCAGTGGTCGGTACGGTGCCGACCGGGTTTTTGCGGGTATCGATTGCCGCTGTCGGTCTGGTGGTGATCCTGGGGTTGATGCGCGTGCGCTGGGATTTCAAAGGCAAACTGAAAACCGTGATGCTGCTGGGCGTGATCAACTCGGGCATCCCGGCCACCCTGTATTCGGTCGCGGCCCAAGTATTGCCGGCCGGCTATTCAGCGATTTTCAACGCCACCACCCCCTTGATGGGCGTGCTGATCGGCGGACTGTTCTTCAGTGAAAAACTCACCGTGGCCAAACTTGGCGGGGTATTCCTCGGACTGTTCGGCGTCGGCGTGCTGACCCGTGCCGGCCCCGTGGCGTTTGACCTGCAATTGCTGATGGGCGCCATTGCCTGCCTGCTCGCGACCACGTGTTACGGTTTTGCAGGATTTCTCGCGCGACGCTGGCTGGATCAGGCAGGTGGACTGGACAGTCGCCTCTCGGCCCTGGGCAGCATGCTCGGCGCGACGCTGTTCCTGCTGCCACTGTTCGGCTACAGCGTGATCACCGCACCACCGGCAAATTGGGGCGGCTGGAGCGTGTGGCTGTCGCTGCTGGGCCTGGGCCTGGGCTGCACCGCATTTGCCTACATCATTTACTTCCGTCTGCTGAGTTCCATCGGCCCGGTCAAGTCGATGACCGTGACCTTCATGATCCCGCCGTTCGGCGTGTTGTGGGGCGCGTTGTTTCTCGATGAGCCGCTGTCGATGGCGCACATCTATGGCGGGGTGTTGATTGCACTGGCGTTGTGGTTGGTGCTAAAGCCGGCGGTGGTCAAATCTGCCCGAGCCGCCGCGCAGTAATTCAGCAGATGCAAAAAGGCCCGGGCATCATCTCCCGGGCCTTTTTTTACGCAAGGTTTTATGCGGTTTTACGGAACACAAACGCCAGGCCAACGATGATCAACAGCATCCCCAGCACACTCAGCGCGGCCAGGCGATTGCCGAAGATCAAATAATCCATCACCGCCGTCACTGCCGGTACCAGGTAGAACAAACTGGTGACATTCACCAGATTGCCCCGGGCGATCAGGCGATACAGCAACAGTGTCGCCAGCACCGACACCACCAGGCCCATCCACAACACCGGCACGATAAAACCTGCGCTGTGTTCAAAATGAAACGGCTGGAACGGCACGAAAACCCCACACAACAACAGCCCGGCCAGGTACTGCACCGGCAATGTGCCCAGGGGGTTGTCGGTGATGCGTTTCTGCATGATCGAACCCAGGGTCATGCTCGCCAGCGCCAGCAGGCCAAACAGCATTCCCGCCCAGGACATCCCGGCCAAACCCATCCCCTGATAAACCACCATGATCAGACCGGCCAACCCCAGCGCCAGACCGAACATCCGGCTTGCCGAGCGCTGCCGCTCCATCAAGACAACGGTGAGAATCGGCTGCACGCCCATGATGGTTGCCATCACGCCCGGGGTTACTTTGGTGTTCAAGGCCAGCAGATAGAAGATCTGATAAGCCCCCAGCAACACCACGCCTGTGGCAATCGCAAACAGCATCGGCTTGCCGCCCTTGGGCCGTTTCAGCTTGAGCAACGGAATCAGCAGCACCAACCCGCCCAAAGCAATGGCAAAGCGAATCAGCAGGAACGCAAACGGTGAAGCGTGGGCCAGGCCCCATTTGGAGAAGATCGCGCCGCTGCTCCACAGCAGCACGAACAGGCTCGTGGACATCGCCGCAAGCGCGGTTTTTTTCGACAGGACAAACATGAATACCACCTGTAGTCAGGCAAATAGCCAACTCAGCCGAGGCTGAAATTCAGTAGTTTTCTGGCGGGCGCAGGGGGCAGCAGAGAATGCTGATCAGCCCGAAACGCCAACGCCCGGCGGTGCTACGACTGCGCACACCGGCGTGCTACTGACAGGTGGAGGGTAATGACTGATCTGCTTGGTCTGCTGATTCCCGCACGGCACGACGCCAGCGTTGAGCGCTGAATCGACTACCGCGTTGATGAGGGATGCAGGCATTTGGGCAGATCTTTGTTTGAGGGTGGCTGGGTGAGTCGTTGGGCTCACGATGGCCGACTATAACCAGCGCGGGACATGGATTGCAATGATTTTGGCTGCGTGTCGGTAGCGACAGATTCAAGGGCATTGCTTCGGCCAGACATGGCTCGCAAGCCATATCGACGAGTATCGAAGACGAACCAAGCCTCCTTGCCGACTGTCCTGTTTGCCTGTATTCCGAGATAAAAAAAACCGCTCACAAGGAGCGGTTCTTCGTTTCGGGTTCGGCCTCAACCAAACAGCCAATACCCGAGTAACGTCAACACCACCACCGCCAGGATCGGGCGCATCACGCGGTAGGCTTTCGGATTGCGGCGCTTCCACTGCTTGACCACACCGCTGAACCTGTCGCTGAAGTTCTTGCTCCAGGCGTAAGCCTGGTTGATGCCGCCAACGCGTTCGTCGTCGAGGTTCTGCGGCGCAGTCGCACGGCCCAGCCACCCACTGATAAAGCGGTTGATGCGGGTCATCAGGCGATTGCTCAACGGTCGCTCGATGTCGCAGAACAGGATCACGCGGGTCTTGTCGGTTTCGTTCTTGACCCAGTGCACGTAGGTCTCGTCGAACATCACGTCTTCACCGTCACGCCATGCATAGACCTGACCGTCGACAAAGATCCGGCAATCGTCGGAGTTCGGTGTCGACAAGCCGAGGTGATAACGCAGCGAACCGGCAAACGGGTCGCGGTGCGGGTTCAAATGGCTGCCGCCCGGCAGCAGCGCAAACATGGCGCCTTTGACGTTGGGGATGGCACTGACCAGCGCCACGGTTTTCGGGCACAGGGTTTCGGCAGATGGCAGCGGTTTGTCGTACCACTTGAGGTAGAAACGCTTCCAGCCCTTCTTGAAGAACGAGCCAAAACCGGCGTCGTTGTTCTTCTCGGCAGCGCGAATGTAGCCCTCGTCAAACAGGTGCATGGCCTCGTCGCGGATGGTTTCCCAGTTATCGCGCAGCACATCCAGTTCCGGGAATTTGCTGCGATCCAGATAGGGCTTGGACGGCACGCCGGAGAACAGGTACATCAGGGCGTTATACGGGGCGAACAGCGCCGAGTGGTTGACGAACTGACGCAGTACCGGCAAACGCGCCTTGCCGCGCAAATGCACATAGAGCGTACTGCCCACAAACAGCAGCAACACCAAAGCCTTGGCGGTAAACGAAAAGGTCATCAACAACTCCCAGGAAAAAGACAACGCTACGCCATGCCACGTACCCGGCATGGCAGCCGGCCATGATAAACACTACTGGCCAAGGGAAAAACCCATCCAACCCAAGATTCAGTGTCAAGCCTTGCGCAACAAAGCCTTCAATAACATAACGCCCCTGAATCCTGGCTGATCTGAATCAATCCGCTTACTGCTGGTTCTCCTGCTCAGTGAACAGATCACTGAACAGCATGCTCGACAGATAACGCTCACCCGAGTCCGGCAAAATCACCACGATGGTCTTGCCCTGCATCTCGGGGGTCTCGGCCAATCGCACGGCCACGGCCATCGCCGCACCGCAGGAAATGCCGCACAGGATGCCTTCTTCCTGCATCAGACGCAGCGCCATGGCTTTCGACGCTTCGTCGGTGACTTGCTCGACCCGGTCAACCATCGTCAAATCGAGGTTTTTCGGCACGAACCCGGCACCGATACCCTGAATCTTGTGCGGGCTCGGCTTGATCTCTTCGCCGGCCAGCGCCTGGGTGATCACCGGCGATGCCATAGGCTCCACGGCCACCGATAGAATCGGTTTGCGTTGGGTATTCTTGATATACCGCGAAACACCGGTGATGGTTCCGCCGGTACCGACCCCGGCCACCAGCACATCGACCGCACCGTCGGTGTCATTCCAGATTTCCGGCCCCGTGGTTTTTTCGTGGATAGCCGGGTTGGCCGGGTTATCGAACTGCGCCGGCATGAAGTATTTGCCGCAATCACTGGCAACAATTTCTGCCGCTTTTTCAATGGCGCCTTTCATGCCCTTGGCGGGCTCGGTCAACACCAGTTCGGCGCCAAGGGCCTTGAGGACTTTGCGACGCTCAATGCTCATCGATGCCGGCATGGTCAGCATCAATTTGTAACCACGAGCGGCCGCCACGAAGGCCAGGCCAATGCCCGTATTACCCGAAGTCGGCTCGACGACGGTCATGCCCGGCTTGAGTTTGCCGCTGCTTTCGGCGTCCCAGATCATGTTGGCACCGATCCGGCACTTGACCGAATAACCGGGGTTGCGCCCCTCGATCTTGGCCAGGATGGTCACCCCACGCGGCGCAATGCGATTGATCTGCACCAGCGGCGTGTTGCCGATGGAATGGGCGTTGTCAGCGTAAATACGGCTCATGGCTGGGTCCTTATGCAGCATTGAATTCAGCGCTCAAAGGTATGCCTGTTACCCATCACAGTCCAGTCGGGTCGAACGTCTGCGGCGCATGACAGTCCATCGCTTTATATCGTTTAGGAAATGTCGCCATGAAGCGTCGTTATAGCTGGCCGTTATGGACTCTCGCCACGATTGTCGTGCTGCTGATCGCACTGCACATCGCCCTGCCCTACCTGGTGCGTGACTACCTGAACGGCAAACTGGCGGACATGGGCGACTATCGCGGCCAGATCACCGATGTGGATCTGGCACTGTGGCGTGGCGCTTACAAAATCAACGGCCTGAAGATCGTCAAGGTCGACGGCAAGGTGCCAGTCCCGTTAGTCAATGCACCGCTGATCGATCTTTCCGTGAGTTGGCACTCGCTGTGGTACGACCATGCCGTGGTGGCCGAGGTGCAATTCATCAAACCCGAAGTGAACTTCGTCGATGGAGGCAATAAACAGGACTCCCAGACCGGTAAAGGCACCGACTGGCGTGAGCAACTGGGCAAACTCCTGCCGATTACGCTTAACGAAGTGCGGATCAGCGACGGGCGGATCAATTTCCGCAACTTCAATTCCAAACCACCGGTGAACATGAATGCGACAAATGTCGATGCCAGCCTCTACAACCTGACAAACGTGGTCGACACCGCAGGTAAACGCAACGCACGCTTCGAGGGCAAAGCGCTGTTGTTAGGCCACGCGCCTCTGGAAACCACCGCGACCTTCGATCCACTGAGCAACTTCGAAGACTTTGAGTTCCGCCTGCGCGCCCGTGATATCGAACTCAAGCGCATGAACGACTTTGCCTCGGCCTATGGCAAGTTCGACTTCAACGCCGGCCATGGTGATGTGGTGATTGAGGCCAAAGCCGAAAACGCCAAACTTACCGGTTACATCAAGCCGCTGCTGCGCGATGTCGAAGTGTTCAACTGGCAGCAGGACGTGGAAAACAAGAACAAAAGTATCTTTCGTTCGGTCTGGGAGGCACTGGTCGGCGGCACTGAAACCGTGCTTAAAAACCAGGGCAAGAATCAGTTCGCCACCAAAGTCGAACTCAGCGGTAACGTCCATCAGCAAGATATCAACGCGTTCGAAGCGTTCTTGCAGATTTTACGCAATGGATTCATCCAGGCGTTCAACGCGCGGTATGAGCGACCCAAGCCGGATGCGGGTTAGTGTGTTTGGGGCAGCTTCGCAGCCATCGGGGACGAATCCCCTCGCCACAGGGGTGTTTGTCTGGCCCGAGACCAAAACCCAGTCAGCATGTGACGCTCCATTCAGAGACTGAATAACCCGTCTGCGTTCACAGTCGACCGGGGGGCGCGTTATAGTCGGGCATCCGATTATTTCGCCCCCGCCCTGCCCGTTCAGGTCGGCGTTACCGTTCGAGGATTAGCAGATGAAGTTCGAAGGCACCCAGGCCTACGTCGCCACCGATGACCTGAAGCTGGCGGTCAACGCCGCCATCACCCTGGAGCGGCCGCTGCTGGTCAAGGGTGAACCGGGCACCGGCAAGACCATGCTCGCCGAGCAACTGGCCGAGTCGTTCGGCGCCAAGTTGATCACCTGGCACATCAAGTCCACCACCAAGGCCCATCAGGGCCTCTACGAGTACGACGCGGTCAGCCGTCTGCGCGACTCGCAACTGGGCAACGAAAAAGTCCACGATGTTCGCAACTACCTGAAGAAAGGCAAACTCTGGGAGGCATTCGAGTCCGAAGAGCGGGTCATTCTGTTGATCGACGAAATCGACAAGGCCGACATCGAGTTCCCCAACGACTTGCTGCAAGAACTCGACAAGATGGAGTTCTACGTTTACGAGATCGACGAAACCATCAAGGCCAAAAAACGCCCGATCATCATCATTACCTCCAACAACGAGAAAGAACTGCCGGACGCCTTCCTGCGCCGCTGCTTCTTCCACTACATCGCCTTCCCCGACCGCACCACCCTGCAGAAAATCGTCGACGTGCATTATCCGGACATCAAGAAGGATCTGGTCAGCGAAGCGCTGGACGTGTTCTTCGACGTGCGCAAGGTTCCGGGCCTGAAGAAGAAGCCGTCGACCTCGGAACTGGTCGACTGGCTGAAGTTGTTGATGGCCGACAACATCGGTGAAGCGGTACTGCGCGAACGCGATCCGACCAAAGCGATTCCGCCGCTGGCCGGTGCGTTGGTGAAGAACGAACAGGACGTGCAATTGCTTGAGCGTCTGGCGTTCATGAGCCGTCGCGGCACCCGCTAAGAGGCTGATGCCATGCTGCTCAACCTGTTCAATGAAATGCGTGCAGCCAAAGTGCCGGTATCGGTGCGCGAACTGCTCGATCTGATCAACGCGCTGAAACAGCGCGTGACCTTCGCCGACATGGACGAGTTCTATTACTTGTCCCGGGCGATTCTGGTGAAGGACGAACGGCATTTCGACAAGTTCGACCGTGCGTTCGGCGCCTACTTCAATGGCCTGGAAAAACTCGACGATCACTTGCAGGCGCTGATTCCCGAAGATTGGCTGCGCAAGGAGTTCGAACGTTCGCTGAGCGACGAAGAGCGCGCGCAGATTCAGTCACTTGGCGGCCTGGACAAGCTGATCGAAGAGTTCAAAAAGCGCCTGGAAGAACAGAAGGAGCGCCATGCCGGCGGTAACAAATGGATCGGCACCGGCGGCACCAGCCCGTTTGGCTCTGGCGGCTTCAACCCGGAAGGCATTCGCGTTGGCGATGCCGGCAAACGCCAGGGCAAAGCGGTAAAGGTCTGGGATCAGCGCGAGTACAAGAACCTCGACGATTCCGTGGAGCTGGGCACGCGCAACATCAAGGTCGCCCTGCGCCGCCTGCGTAAATTCGCCCGTCAGGGTGCGGCGGAAGAGCTGGACATCGACGGCACCATCGATCACACCGCCAAGGACGCCGGACTGCTGAACATCCAGATGCGCCCGGAACGGCGCAACACCGTGAAACTGTTGCTGCTGTTCGACATCGGCGGCTCGATGGATGCCCATGTGAAAACCTGCGAGGAGCTGTTCTCGGCCTGCAAGACCGAGTTCAAACATCTTGAGTACTTCTATTTCCACAACTTCATTTATGAATCGGTGTGGAAAAACAACATGCGCCGCACGTCCGAGCGTTTCGCCACTCAGGACCTGCTGCACAAGTACGGCGCCGACTACAAAGTGATCTTCATCGGCGACGCGGCCATGGCGCCTTATGAAATCACCCAGGCCGGCGGTAGCGTCGAGCACTGGAACGAAGAGCCGGGTTATCTGTGGATGCAGCGCTTCATGGAGAAGTACAAGAAACTCATCTGGATCAACCCGTACCCGAAAGATACGTGGGGCTATACCTCGTCGACCAACATAGTGCGCGACTTGATCGAAGATCAGATGTATCCGCTGACGTTGCGCGGCCTGGAAGAAGGCATGCGGTTTCTGTCCAAGTAAAAATACTCGATGCCCTGAAAGGCAACAGCCTCAACACTGTCGCCTTTCAGGGCATTTGGCGAAGACTCTTTACCAGTTCAACGCGATATAGGCTTTGCATAGCCTGTTCATAAATCGAGTGTCTTGTACCTCTGGGAGTACAGCACCCGGTTTTTTCTTGCTGCGCCTTTTTTTGCCCGGCGTAATGGCTTCGGTCCCGCGAATTTCCAGCTCTGCACTCCTCGCCCTCGTGGCATCGGTTTGCGGACTGAGGAACACTTCGTTGTTGACTTGACCGTCTTCTGTCAAAAAGCGGAACTTCACCTTTGTTGCGATACCGTCCGTGACGTGCCCCTCGGCAACAAGCTCCATGGATTTGCCGTTCTGATCGCCGCGATGGTTCCAGTCAAACATACGCTTTATATCGAGGCTGGCACTCGACATGAATCGTTCGATTCGACCCACCAGTTCTTCGCAATGGATGCTGTCAGCACTGAGCCTCTGCACATTGCCAAAGCGATTTATCTTCACCTCATAAACAGCGTCAACTTCGGCGCGATCATAAAAACCGACAATACGGCTTCCGACACTGACGCCACCTTCGGCCCCCTCTTGAGCAACGACTTTCATATAACGCATCTGTAACTTCCTTGTTTGAGATAAGGCTAAATAGTTCCACACGCTCCAGGGAAGTGCTGTAGGGCAATGTACTTAGAAAGAAAGGAAGCATCTCGCAACTCAGTCTGAAACAGCCAATTTCACAAGTAGGACTTCAGATAGTCGATGTGTTTTTTCCAGCCATTTTCTTGCATCACAGGCCGCAATCTCACCTTCGCCCCCGGCAGACACTGCGCCAGGCTCGCCAACGCCAAGGGCGTCAACGCTCCCAACCGGGGATAGCCACCGATGGTCTGTCGATCATTGAGCAACACGATGGGCTGCCCGTCGGGCGGCACCTGCACCGCGCCAAGAGGAATGCCCTCGGAAATCATCGGCAAGCCCTGATACTGCAACGCCGTGCCCAGCAAACGAATGCCCATGCGATCGGCGCGACTGTCCAGTGTCCAGTCACTGTTGAACACATCAAACAGACTCTGCCCGCTGAATTGACCGATCTGCGCACCCAGCACCAGATCAAGCGGCGCATTCAGCCGCAGATCCGGTCGATGCTCCAGTGGCACCTCCCGAACCAGAAAGGTTTGCCCCTGATAGCTCAGCGTCGCCCCTTTGGCCAACGGCAGGCCCATGCCATCAAGACCGCCAAGTCCCTCGCGCACAACCGTGCAATGGCTGCCAAGAACCCTGGGCGCATCAAATCCACCGGGGGCCGCCAGATAAGCCCGAGCCCCGAGCAGCGGCCGGGTGAACTGCAACGTCTGTCCTTTGTGCAATTTGAAACTGCGCCACGGCGCCAACGACTGGCCATCGATGTTCGCGCCCAGATCAGCCCCCGCCAGCGCCAGCAGGCAATCTTCTGCTGCCTGCACGGTAAATCCGCCGAGGGTAATTTCGATCACCGGCATGTCCAGATCATTGCCCAGCAGCCAATTGGCCCAGTTCATCGAGCGCCAGTCCGTCGCGCCGCCCTGAGTGACGCCCAGATGTCGCACACCAAAACGCCCAGCGTCCTGCAACAGACATAACGGCGTACTGGCTTCAATCGTCAGTCGGCTCATGCCAGTGCCTCCTGCGGGGTGTCATCACCACCCAGACGGATGAACTCGGCACGGCTCACCGCTTCGAAACGCACGGTGTCACCGGGCTGCATCAGGCTGTACCCGTCGCGATGACGGTCGAACAGTGTCGCCGGGGTGCGGCCGATCAGGTTCCAGCCGCCGGGGGACACCACCGGATACGCGGCCGTCTGGCGCTCGGCGATGCCGACGCTGCCGGCGGCGACTTTCTTGCGCGGGGTGTTCAGGCGTGGTGCGGCCAGAATGTCTTCGACCAGGCCCATGAAGGCAAACCCCGGTGCAAACCCAAGGGCGAACACCTGGTATTCCCGGGCACTGTGACGACGGATCACCTCCTCCACCGCCAGCCCGCTTCGCTCAGCGAGCAAGCTCAGTTCCGGCCCGACGCTCAAGTCGTACCAGACCGGCAGCACATGGCTCTGGCCGTCGGTTCGCACATTCGGCGAGAGGTCGATCAACGCCTCGGCAATCAATGCCCGAGCCTGATTAGGACTCAGGGCCAACAGATCGTAATGCACCATCAGTGTGGTGTAGGACGGCACCAGATCGATCAGTTGCGGGCCGAAGCCCGCACGCAAGCGCTCACTGGCGGCGAGCATCCACGGCATGTTGGCCTCGGCGATGTCATCGAACAGACGCAGCATCAGACAATCCAGCGCCACGACTTCAATCCTTGGGTTCATGACGCGCTCTGCTGGTTCAAGGCCTCGCGGATGCGTTGCACGGCAGCCACCGAGCTGGCGTTATCGCCATGCACACACAGGGTGTTGGCGTGCAGGTACAACGCGCTACCGTCGCTCGCAGTGAGGGGGCCCCCGCTGGCAATGGTCAGGGCTTGTTCAATGATTGTGTGCGCAGCGTGATGCACCGCACCCGGCAATTGCCGCGAGACCAGTTTGCCGGCGCTGTCGTAGGCGCGGTCGGCGAAGGCTTCGAACCACAGGGTCACGCCGTATTCGTCCCCGAGCTGCTGCGCTGCCGAGTTGTCACGGGAGGCCATCAACATCAATGGCAACGTCGGGTCGTAAGCGGCAACCGCCTGAATCACTGCGCGCAACTGTGCCGGGTTGGCCATCATGTCGTTGTACATCGCGCCGTGCGGTTTGACGTAACTGACCCGACCGCCCTGCGCCTTGCAAATGCCGTCGAGGGCGCCGATCTGGTAATGCAGGATGTCTTGCAGTTCCTGAACGGAATACACCATGGAGCGCCGGCCGAACCCGACCAGATCCTGATAGGCCGGGTGCGCACCGACCTGCACGCCGTGGCTCAGCGCCAGGCTAACGGTTTTGCGCATGATGCTCGGGTCGCCGGCATGAAAGCCGCAGGCCACGTTGGCGCAGTCGATGAAGGGCATGACCTCGGCGTCCAGACCCATGGTCCAGTTGCCGAAACTCTCGCCAATGTCGCAATTCAATAGCAGGCGGCTCACGGTGAACACTCCTGTAGCTTCTTGTCTTTTTATCCGTAGGACATTTGCCGATTGGGCTGTCCCCGCAGGTTATCAGTTACTGCGCATCGAGTTGCTTGCCGCGAGTCTCCGGCAAGCTCAATGCAGCAAGAATCACCACGCCGTAGGACACTGCAGCGAAGGCACCGATGCCCATGCTCAATGGCACTTTCTGGCTGAGCAGACCGATCAGCAATGGAAACAACGCCGCCAGCGCCCGGCCGATGTTGTAGCAAAAGCCCTGGCCGGAACCGCGAATCCGCGTTGGAAACAGCTCAGTGAGAAACGCGCCCATGCCGCTGAAAATCCCCGAGGCAAAGAAGCCCAGCGGGAAGCCCAGCCACAGCATCACACCATTGCTCACCGGCATCTGCGTATAGAGCAGAACGATGGTGAAAGAGCCGACGGCGAACAGAACGAAGTTCTTTTTACGGCCCAACAGGTCGGTCAGATAGGCGCTGATCACGTAACCGACATACGAGCCGACGATCACCATCGCCAGATAACCACCGGTGCCGAGCACGCTCAAACCGCGTTCATTCTTGAGAAAGGTCGGCAACCAGGACGTGATCGCGTAGTACCCACCCAGCGCACCGGTGGTCAGCAGTGAGGCGCGAATCGTGGTGAACAGCATGCCTGGCGCGAAAATCTCGTAGAACTTCGCCGGGTTTTCCGGGGTTTGTGCAGCCTTGGCCTGGCGATAAATCTCCGGATCCTTGACCAAGCGCCGAACGAAGATCACAAAAATCGCCGGGACGATGCCGAGGATGAACAGCGCCCGCCAGGCGTCTTCCGGTGGCAGTATCGAAAACAGCAGCGCATACAGAATCGCCGTCAGCCCCCACCCCAATGCCCAACCGGATTGCACCATGCCCACTGCTTTGCCGCGATCCTTGGCGCGGATCACCTCGCCGATCAACACGGCACCGGCGGTCCACTCGCCACCGAATCCAAAACCCATCAGGGTGCGGGCAATGAGCAATTGCTCGTAGTTCTGAGCGAAGCCGCAGAGGAAGGTAAAGAAGGCGAACCACAGCACCGTCAGTTGCAACGTGCGCACGCGCCCGATGCGGTCGGAAAGAATCCCGGCGACCCAACCGCCGATGGCCGAGGCGATCAGCGTGCTGGTGTGAATCAGCCCGGCTTCGCCGGTGGTGATGCCCCACATCGCAATCAGCGTCGGCACGACAAAGCTGAGCATCTGCGTGTCCATGCCGTCCAGACCGTAGCCGATCTTGCAGCTCCAGAACGTGCGACGCTCCTGTTTGTTGATGTTGCGATACCAGTCGAACGGGCCCGGACGCGCCGTTGCCGTGGGTGTATCGAGTGTGTCGGGAAGGGTATCGGGAGCACTCATGGCCAATCTCCGCAGGTTTTTTATTGGTCTTGTTCGAAGCCCCGACGACGCCTATCGTGGGAACCGGATGCGCCGATTTTTCGTCCCATGGCCCTGCTGCGTCCAACGAATAAAAACCCGCCTTAGGCATAAGAAAAATTTGTCACCCGAGCCTTGCCCATGAATCTGAAGTTTCTCGAGACCTTTGTCTGGGTCGCCCGACTGAAGAGTTTTCGCCTGACCGCCGACAAGCTTTTCACCACTCAGGCGTCGATTTCCAGCCGCATTGCGGTGCTTGAAAACGAGTTGGGGGCGAAGCTGTTTCTGCGCGATTCACGCAGGGTCAGCCTGACGCCCGAAGGCCTGAAAGTGCTCGAATATGCCGAGCAGATGCTCGACACCATGAGCGCGCTCAAGCAATCGATCGAAACCCGTTCGAGCCAGGTCGGCCGGGTGCGCATTGGCGTGATGGACACGGTCATCCACACTTGGCTCAGCCCCCTGGTGGCGCACATGACCGACCTGTATCCACGGGTGGAAATCGAGCTGGTGGCCGATACGTCGCTCAACCTCTGCGATCAGCTGCAAAAAGGCTTTCTCGATCTGATCCTGCAAACCGACCTGGTGCGTCATGAAAGCGTGCGCAGTCTGGAGCTGGCCAGCCATCCGCTGGGCTGGATCGTGGCGAGCCATTCGATCTACAACCGCGACTTCTCAAGCCTTGCGGATCTGGCCCAGGAACGGATCATCACCTACTCGAAAAACTCCCGGCCACATCAGGACGTTCTGGCGTTGATGCAGGCCAACGGCGTGCTGACGCCACGCTTGAACTGTGTGAATTCGGTGTCGGCGATCACGCGTTTGTTGCGCGATGGATTCGGCATTGGCGCGCTGCCGCCGGTGTTGGTGGCCGAAGAATTGATGCGGGGGGAATTGACCTTGCTCGCCATCGACCAACGGCCATCGAACTTGCAGGTGGTGGTGTCGTGGCGGGCGGGCGTGGATTGGGTCGAGGAGATTGTGTCGTTGTGTCAGCAGGTGCTGGCAGGGTATGCGCGCGAGATGGGCGAGCGCTACATCACATTGACTGACTGAGCAGCGAGGGGATTGATCCCCTCGCCACAGCGACTGAACCCTTACAACCCGCGCACATCGCGGTCTTCGATAGGCCGGCTCTGGCGCAGGCGCTTGCCACCGAGCACCACCCAGTCGATCAGACGGAACAGGCATTCAATGCCGAACGACAACAGCAACGCCCCGCTCATGCCCCAGATCATCGCTTGCGGGGTCAGCAGAATCTGATAGCTGTAGCCGTTCCAGGTTTCCTTGCGAATATCCGGATCGGCAGCCAGCACCACTTGCAGGAAGCGGATGTACCAAGGCCCCTGCATCGCCTGGAACTGTTTATCCAGCGCCAGTTGACGATTGAGCAACGTGCTCAGGCTGTCGGCATCGCTGCGAAACACCGGGTCGTCACTGGCGCGGTAATGAGCGACCAGCGCCTGCAAGTCGCCCTTGAAGAATTGCTGGGCCGTGCCCTGGAAACCGCGCAGGCCGGTCTGCGCCTCGATCAGATGCGCCTCGACCCGTTTCGCGTAATCGTTGATGAACCCAGGCACCTGGACACCAATCAACAGGCCCGCCGCAAACAACACCAGCCGTAGATAACTGAGCAACATGGGGTGCAATCCTTATTCGGTAGTGCCCTGGCTTACGCATTCGCCGCGTCGCCACAGGCTCCATTGGCCCGGTTCGTAGCGGGTCCAGTTTTCATTTTCGGTCAAAGGCTCGGTGGCAATCACCGTGACCACGTCGTTGGGCGTGGTTTCGGCCTGGAAATCGACGATCACATCGACATCCTTCAATCGCGCCGGGCCGAACGGTGCGCGCCGGGTGATCTGTGCCAGTTTGGTCGAGCAATAGCAGAACAGCCAGTCACCATCGCTGAGCAGGCAGTTGAACACGCCTTTGCTGCGGTAGTCGGCGCACGCGGCGACCAGGTCGGGCAACAGCACTTCTATATCGACCGGTTCCGGAAACGCTGCACGCACGCGGTTGAGCAAATCACAGAATGCCGCTTCGCTGTCGGTATCGCCGACCGGGCGGTAGAAACTGTTGATCGGGGTGAAATCGGCGAGTTGACCGTTGTGCGCAAAGCACCAGTTGCGTCCCCACAGTTCACGGACGAACGGATGGGTATTGGACAGGCAGACCTTGCCGACATTGGCCTGACGAATATGGCCGATGACCACTTCGCTTTTGATCGGATAACGCTGCACCAGATTGGCCACTTCCGACTCGCAACTGGCGGCCGGGTCCTGGAACAGACGCAAGCCACGGCCTTCATAGAACGCGATGCCCCAACCGTCACGGTGCGGGCCCGTGCGACCGCCGCGCTGCATCAGCCCGGTGAAGCTGAACACGATATCGGTCGGCACGTTGGCACTCATGCCCAGTAATTCACACATGTGCGGGCTCTCGGGTTACAGACGCGGCTCGACCCGCATGCGCTGCGGATTGCTCGGCACTGGCGCACGGCCGTAGCGATCATCACCGGCACCGCCGAACGGTTGATCATCGTCGCGGTCATCCGCGCGGGCCGCAGCGTTGGCGGCTTTGGTGGCTTCAGCCTGTTCGCGGCGAGCGCGTGAAGCACGCTCGACCGGAAAGCGGATCAGCACGAAAACCAGGTAAATGCCAAAGGCGATCATGCCGTACATGAACAGGTCGGAAATCGCCCGCCAGGCGTTGTTGCCGACCTTGAATGCCAGATCCAGCGTGGTGATGGCAATGGCCGGAGCGACCTTTTCCTTCACCGGGTCAATGATGGTCGGACTGAACAACAGCACCGCCATCAAGACACGCAGCGGCTCGCGCAGCCAGCGCCACATCCAGCGGGTCAGGCGCATCCATACCAACAGGCAGCCTACAGCGGCAAAGGCGTAGAGGCCCCAGGCGATCAGATAGTCGTTCTCGGTCATGGTGTCCATGGCAAGGCAGGCAAAGAGGCGCTTATAGTAACGACTTTTCGCGCTTCAGGCTTGTCCCAATGCCAGACGGCCAGCCGCAAACATTGTGGGAGCGAGCTTGCTCGCGAAAGCGGCGGGTCAGTCAAACAGGTGTGATCTGGCAGAACGCCTTCGCGAGCAAGCCCGCTCCCACAGGTTCTGCATTGGCTTCATGCGCTGCGCAAAACCTCATTCCGTACATTGTCCGAGAGCCATTCATGCCCGAATCCGCCAACGCCATCAGTGCCCCGATTGCCCACAAGGCCGCCGGCGCCGACCCGTATGCCTGGCTGCAGGAGCGCGACACCGACGCGGTGCTCGACTACCTCAAGGCCGAAAACGCCTGGCAAGAGACGCAAACCGCCGATCAGGCGCCACTGCGCGAAACCCTGTTCGAAGAGATCAAGGGCCGGATCCTCGAAACCGACCTGTCCCTGCCCTCGCCATGGGGGCCGTATCTGTATTACACACGCACCACCGCCGGTGACGAATACGCCCGGCACTACCGCTGCCCGCGTCCTGCCGACGACAGCCTGACCCTCGACGAAAGCCGCGAGCAACTGCTGCTCGACCCGAACGTGCTTGCCAATGGCGGGTTCTTTTCGCTTGGCGCGTTCAGCATCAGCCCCGATCACCAGCGTCTGGCCTACAGCGTCGACGCCTCGGGCGAGGAGGTTTACACGCTGTTCGTCAAGGAGTTGGCCAACGACAAGGTCAGCGAACTGGCCTTCGAGGATTGCGACGGCAGCATGACCTGGGCCAACGACAGCCTGACCTTGTTCTTCGGCGTGCTGGACGACACTCACCGCCCACACAAATTGTTCCGTTACCGCCTCGACGGCACCGCTGCCGAAGAGGTGTTCAACGAAGCAGACGGACGTTTCTTCCTGCATTGCTATCGCTCCAGCTCCGAACAGCAATTGCTGCTGTCGCTGGGCAGCAAGACCACCAGCGAAGTCTGGGCGCTGGACGCCAATCAGCCGCATCTGCCCTTCACTTGCCTGGCGCCACGGGTCGAGGATCACGAATACGATGTCGATCACGGCCTGCTCGATGGCGAGTGGACATGGTTTATCCGCACCAACCGCGACGGCATCAACTACGCCTTGTATCAGGCGCCGGACACCGGCGTCGCACCAACGGAGGCCGACTGGCAGAACCTGATCCCTCACAGCGACAGCGTGATGCTCGACGACGTGAGCCTCAACACCCAAGCCATGACCCTGAGCCTGCGCGAAGGCGGCTTGCCGATCATCGAAGTTCACCCACAGGGGCTGGCGCCTTATCGCGTGCAATTGCCGGACGCGGCCTACAGCCTCTATGTGCAAAACAGCCTGGAGTTTGAAAGTGACCGGATTCGCCTGCGTTACGAGGCGTTGAACCGTCCGGCCCAAGTGCGCCAACTGATCCTCGCGACCGGCGAGCAAACCGTGCTGAAAGAAACCCCGGTGCTCGGCCATTTCGACGCCGACGCCTACGTCAGTCAGCGTTTGTGGGCGAACGCGCCGGACGGTACGCAAGTGCCGATCAGTCTGGTGATGAAACGCGAAATGGTAGGCAAACCGGTGCCGCTGTACCTGTACGGTTACGGCGCATACGGTTCAAGCCTCGACCCGTGGTTTTCCCACGCACGCCTGAGCCTGCTCGATCGCGGCATGGCCTTCGCCATCGCCCATGTGCGCGGCGGCGGTGAGCTGGGCGAAGCCTGGTATCGCGCCGGCAAGCAAGCACACAAACACAACACTTTCAGTGATTTCATTGCTTGCGCCGAGTTCCTGATTCTCAACGGCATCACCACGGCGCAAAAACTGGCGATCAGCGGTGGCAGCGCCGGTGGCCTGTTGATTGGCGCCGTGCTCAACCAGCGTCCGGATCTGTTCGGCGTGGCAATTGCCGAGGTACCGTTCGTCGACGTGCTCAATACCATGCTCGACCCGGATCTGCCGCTGACCGTCACCGAATACGACGAGTGGGGCAACCCCGAAGAGCCGGACGTCTATGAACGCATCAAGGCTTACGCACCGTACGAAAACGTCGCCGCGCAGGACTACCCGGCGACGCTGGTGATCGCCGGCTACAACGACAGCCGCGTGCAGTACTGGGAAGCGGCCAAGTGGGTGGCGAAGCTGCGCGCGACCAAAACCGACAACAACCCGCTGCTGCTAAAGACAGAGTTGGGCGCCGGGCACGGTGGCATGAGCGGGCGTTACCAGGGATTACGTGACGTAGCACTCGAATATGCATTTGTCTTCAAGGTTTTGGGGCTGGCCTGAGGAACTCCGTCGGTCACTTGGGTCTTAACTACAGACCCCGGCTGTCGATAACACACAAAACCCTGTGGGGGCTGGCCCGCCCCCACAGGGTTCGTGTAACGCCGAGCCCATGTGAAAACAAAAAGATCGCCAAGACATGTCAGAACCGACTTTACTGAACAACGAAATCCGCGACTGGCTGATGGACTGCGGTCTGTTCGATCAGTTGCAACTGGCAGACTTCGCCGCCGCCTCCGGCTACTTCAGCATCAGCACGGTGGCCGAGGGCGAAGCCATCTTCCGCGAGGGCGATGCTGGCAGCTTCATGTGCATCCTCCACACCGGCCAGGTGGCCGTGCAGAAAACCGGCCCCGACGGCCAGACCATCACCATGGCCACCCTGCGCAGCGGCCGGGCATTCGGCGAAATGGCTGTGCTCGACGGCGAACGGCGCTCGGCGACCTGCATCGCGGCGAGCAACTGTCAGTTGCTCAACCTGGGCAAAGACTCGCTGGAGAAAATGCTCAACGATGCGCCGAAAATCGCCGCCAAGATCATCCGCGCCCTCGCTGTCTCCCTCTCCAAACGCCTGCGCATGGCCGACGGTCAACTGGCGGCGCAACAGGTCTAACCGCCGGGAGATTTGGCTTTGGTGCCGGTCGGTTCAATGCCCGGCACCGCTTGATCCTTGCTCGGCGGACTTGGCATTTCGATCGGCACCAACGGCGGGCTGCCACTGCCGGCGCCAGACTTGGGGATGTTGATCGGCGTGATCTGCGGATAGGGTGTTGGCGTTGCGGTGCCGGGCGAACCCGGTTGTGGCATTGGGCTGACCGCAATGGTCTGCTGCGCCTGCACGGCACTAATCGAGAGCGCGGCCAGGGCAATGACCGTTAGAATGGTGCGCTTCATCAAGGGCTCCGTTGGCCTTAGTCTGCGCTCAGGCTACTCCCAACGGGCCTGCTTGCCTTCCCCCTTGTAGAGATTTCCATGAAACGTTTCGTTCTGCTCGACACCACGCCGATCCCTGAAAACGGCGGTGCCCTGTGCCTGTTCGAATATGGCGAGGATTTCGTCATCAAGATTCAGGGCGGCGATGGCGGGCAATTGATGAACACGCGCATGCACGGTTCAGAAGATGCGCTGGCCGAGATCCCTTGCTGCAAGGTCGCCGGCCGACCGGATTCGCGGGTGCTGATCGGCGGGCTGGGCATGGGTTTCACCCTCGCCTCGGCGCTCAAGCACTTGGGCAAGAGCGCTGAAGTGATGGTCGCTGAACTGGTACCGGGCGTGGTCGAATGGAATCGTGGGCCGCTCGGTGAAAAATCCGGCCGTCCCCTGCTCGACCCGCGCACAGTGATCCGTCAGGACGATGTCGCCAAGGTGTTGCAAAGCGAACCCAATGGCTTCGACGCGATCATGCTCGACGTCGACAACGGCCCCGAAGGCTTGACGCAGAAGGCCAACAGTTGGCTGTACTCCGCCGCCGGGCTCAATGCGTGCGCCAAGGCCCTGCGCACCAAAGGCGTGCTGGCGGTGTGGTCGGCCAGCGCCGATCGGCAGTTTTCCGACAAATTGAAGAAGGCCGGTTTCAAGGCTGAGGAAGTGCAGGTCTTCGCCCACGGCAACAAGGGCACCCGCCATACGATCTGGATTGCCGAGAAGCTCAAGGGCTGAGCTAAACTACGAACATAACCGTCATCCGTCTTTCTACAAAGGTGAACCCATGAGTTCGTCCACTCCAACCAACACGTCGAAGCTGGATCGCATCCTCGCCGACAACCAGCGCGACAAGGAAATGGGCTACCGCGACAAGGCCCTGAAAATGTACCCGCACGTCTGCGGTCGCTGTACCCGTGAGTTTTCCGGCAAGCGTCTGAGCGAACTGACCGTTCATCATCGTGACCACAACCACGACAACAACCCGCAGGACGGTTCGAACTGGGAGTTGCTGTGCCTGTACTGCCACGACAACGAACACTCGCGTTACACCGACCAGCAATATTTCAGCGAAGGCTCGCTGAGCACGCCGAAGATTGCCAAAGCGACGCATAACCCGTTTGCCGCCCTGGCCGGGTTGATGAAAAAAGAAGACTAAAGATCTTCATTGGCCTGACGGGCCTCTTCGCGAGCAAGCCCGCTCCCACATTGGTTTTGTGTACGACGTCGATCCAATGCGGGAGCGCGTTTGCTCGCGAAGGCGCCCGCCCAGGTACCGCCAATCCATGACCTGACCACAACCACCCAATCCCCGTATAATCGCCCTCTTTTTCCCGAAGGCTCCCCGCTCGTGGCAGACAAACGTTACAGCTGCATTGGTTTGTACAACCCCAAATCACCGGAGAACGTCGGTTCGGTGATGCGCGCCGCGGGCTGTTATGGCGTGTCGACCGTGTTCTACACCGGCAAGCGTTATGATCGCGCCGCCGACTTCGTCACCGACACCAAACGCGTGCACTACGACATCCCGTTGATCGGCATCGATGATCTGAAAAAAATCCTGCCGCTCAACTGCGTGCCCGTCGCCGTGGAACTGGTCGACGGCGCTCGCCCGCTGCCGGAATACACCCATCCGGATCGCGCGCTTTACATCTTCGGCCCTGAAGACGGCTCGCTGGATAAAGAGATCCGCGACTGGTGCGAAGACGTCGTGTACATCCCGACCACCGGTTGCATGAACCTCGCTGCCACGGTCAACGTCGTGCTCTACGACCGCATGGCCAAGGGCCTGAACACCCGCTCCGGGCCGAAATTCCGCTAAAACGTCGCCTATCCGATGGAACAAGCTGTCCGCCCGCGCAGTCAGCTTGTTTATCCACTACCCAATGCCTGGAGAAAGATCATGACCGAGCTCAAACGCGTCGAACGTATCGAATCCACCCCGTTTCAGAGCCGTTCCGAACAGAACGTCGAAGGCTGGGAGCGTATCGGCTCGCTGGCCGGCGGCGTGATCATGGTCGGCAAAGGCCTGCGCCGTGGCGGCGTTTTCGGTTTGATTCAAGTAGCGATCGGCGGTGTGGCCATGGCTCGGGGGATTACCGGGCACAGTTCGGTGAAAAGCCTGTACGAGAAAAGCCGTCAGGACATCAATAACGTGCGGGCCAGGATCGAGCGTGCCGGGGACGAATTGAGCAAGCTGAAGGCCAATGCCGAGGCCGCGACCAGCACGGCGACGGTGACTGGCAATGAGTCGGTGAAATCGCCGAAAGCCGGGGTTTGAATCCTTAATTTGTTGTGAGGCTGATGGCCTCCTCGCGAGCAAGCCCGCGCCCACATTTGATCTGCGTCGAACACAAAACCAATGTGCGAGCGGGCTTGCTCGTGAAGGCGGTATTACTGAAGCAACGCGGTATCAAGAACTTTGGAAGACTCGCCCAGAACACGCTCGGCCAGTTGCACAAACTCCTGGGTACTCACCGTCCCCAGATGCATCGCGCCCCGCAACACTTCATCCAGCGAACGCTTGTTGCGCGTCTTCAAGCGAATCTCGCCATCGAGCTCCTGCAACATCACCACTGCCCTTGAAACCTGCGCCGGGCTGATCTGTTCGCCGCGCAGCGTCGTGACCTTTGCGCCATCCCTGGCCAATTTCGCCTGCAAACTCTGATAGCGCTCATCGCTCATGCCGCCAGCACGGCGCACCAGTTCGATCGCGTAAAACTCGGCAAACCCTTCGCTGATCCAGTCGCTGCGCTGCTCGTCATTGATCCGAGCGAACACCTGAGCCAACTCACGCACCAGCGCGCTGCTGCCACTCTCGCTGACCAACGGCAAACGCGTGTTGAGATAGATCGACTCGTGCGCGCCCAGGCTGCCGCGCCACATCGGGTCGCTGGCGCCGACGATCAACAGCTTGGCCGGATGACGCGGATACAGCGCCTGCACCTGCGGCCAGACAAACGTCAACAACGTCAGCACGTCCATGCGGCGCATCCCCTGCCCTTGCGGCGAGGCCACGGTGACTTCGGTTTCACCTAACCGGGTGCGACGGCTGCCGAGGTGGCCGGCCAGCATCCAACCGGTCGGGCGGTCGAACAAGCGTGAGGGATTGTCGATGCGGAATTTGTTTTTGCCGATGCGTGGCCACGCGGTTTCGATGCTTTTCCAGCCGTCGGGCAACTCAAATTGAAGGCGCGAAACCAGTTCGGTGCCGTCCTGTTGATCCAGCTTGGCCGTCGGCACCAAATCGTCACCGCGCATCAATGCCCACGTTGACGTCATGCGCGTGTCGAAGCTGCCGTTCCTGTGACCGTGGCTGATGCGCACGCGATAGGTCAGGCTGGCCTTTTCGCTCGCCGGACGCCAGACACCGCGCGCCTGCTTGCCCGGCGTCAGTTGCCATTGGCCATCGGCCTTGAAGTCGCTGTAATGGCTGCCATCGCCGAGGTCAAAATCGAGGCTGCGCACAACGGCGCCCTTGGCCAGGGTCAAACGCACTTCAGCCTGATCGCTTTTGGGCAACAAGCGCACGTGATAATCCAGGTCGACTTTCTTCGCCGCCCACACCGGCGCACTCAGCGCCAGCAGCCCGGCGATCAACGCCCGCCGCAATCCCACAGCCATACACACTCCTTGTTGAAACTTGAATCCGTGGGCGCTTAGCCGGCCCGGAAAATCAGGTGATCTTCCCAGTCGTCTTCCGGCACGCTGCCTTCGGCGAGCATGCGCCCGGATTGGGAAATCCGCTCGTGGTGCACTGCCTCGCGATCACCGCACACCAGGTGATGCCATAACGGCAGATCCTTGCCCTCGCTGACCAGCCGATAACCGCAGGTCGGCGGCAACCATTTGAACGCTTCGGCCTGCCCCGGCGTGAGCTGGATGCAGTCCGGGACAAACTTGATGCGATTCGGATAATCGCTGCACTGGCAGGTTTTCAGATCCAGCAGTTTGCAGGCGATGCGCGTGTAATAGACGCTGTTGTCTTCCTCATCCTCAAGCTTTTGCAGGCAGCACAGGCCACAGCCGTCGCACAGCGATTCCCATTCCTCGTGATCCAGTTGATCGAGGGTTTTGCGTTTCCAGAACGGTTCGACTTTGGCGGCCATGGCTCAAGCATCAACATCAGGTGGTGAAAAGGCCGCCAGTCTAGTGCCAGCGGGCTTGCGGGCCAAGCGCTGGCGACTGTCGGTAAAACGCGCTTGTCAGCCCAAGCGCCGCCCAGTAGGGTTTTGCCTCGCTTCTTTTAAAAACGTGTCCAGGAATTTCTTGATGAGTGCCAACCCTCGCGTTGCCGATTACGCCATTCACCCGCAATTCACCGATCGCTGGTCGCCCCGCGCCTTTACCGGCGAAGCGATCCCGGAAGAAACCCTGCTGAGCTTTTTCGAAGCCGCACGCTGGGCGCCGTCGGCCTACAACTCGCAGCCATGGCGTTTTCTCTATGCGCGTCGCGATACGCCGAACTGGGAGCGGTATCTGGGCCTGCTCAACGAATTCAACCGCAGTTGGGCGCAACATGCCTCGGCGCTGGTGATCGTCATGTCCAAAACCACCTTCGCCGTACCGGGCGCCACTGAAGAAACCCCTGCGCTGTGGAGCACCTTCGATACGGGCTCGGCGTGGGGCCATCTGGCGCTGCAAGCGAGCATCAGCGGTTGGCACACCCATGGCATGGCCGGTTTTGATCAGGAACTGACCCGCCAGGAGCTGAACATTCCAGAAGGTTACGCACTGCACGCCGCCGTGGCGGTGGGCAAGCTGGGGGACAAGGCGACCCTGGCCGATTACCTGCAAGCACGCGAGGAGCCTAGCCCCCGTCGTCCGCTGAGCGAACTGGCGGCTGAAGGCGACTTCACCCTCTAAGCCACACCACAAAAAAACAGTGGGAGCAGGCCAGCTCACGAAGAGGGTGTGTCAGTCAACGTTTCTGATGACTGACACACCGCTTTCGCGAGCAAGCCCGCTCCCACTATTGGATCGGGAAAACTCAATAACCGCGGCTGAAATCCACTTCCCCGCGCAACGCCTCACCGGCCTGATACGCCCGCAGGTTGTCGACAAACAACTGCACCATCAACGCAGGTGACGTCGGCGCCGAGCTGTGGCCGGTCAGCAACAAGCCCCACGCCGTCCAGAATGGATGACGTTGCGGCAACGGCTCCTGCCGGCAGACGTCGATCACCGCGCCCGCCAGATGCCCTTCCTTCAGGGCCTCCACCAGATCCGCATCGACCACCGCGACACCGCGCCCGGCATTGATGAACAACCCGGTCGATTTGAATTGCTTGAACAGCGCCGCGTCGTAGACATCGTGGGTGTGTTCGGTGTTGGGCAACAGGTTGACCACGTAATCCACTTCGCCCACCAGACGTGGCAAATCGGCCATCGAGCCGACTTCGACAAACGGTGCCTGCTCCCGTGCACTGCTGGCGATACCGTACAACTCGACGCCAAACGGCCGCAGGAACTGCGCCACGCTCAGGCCGATGTCGCCGGTGCCGACGATCAGCACCTTGCGTCCGACCAGACTCTGGCCCGTGCGGTTGTCCCACTTGCGCTCGACCTGGCTGACCAGACGTGCCAACACTTCGCGTTCGTGGCCGAGCATGTAAGTCAGTACGTATTCGGCCATCACCTGACCAAAAATCCCCACCGCGCGGGTCAGGCGGTAATCACGGCGCAAGCCATCAGCCAGCAGTGGCGTGATACCGGCCCAGGTCGATTGCAGCCATTGGGGTTGATGGCCCTGACGCAACAGGGTCGCCAGCAGATCCGGCTGCCCCAGCCAAACCGGACAATCGGTGGCCTGACGAGCCAGTTCAGCGGAGTCGCCGCTGGTCAGTACTTCGAGCTCCGGCGCTGCCTGACGCAGCAGCCGGGCGTATATCGCGTGGTCGTGTTCAGCAATCAGAACGCGCATCTTCAAACCTTTCGCAAACCGTGCAGACAACCGCCGTATTTCGGGCGGTCATCGCGGTAAAAACAGTTCCAGGGTTACCAGAGGCCCAGAACAGGGCCCCGCCAATCAGATCGGGTCGTTGCGTCGCAGCAACTCTTCAGGCAAATGTTCGATGTACTCATCCTCAGCCGGCGGCATTTGCAGGTGATAGCCCTGCTTTTCGAGGTTTTCCAGGACCACAACGATGTCTTCACTGGCCAGTTTTCGCTCGGGCGACAGCACCAGATCGAAAGCATGTCTGGCTTTGCCGAAGGCCAGCATCAGCGCTTCGGGCACTTGTTCAAGTGCATCGCTTTTGAGCACATAAAGGTACATGCCGCTGCGCTTGGAGCTTTGGTAAATGGAACAAATACGTTTCAAGGCTGTTCTCCGGCGGTGGCCAGGCTGTCGAGCAGCTTCTGACCCATGAGTTCGCGGCGCCAGCCACGCAGCGACTCAGGTAATTGGTAAGGACCCTCGGGGAAACCGCTCTTGAGCAGTGCTTCGAGGGTTTTCTTGCGCAGCATCAGTTCTGGCGCGATGTTCAGCCGTTCGGCTTCGGCCTGACCGAGCGCGCGCAATTGCTTGATCAACGTAGCCGCTTCGATCGGCAACGGTTCCGGCACCGCAGGCGGCCATTGATCGGGGCCCACACTGCCAGAGCGCTTGATCAGATCAAGTAGAAATTCGCCGTCCTGACGCACGGTACGCGGGTGCATGTCTTCGATCTTGCCCAGCGCACTCAAAGAGTCCGGTTGCGTACGGGCCAGCGGCCACAGCGAATGCTCACGCACAACGCGGTTGCGCGGCAGGTCTCGGGCGCGGGCTTCGCGCTCGCGCCAGGCACACAGTTCACGCAGCACGGCCAGTTGTGCGCGGGACAGTTTCCACGCCAGTTTGGCCTCGCGATACACCTCGTATGGGTCGGTTTCCCGACGCAGGTTGGCAACCAGCTCGGCGCCGTCCTCCAGAACCCAGTTGAATTTGTCGTCAGACAGTTTCGGACGCAGCTGTACGAATACCTCCGCCAGATGCACGGCATCTTCGGCGGCATAGCTGATTTGTGTCTCGGACAACGGTCGCTGCAACCAATCGGAGCGGGTTTCGCCTTTGGGCAGTTCGATGCCGAGCACGGCCTGCACGAGCCGCGAGTAGCCCATCGAGAAACCGAGGTTCAAGTAAGCCGCGGCCAGTTGGGTATCGAACAGCGGCGCCGGCATGCTGCCGGTCAGGCGCAACAGGACTTCGAGGTCTTCGCTGCACGCGTGCAGAACCTTGAGTACCGCCGGATTTTCCAGTAACGCGGCCAGCGGTTGCCAGGCGTTGATGGTCAACGGGTCAATCAGGTAGGCGCGCTTGCCGTCACCCACCTGCAACAGGCCGGCAATCGGGTAGAAGGTGTCGACCCGCATGAATTCGGTGTCGAGGGCCACGAAAGGCAGTTGCTGCCACTCGGCGCAAAATTGCGCGAGGCTTTCGTTGTCGCGAATCCAGTGAATATCGATGGCCACACGGCTCTCCCTTGAAGAATGGCGCGCAGTATATATCGCCACTGGCGATTTACGCGCCTGCGAAGGACAAGAGCTGTAACGAAATGTCCTGCCAAACAGCAAGAATAGTCTGATAGGGCAAACAGGCAGGCCCGTCGTATCAGGACAACGGGCCCGAAACGGCTCAGTCCTTGGCCAACACGCCATCAATCCCTGCGCCACGGCAACCGGCAAACATGTCCAGGCCCGGCTGATAAACCTTGCTGCGTACTTCAAGCAAGCCGAGCATCGAGTGAAACAGGTTGTCCTGACTCAACGGTTTGTCTCGGTTCATTTGCAGGCAGTGAGTATCGACCGAATAAGCCTTCTGATAACTGTCAGAGAACCACGCCAGCATCGCCACATGTTTCTGTTGCTCCGGCGCCAGCATGTAAGGCGTACCGTGCAGGAACAAATTGTATTCGCCCAATGACTCGCCGTGATCCGACAGGTACAACATGGCGGTATCAACCTTGTCCTGATTGGCGCGCAGTACATCGATCAGGCTCGACAACACATGGTCGGTGTAAACCAGCGTGTTGTCGTAACCATTGACGATACTTTCTCGGCTGCAATTGTTCAGCGCGTTACTTTCACAGACGGGTGTGAAGTGTTCGTATTCCTTCGGATAGCGCTTGAAGTATTCCGGGCCATGACTGCCCATCTGGTGCAAGACAAGCACAGTGTCCTTGTCCAGATGGTCGATAAAGCCTTGCAGACCTTGCAGCAGGATTTCATCACGGCATTCGCTGTTGGCGCACAGCGCCGGGTCTTTGAGGTTGCTGACATCCTGCAGCGTGACCCGATCGCAAGTGCCTTTGCAGCCAGACTGGTTATCGCGCCAGATCACATCGATACCGGCACGCTTGAGCACGTCGAGCAGGCCCTCTTCGTTCTTGGCCTTGCTGGCGTCGTAATCCTTGCGGTCCATGTTGGAAAACATGCACGGCACCGAGACCGCCGTTTCAGTGCCGCAGGAATGTACGTCGGTGAACGCGATCAGCCCCGCTTCCTTGTCCAGTTTTGGCGTGGTGTCACGGTTATAACCCAGGATGCCGAAGTTCTGCGCCCGGGCACTTTCCCCCACGACCAGCACGGTCAGGGATTTGCGTGGCTGTACTTTCAAGTCCGGATTACGTTGGGCGTCCTCGCCGATCTTGACGAACGGCTGATGCGCCGACGCCACCTGTTCACGCAGGTAACCGGCCGTCGCGCCAATGTAGTTGCTCGGCACCAGCATCAAGTGCAATTCATGATGATTGCGAAACAGCGAGGACAACCCCTGATAGTTGGCCAGTGCAACCCCACCGATCACGGCAGCCGATACGAAACTGACAACAACTTTGCTGAACAACTCGCGATGCCAGCGACGATAGTTGACCGGCACTTTCCACAACAACCAGGAAGGCAACACACCAAGAAACAACAAGTAAGCAAACAACTTCAACGACAGCAGATCACGAACTTCCGTGGCATTGGTTTCGGCGAAGTTACGAAGCATACCCGCATCAATCATGACGCCATACTGACTCATGAAATAAGCCACACCGGCACTGATCAAGAACATCAGTGTCAGAATCGGCTTGAGCAGCGGACGAAAGGCGAGAAAGGTCAGCACGATGTTGAACGCGGCAAGGATCATCACGCCAAAAGCCACGCGCATGGCAACGCCGTTGCCATCTGCGGCAGTGATCTCGACCAGGTGCTGCCAGAGCACAAAATTGAAACCGATCAACAGAAAGGCACTGGCAATCAACGTCACCCACTCCGGGCGCACGGAATTCAACTTCAACATAGTGGTGGGTTATTCCTGAAAAGAAGAGCCCCGGTTAGTTGTGAAAAATTCATTAACCAAGGCCTGCAAAACTGTAGACAGGCATCCATCAATTTTTCGTGAAAAAGTCGCCAACGATTAGTTAGGGCTTGGTAATAAGTCGAAATCCGAAAAATATTTGAGAGTGCTTCAGGCTTGCTCCAGTTTTTGGCCTGCCCCCCATCCCTGTGCAAGCGAGCATGCCCGCGCCCACGGAGGGGGATTCGCGGTTATCGAATATTTAAATACAGCAGCGGATTTTCTGGTTTGCCCGCACCGAGTGGCCACGCGCCTAATCCTCAGCCCTGATATCAAAGGCCTGACGATGGAACACATCCGCACCACCTCCCGCCCCGCCGTCGGGCTAATGCTCGCGATCATTCTGGTCGCTCTCAATCTGCGACCATCGATGGCAGCCGTCGGGCCACTGCTTTCGGCGATTCGCGGCGACATCCCGTTGAGTTTCAGCCTTGCATCGTTGCTGACCATGTTGCCGGTGACGGCCATGGGCTTGGCGATGTTTTTCGGCATCGGTATCAGTCAGCGCCTGGGTGAACAGCGTACGGTGCTGTTGTCGCTGCTGATCATTGCTCTGGCGACGCTGTCACGGCTGTTTATCGACTCGGCTGGCGAACTGATTGTCAGCGCCATGTTGGCGGGCATCGGCATCGCGTTGATTCAGGCGTTGATGCCGGCGCTGATCAAATCGCGCTTCGCCGACAACGTGGCGCTGTGCATGGGCTTGTATGTCACCTCGATCATGGGCGGCGCGGCGATTGCGGCCTCATTCGCGCCACTGGTGAGGGTACAAACCGGTAGCTGGCGCCTGGGCTTGGCCATTTGGGCGGCGCTGGCGCTGCTGGCGTTCGTGTTCTGGTGGTCGCAACGCAGGTCACTGCCAAACACCCTGACGGGGGCGGCGAGGAAAGAAGCGTTTTTCTCCAATGCTCGCGCCTGGTTACTCGCAATCTTCTTCGGTCTGGGAACAGCGTCCTACACCTGTGTGCTCGCTTGGCTGGCGCCGTACTACGTGGAAAAAGGCTGGAGCGAACAAAACGCAGGGCTGTTGTTAGGTTTTCTGACCGCCATGGAGGTCATTTCCGGACTCATAGTCCCGGCTATCGCCAATCGCAGCCGTGATCGGCGCGGGGTACTGATGGCACTGCTCGGCCTGATCATCGCCGGCTTTTGCGGGCTGATCCTCAGCCCGCAACACCTCAGCCTGCTGTGGCCGTGCCTGTTGGGCCTGGGCATCGGCGGGTTGTTTCCGATGAGCCTGATCGTCGCCCTCGACCACCTCGACAACCCGAAGCGCGCCGGCGGCCTCACCGCCTTCGTGCAAGGCATTGGTTATCTGATTGCCGGCCTCTCACCATTACTGGCCGGGATGGTCCGCGATCAACTGGGCAGCTTCGAATGGGCCTGGGGGACGCTGACGGCCATGATGGTCGTCATGCTGCTGATGGTGTTGCGTTTCGATCCCCGGCATTACCAACGACATGTCCGCTGACCGCAAACCCGCAGTAACTGAAGGCTTCTGGCCATGTTTTAGCGCTTTGTCGGGCGACGTCGTGTTGCTAAAACTTTCTGTCCCACAACTGTCCGTGAAATATCCTACAGGGCTTTCTCCTGGCACCATCGTTCCGCTAGGATCGTTCGCACACGTTTGCGCGGATTCAGCGCAAGGAGCACAGCGAGATAGAACGGATGCTGAACAGTAACTTGCTTCGAAAGCTCGACATGCAGGATCTCATGGTGTTTATCGCCGTGTATGAGCAGAACAGCGTCACCGATGTATCGGAAACACTGTTTGTCAGCCAGTCCACCGTCAGTTATTGCCTGAAAAAACTGCGCACCAGTTTCGAAGACGAACTGTTCATCAACACACGCACCGGCATGCGTCCGACCTACAAGGCCTGCACCATGTACGGCCATGTACAGAAGATTCTCGAGAGCATCAATCTGTGCCACGCCGGCGCCCCGGTGTTCGATCCAACCCAGCAAGCGGTCACCTTCAACATCTGTGCCCCGGAATACTTCGAACAACTGATCCTGCCGCGTTTATTGAAACGCTTCGACTTCAATGATTTGCCGGTGATGGTCAACATGCACAAGTTTGAAACCGATGTGCCAGCGGATGAGCTGCGCGACGGCAGCCTCGATCTTGTGATCAGCTTCGGCCCCAACTTCCACCGCAACCACGCTGACCTGAAGTCTCGGATGCTGCTGGAAGATGATTTGGTCTGCGTCTTCGACAAGCGCGCCACACCACTGGAACCGCGCCTGAGCTTGCAGGCCTTCACCGAACGCCGGCATGTGTTCCCCACACCCTGGACCTCCACCACCAACATGGTCGACGGCTGGCTCGCGCGACAGGCACAGAAACGCCAGATTGTGGCGCGCTCGAACAGCTACAGTGCTGCGTTGAAATTGATCACCGGCACCGACTTCATCCTCACTCTGCCCCGGCGTATTCAGCGTTTACTGACCAACGAAGCCGTGTTTAACCACTGCGAGGCGCCCAACGGCTTGCCGGGGTTCACGCTCGACATGCAGTGGAGCCAGAACGTCGATCAGGACAGCGCCAACGTCTGGCTCCGCGAGCAGATAATCCAGGTGTGCAGTGAGCTGGAAGCGGCCTGACGCTTACATGCCAATAGCGGTTTTACTGTAGGAATCACGGTCGATATCGAGCAGTTCAACGCACAACTGCACCTCAATGTCGGCAGGCCATTCGCAAAGTTCTTGCAACACCGTCAGCAGGCTTTGCGAAAGCTGTTTCTTGATCTCCGGCGAACGGCCGCTGAGCAGGGCCAGCTTCACATGCACGAAAGCACGCTCGCCCATGGCGGTGCCAACCTTGAAGGTTTCCACTTTCACCGCACGGCTCTTGATATCGAACTCCGCCGCGAACTGACCGGAACCCACCAAGGTGTTGTTGAGCCGGATCAAAGCGACGTCAGCGTTCAGTTGCGGCAGGTTGGCGGTGTATTCCATGTGCAGGTGTGGCATCGGGGTACTCCAGTCGGGCGGCAGAAAGGCCGTACATATAACACAGCTGCGCCCTACTCCCTTGAGGCTTTTTCTGACACCACGGGTGACGATGTCTGACGTAGCGCCAAGGTTTCCCAGGCAGCGACCACGATCACGATCGTCGTGGTCAGCGCGCCCAGTTGCAACGCTGAAAACCAGTGATTCAACGCCAATGGGAAGGACAGCATCAGCAGAACCAGCCCGGCCAGATGCGACAAAGGGGGCAGCAACCGGTCGGCCATGACCCATTTGAACAGCGCATTGCCGAGCAGAAACAACCACGGTCCGGCAATGATCGCGAGGATACCGGCGTCGCTGGCGTGATCCGGGTGCACCAGCACCAGCTCATCGGCCACGGCACTGACGATCACCCCGGCAACGATCAGCACATGCAGATAGGTGTAAGCGATCCGCGCCTGGCGCCCAGGATCAGTGGAATGAGCGATGCGATGGTGCGCGCGTTCGGCGCCGCTGTCGAAATACACCCACCACATGGCGATACTGCCCAGCACCGAGACGAGAAAGGCGAGCAATCCGCCCGCACTCAGCGGTAATTCGGCAAACGTCGCACCGGTCACCAGCAACGACTCACCCAGGGCAATGATCACAAACAAGCCACAGCGCTCGGCCATGTGATTGCCTTCGACGTTCCAGTCGCTCAGCGACGAACGCCCAAGGCCCGGCACCCAGAAATATAGCGACGGCGAAATCAGCTCGATCAACAAAGCCGCCGACCAGCACCACAGGCGTTGCTCTGCCTCGACAAACGCCCCGGCCATCCAGAAAACCCCGGACAGCATCAGCCAGACGAGGATGCGCTGAAAGTTGCGGGTCATGCTCAGCGATTCGCCGCGCACCGCCCAAATGGCAAACAGCGTGCGCCCGACCTGCATGAACACAAACGCTGCGGCGAACATCAAACCGCGTTCGGTGAATGCCTTGGGAATGGCCGATGAGAGCAACAAACCGGCAATCATCAGGCCAAACAACCCGAGGCGGATCGGCAGTTTTTCCGGGTCGAGCCAATTGGTGATCCAGGACGTGAAGATCCACACCCACCACACCGCGACCATCAACAACGCTACCTGCACCGCGCCGAGAATCGACAAATGGGCGAGCAGGGAATGCGACAACTGGGTTACGGCGAACACGAACACCAGATCGAAAAACAGCTCGACCATGCCAACCTTGCCACTGTCGAGACTGCCGCGCCCACGCAGCAACGTACGGGTGATGCTCATGGCACAGTTCTCCGCCGGATTCATACGTCACAGCAAAGCAGGCAGACTTCCTCCCGGCAAGTTGAACAACGCCCGTCAGGGTCGTGTCGCGCGTTTTAGAGCGGTGTCGGGGGGCGCTCGCTCATCAAGGCTTCGAGCCGCGAACGCAACCAGCGCTCTGCCGGGTCGCTGTCGACGTGGCTGAGCCAGACCATCGACAGGTCGAGTGTCGGCGTCTTGAACGGGAACGGTTCCTTGAACAGCAACCCGGAGGTGGCCATGGCGGCGGCGGCGTAATCCGGCAGGCTGGCAATAAGGTCCGTGCCGGCCAACAGTGCCGGCAGCGCGCTGTATTGCGGCACCGACAGCACCACCTGACGGGTACGGCCAAGCTCTGCCAGCCACTCGTCGGCGAAACCACTGACGTTGGCGGTGTGGGACACCAGGACGTGGGGACGTGCGCAATATTCATCGAGGGTCAGCGGCGTACCGCAGGCGTCGGCACGCAGGATGCTCGGTTGAATGTGCCGCAGCAGTTTGCGTTTGGCGTTGGCCGGCAGGCCACGGGTCTGACTGATACCGACCGTGATATCGCCGGCGGCCAGCAGATCGGGGATTCGCCAATAGTCGACGTGTTGCACCACGAACACCACGTTCGGTGCTTCCTGACGCAAAGCACGCAACGCCGGCGGCAACAGGCCGAACTCGACGTCATCAGACAGGCCGATGCGGAACGTCATGGTACTGACCGCAGGATCGAAATCACGGGTCAGGCTCAATGCCACTGACAACGAATCCAGCGCCGGTTTGAGGTGACGAAAGATATCTTCAGCACGGGCCGTCGGCTCCATGCGGTGCCCGACACGAATGAACAACGGATCGTTGAGCATCGTGCGCAAACGGTTGAGCGCCGAACTGATGGTCGGCTGACCGAGAAACAGCTTCTCCGCCGCACGGGTCACGTTGCGCTCGAGCATCAAGGTTTCGAAGACCACCATCAGGTTGATGTCTGCCTTGCGTAGTTCATTGCGATTCATTCACTGCCCCCGCTCCCCGGAATACGGGCAGTGTAGAAAGGCCTGGGGCTCGGCGTCCATCAACCTTTGCCGACCTCACTGGACCTTCTGTGTTTTCACCCTCAGCCCATGACCTGTGCGTCACCGTTCAGTCCCGTATGTCGTGGACGGGAACGTCGTTCAAATACACATTGCAGCTCTTCGCCAAGCGACCATTCTCAACGTACTAAACATGCCCCCTTCAGAAACATCCGCGAACGATTGGAAACAAATGTCCGATAGCCAAAAAACCCGTCTGCGCTAGGCTTGCGACCATGCGTCAAAAAGGCTGTCGCACAAATAAATCGCATGGAGCGAACTGAATGTATTTCGAGATTTACAGACAATCCAAAGGCACCCCGAGCACCGGCAAAGGGCAATGGCGCTGGAGGCTGCGCGCAGGCAATCACGAAACCATCGCCAGTGGTGAGTCTTATGTGAACAAGGCCGATTGTTTGCATGTAATCGAGTTGATCAAAGGAGCAACAGGGGAGACGCCGGTGAAGGAGATTTAACCGCGAGAGTGAATGAGCGACTGCGTCCTACAACCTTTTCCTTTTTTGTTCGAACGACTGGCGGGCCGTCTTTACGTCCCTACGCTCAGTGACGTATGGGGCCATCCGGCCCTGTTTCTCCACATCATTTGAACCCAAAAGGAGCCGCACAATGGCTAGAGACAAAGCGAAAGACGACAAGTACTTCAACTGCACCCAAGAACATGAGGCCGACTACGTCGCCAGCCTCTACCCGCACGCCAAAGAAGAAGTCAAAACCTTCCTGGCTTCGGCATGCCAGGACAACACGCTGCATAACTCAACGCACAAGGAAGTTTATGAGCTGATCAAACAGGAGCTAGGGCACTCGCTGTCGTGAGTGGCTGAGTGCGGGGAGCGGTAGCTCCTGCAAAAATGAAAAGGCCCCACAGGTTTGATCCTGTGAGGCCTTTCCATGTTCGGTGTCTCGTCCTGAATAAGGTTTACACCTTCTGGCTTCTTATCAGGAGGGTGCAATGGATACGGGCGCAAAACGTAGTCAGCGCGATTACACGCTGACTTTTAAATTGTCAGTTGTCGACCAAGTAGAAAAAGGCGAGTTGAGTTATAAAGAGGCTCAACGGCGCTACGGGATCCAGGGCCGGTCGACGGTGTTGGTTTGGTTACGCAAGCATGGTCGACAAGATTGGAGCCAAGGCGCCTCCATCCGTACCC